>URKU01000004.1 GCA_900548515.1 uncultured Collinsella sp. | reverse complement strand
CCGTCGATGACGAGCCGTACGGCGGCGGGCAGGGCATGCTCATGAAGGTCGAGCCCATTGCCGAGGCCATCGAGTCCATTCGTGCCGAGGGTCCCAAGCCAACCGTGGTGTTCTTTACGCCCTGTGGCGAGCCCTTCACGCAGCATGTGGCAGAGCGCCTGCTTAAAAGCGAGCGCTTACTGTTCGTGTGCAGTCGTTACGAGGGTGTCGACGAGCGCGCGTATGCGTATGCCGACGAGCGTCTGTCGATTGGCGACTACGTGCTCACGGGCGGCGAGCTGCCCGCTATGGTCGTGGCCGACGCCGTCGTGCGTCTCATTCCCGGCGCCCTGGGCGACGAGATGAGCAACGTGGACGAGTCGTTCTCGACTGCCGAGGATGGAGGCCTGCTCGAGTACGCGCAGTATACCCGTCCTGCCGAGTTCAACGGCGAGGGCGTGCCTCCGGTGCTTGTGAGCGGCGATCACGCCAAGGTCGATGCCTGGCGTCGCAAGAACGCCATCGAGCGCACCTGCCGCTGGCGTCCCGACTTGATCGAGACGGCGCGGCTCACGCCCGAGGAGCGCGCTTACGCGCAGGAGATTCTTGACGCTTCGTATTCGCAGAGCGAGGAGTGAGTATGGTTCCTACGCAACATTCCGCGTTGAGGGGCGCTTTTGAGTGGATCGCGGTCATCGCGATCGCGCTCGTGGCCACGTTCCTGATCCGCACTTTTGTGGTCGAGCCCTTTGTGGTGCCCACCGGTTCTATGGAGGACACGATCGAGATTGGCGACCAGATCCTGGCGCAAAAGGTGAGCCTCGAGCTCGGTCAGCCCGTCAAGCAGGGCGATATCGTGGTTTTTCACAACCCCGATGGCACCTCCGAGCACGATGTTCTCGTCAAGCGCGTTATTGCCACGGCCGGCCAGACGGTCGACCTGCAGGACGGCAAGGTCGTCGTCGACGGCCAGGCGCTCGATGAGGACTATACGACTGGCATGAGCTGGCCGCTTTCGGTCCAGGCGCCCGCTGCCCAGGTGAGCTATCCCTACACCGTCCCCGATGACTGTGTGTGGGTGATGGGCGACAATCGAGAGAACTCTGCCGACTCACGCTACTTTGGTCCCGTCGATCGCTCTGATTTGATCGCTGTGGCGCTTGTGCGTTACTGGCCGCTCAACCGCATCGGCGCTATCGACTAAAAACCGCTATAGTACAGTACCTAACCGTGTAATCGTTTCGACGAGGGGATATTAGAGGCATGAACGCTTCATCGCTTTCCTTCCAAGACATCATCCTGCGCCTCCAGCAGTACTGGGGCGAGCAGGGCTGCGTCATTATGCAGCCCTATGACTCCGAGGTCGGTGCCGGTACCTTCCATACCGCGACCACGCTGCGCTCGCTCGGTCCCGCCGAGTGGCGCACCTGCTATGCGCAGCCCTGCCGCCGTCCCGCCGACGGCCGCTACGGCGAGAACCCCAACCGCATGCAGCACTACTATCAGTTCCAGGTGCTTATCAAGCCCTCGCCGGTCAACGCCCAGGAGCTCTACCTGGGTTCGCTGGCCGCCATTGGCCTGGACCCCAATGACCATGACGTCCGCTTTGTCGAGGACGACTGGGAGAGCCCGACCCTGGGCGCCTGGGGCCTTGGCTGGGAGGTCTGGCTCAACGGCATGGAGGTCACGCAGTTTACGTACTTCCAGCAGGTGGGCGGCATCGAGGTCGACCCCGTGCCCGTCGAGATCACCTATGGCCTGGAGCGTATCGCCATGTATGCTCAGGGCGTCAACTCCGTTTACGACCTGGTGTGGAGCTACCTGCCCGACGGTACGCCCATGACCTATGGCGACGTGTTCCTCGAGAACGAGCGCGAGTTCAGTGCCTATAACTTTGAGGTCGCCAACGTCGAGATGATGCGTCAGAAGTTTGACGACTACGAGGCCGAGTGCCATTCCTGCCTGGAGCGCAAGCTGCCGCTACCCGCATACGACTGCGTCATGAAGTGCAGCCACGCTTTCAACCTGCTCGATGCCCGCGGCGCCCTGTCCGCGGTCGAGCGTGCCAACTACATCCTGCGCGTCCGCGCCGTCGCCAAGGCGTGCTGCGAGGCCTATATGGCCGAGGTCGCCGGAGTCAACGAGAATGCCGACCAGGAAGGCGAGGTGGCGTAAGCCATGGCAGACGCTAAGGATTTCCTGTTTGAGATCGGTACGGAGGAAATGCCCTCCGCACCGCTGAACAATGCTGTCAAGCAGCTTGGCACCATGATCGCCAAGGGCCTCGACGAGGCCGGTCTGGCCCACGGCGAGGTCCGCGTGATCTCGAGCCCGCGTCGCCTGGCTGCACTCGTTGCCGACGTTGCCACCGCGACCGATGAGGTTCACGAGGTCAAGCGTGGCCCCGCGGCCAACATTGCGTTTGATGCCGACGGCAACGCCACCAAGGCCGCCCAGGGCTTCGCCCGCAAGTGCGGTGTGGCTGCCGAGGACCTGGTCCGTCGCGAGGACACCGACGGTCGCGAGTATGTGTTCGCCGAGAAGAACATTCCCTCCGCACCGGCTACGCCGATTCTGACCGCTCTGTGCGAGAAGACCATCTCCGGCCTGCAGTGGCCCAACTACCGCTCCCAGCGCTGGGGTCATGAGCACGCGACCTTTGTTCGCCCGGTCCGTTGGATCTGCTGCCTTCTGGGCGAGGACGTTGTGCCCGTGTCTTTTGCCGACGTGACGAGTGGCAACACCACGCGTGGTCATCGCGTGCTTGGCCCCGGTGACCATGTGGTCGCCAGCCCCGCCGCCTACGAGCAGGTGCTCGAGGATGCCGGCGTGCTTTCTGCCGAGCGTCGTCGTGAGGCCATCCTCGCCGGTATCGCCGAGGTCGAGGCTGCCCGTCCCGGCTGCCATGTCGATACGCCCAAGAAGGTCTTTGAGGAGGTCATTAACCTCTGCGAGTGGCCGACGGTGCTCGTCGGTACTTTCGATGAGGAGTTCCTCAAGGTCCCGCACGAGATCATCTGCGAGTCCATGCTCACCAACCAACGCTACTTCCCGATCTATGACGGCGAGGGCAAGCTCACGCGTGAGTTCGTGGTCGTCTCCAACAGCAAGCCCGAGAACGCCGAGCGCGTGATCGACGGCAACGAGCGCGTCGTGCGCGCCCGTCTGGACGACGCCAAGTTCTTCTACGAGGAGGACCTGAAGATCTCCCTTGACGAGTTCCGTGAGCGTCTGGCCAAGGTCGCCTTCCAGGAGAAGCTCGGCAGCGTGCTCGCCAAGTCCGAGCGCATCGAGCAGCTCGCGCTCGCTATTGCCCGCGAGGCTCATCTGGGCGCCCATCTTGCCGCCGACGCTGCTCGCGCCGCGCACCTGTGCAAGGCCGACCTGGTTTCCAACGCCGTCGTCGAGTTTACGAGTCAGCAGGGCGTGATGGGCGGTTATTACGCCTGCGCGATGGGGGAGAACGACGAGGTCGCTCATGCTATCCGCGATCACTATCGTCCCCGCTTTGCCGGTGACGAGCTGCCCGAGGGCACCGCTGGCTGCATCGTGGCCTGCGCCGACAAGCTCGATACCATCGCCGGTATCTTTGCCATCGGCGAGCCCCCGACCGGCTCCTCCGACCCCTACGCGCTGCGTCGTGCCGCCATCGGCATCATCAACATTCTGCGCGATCGTCTGCCGATCGACCCCACGTCGCTCATCGACTTCGCCCTCGAGCTCTACAGTGAGCAGGGTATTGAGTTCGACGCTGCCGAGGTCGCCCAACAGGTTCGTGACTTCTTCCATGGCCGTCTGGTGAGCATGGCCCGCGACGAAAAGATCCCGGCCGATACCGTTGCCGCCGTCTCCGCGGTGCACATCATCGCCCCGTCCGTCTTCTTTGCCCGCTGCGCCGCGCTCGACGAGGCCCGCAAGAACGACGCCGAGACCTTCGACAACCTGGCGACGGCCTATGCCCGTGCCGCGCATATCTCGAAGCCCGAGCTGGGCGCGGAGTACGATCGCGCCCTGATGGGCGAGGCTGAGCTCGCGCTTGCCGATGCCTCCGAGGCTGCTCAGACCGCTGTCGACGCCGCCCTTGCTGCCGAGGATTACCCGGCCGCATTTGCCGCTCTTGCCGCCCTGCGTGCCCCCATCGACCGCTTCTTCGACGAGGTTATGGTCATGGACAAGGACGAGCAGCTCCGCGATAATCGCCTTAAGCTGCTCAACCGCTTCGAGGCCGTTTTCTCCGGCATCGCCAACATCGGTGAGCTTGCCCGCAAAAAGTAAGCTATCCTGCGCATAAGCGCAAAAGGAGCCCCGCATGGATTGCCCGGTCACCGCTCGTCCCACCGTTATCGTTATCTCCGACTCGCTCGGTGATACCGCTTGTGAGGTGGTGCTTGCGGCGTCCGGGCAATTTGATGAAGGGGCTTTTCGTGTTTTACGTCTGCCTAAGGTGACCTCGGTGGAGCAGGTTAAGTCGTTTGTGGGTCCGCATGTCGATGCGGACCATCGCGATATCGCCGTATTCCACACAATTGTCGATCCGGCGCTTCGTGCTCGCGTGCTCGACTACTTGGGCATGCTGCACATTCGCTCGGTCGACCTGATCGGCCCGACGCTTGCCGTGCTGTCGTCGCTTATCGGCGTGCCGCCAAAAGGAGTGGCGGGTGTGATCCATAAGACCGATGACCGGTATTTCCACCGCATCGAGGCCATGGAGTACTTTGTCGAGCACGATGACGGACGTGGTTGCGACGATCTGTCGGGTGCCGATATCGTGCTGCTGGGCGTGTCGCGCACATCCAAGACGCCGCTGTCGATGTATTTGGCCTATCAGGGCTACAAGGTCGCCAACGTTCCGTTGGCGCACGGTATGGAGCCGCCCAAGTCGATTTACGAGGTAGACCCGATGCGGTTGTTTGGCCTGATTTCGACCGTCGACGTTATTTCTGAGATTCGCGATAGCCGCTTGGGCGACGACTATGCCCGTGCCGTCGCCGGCTCCTATGCCGAGCCCGAGAGCGTGCGAAGCGAGCTCGAGGAGGCTCGTGCTCTCATGAAGCGCCTGGGTTGCTTTGTAGTGCGTACCGACGGCAAGGCGATCGAGGAGAGCGCCTCCGAGATCATCGCTCACCTCGATGAGATCCAGGAAGCAAGGGCCCGCCGAGCCGCCCGCCGCGCCCAGCAGCAGTAACTACTGAGTAGCTAATTTGGGACGTGTCTCTATAGTATTGTCAAATCTCCTGGGACGAGCCCGCCCTCCTCGAGTCGCTCGGGAGGCTCGGCGTTGCAGAGACGGCGAGGCCGGACGGGGATTACCTCTTCGTGATGGAGGGGAACCCCGGCGCTGGAGGGCGACGGGGAGGCGCCTCGGGTGCAGCTACACAAGGGGGCCTGTCCACGAGGTCCACGTGCGGGAAGTCAATTAATTTACCGTTCAAAAAGGGGGCAATGTGGGAAAGGGCCAAGCCGACTATTGAAATGACGATAAAGACGAGGCATCCTGATGTATGTCGGAATATAGATAGGACAAAACGTATCATCTATATCGCTTCTATGAAACCCGATGCAAGTTCTTCTCAATCTCGAAATAGATTGAAGGCATTGAGAGGAACTTTATACTACAAAAATCGTAGGTCTGCCACCTAGACAGAAGAAGTGATTTTGTATGCGGAATCTTGCATTTTGAAAACCGGTGCCAACTATGAGGTGTGAGTCGGGCTCGGTAAAGCGCGGGGGAAATGAGATAGGCTGCGCGTCATCAGAGAGTGGCGCGCAGCCTATTGACCTGCTTTCGTATGACGGATGCTTTAGAGGATCCAGGGGCCAAGTGGGTTGCCATCTGCGGAGCAGTCTTGAATCGTTAGGATGGGATTTTGAAAGGGCTGTCTCTCCCTCCACGCCTTCAAGTGATAGGTGCAGACGCGGTCGTAGTGGATTTTTTTGTATGCGCGCGATATCTGTTTTACAGCCTCCTCTTTGCTGGAATATTTTCCTGGAGCATGTGCAACAGATGTGCATGCGATACCGTCGATCCAGCCAGATTGGGGTCCGAGGTTAAAGCTCGAGATTATTGTCAAGACGCCATTGAGGCCAGCTTGCAACAAATCGTTCTGTATTCGTTCAAATGCTGATTGATTGTTGGTTCCAAGGCCAATCATTCCAATTGCAGAGAGGTATCCGCTATCAGTGAGTTTATCTCCTGCACCTCGAATAACCTTGCTTGTGATGTTGAGGCCATCTGGGCCGCCATCGCCAACGAAGGGGTATGGTACGTCTTCTGGGATTGGGAGCAAAGGAGGATTCACCGTAATGAGTTCATAGCTGCAAGAGCTTTCGATATTGTTTAGTGCGTTGTAGAGACTTCCGGTTAGAACAGTTAAATCTTCGCTAATACCATTGACCAGTGCGTTTAGTTGGCAGATTTCTGAGGCGATTGGATTGATATCTATCGCCGTGACGTGCATTCCAGATTTTGCCAGTATGAGTGCCTGGATGCCTGGTCCAGAGCAGAGGTCTAAGGCATTCTTTCCGGGGGATGGGCTTAGCCGACGAGCGAGCCCAATTGAATCAGAGCCAAAATATAGTAAAGGCGAGGGTGATGGCGCATCGGCAAAAAGCCAGATGCCATGATATCGGATTAGAGATAAACCGGAAAGGGAGGCATTGCCATTGTGCTTGCTTAGCAGCCCGAGTGAGGCTATGGTTTCAACAGTGCCTTTCAGCAGACTTCTTTTTGCCACTTCTGAATCGAGATCAATCTCTCCACCTAGCATCAGGAAGGAGACGATCTCTTGATGCTCCCTGTCAAGTTGATCCCAGATGCGATGCGCGCATTCAAAAGGATCTATAGATATGTCAAGTGTGTCTAAAAAATCTGTTACTCCAAGAGTGTCCAATCTACGGAGTGGATTACTCGAGAGCGAATTTAAAGAGGGTAGCACTTCAATCATGTATATCAGACCCATTTCCGATAAAGGTAGTCTCGAATTTAGTCTCGACAATCAAGTCGGCTGCCAGTTTAGGAGCTAGCTTTGCAAGACAGGTCTGTGCCTCTTTCGAGAGGGCGATGTCTTCGCAAATCTCGCATTGAGAGAGGTAGCTTGAGCGCCCAAATGAAGAAAGGCCTCCGCTCGTGCGCAAGTGCTTCAGCAGCCCTCCTGGTCCTATGTATTGTATGTAATTAAGTAGGAGCAGCTGCAGTTCATTAATGTCATCCGTCAGATTGATTTTGCCAAGATCGAAAAGCCAAGTTCCCTCTGCATTTATTCCGCAGCAGGGTGCAAGATGGCAGTTTGGGGAAATAACGAAGTCTCGGCCGCAGTCGGAACAGTGTGACGCTAAGAGACGTGCCTGCGGTCGCGCATTTTGGTTGAGACTGAGATTTCGTGCGCGCCCAATTCGCGTGATGCCTGAATCCGTGATGAAGCGGGCTGGCGCGCTGGGAGGCTGGGTATTATCGTCGAACTGATGCAGGAGTGGAATGTCTTCATTAAGGTACTTGCACAGGTATGCCGGGCTGATTGTACTGTTGTTATCTCTGCAGACCGCAATGCCGAGAGTTTGAAAGCCCATTGTTTTTGCTGAGTTCCAAAGGTTGCGCACATTCTCGAGGGGTATATATTCCGCATGAAAGTCGTCGCAGCTGATATTGATTTCGTCAAGGCCACATGACTTCAATTCGTTGAGGAACGTTTCTGCGTCTCTTTCGCTTTTTTCCCACCACGCATTCGTTACAATTCGAGTAAAGAGTCCTAAAGAATTCGCATATGCGATGGCCTCGAGAAGGTCATCGCCAAGAAGGGTGCATTCTCCGCCCGTAAACACAACAACACCACTTCCGACGCATACTTCGGCGAAGCTATCGATGAATTGCCGCATTTGGGGAAGAGTAAGCCTGTCACTGTTGTTCGGAGTGCAGCTCATCAGACAATGATCACACACAGCGCCACATTTATATGTTGTTATAAATGTCAGCATTCGAGGTCTGCGGAACAGCACGTGCTGCGAGCTTTCGGAAATCATGCCGCGAGCAAACGGGCGTCGGTGATTACCAAGGTGCCTTCGTTCTCGGAGTAAGTAACTTCGAATTCGACGGAGCGATAATACCCGCGGGCGACCCCATTGGAAGCCCCTTCGGGGTTGATGGTATTGGAGCTGGAATTCTTGATTGCTGTTTTAAGCATGGCTGCTTGCCTCGCTGCACTCAAGCCCTCTTGATCAAATTTCCTGAAAACAGAAGTTTGTTTGTACGATTCCGATAGTTCAACAACATCAGGTTTGTTCATAAAAATAGCTGATCCATAGCCCATTGTGTTGACGTCGTACTTAAGGTTGGCGTTGTTTTGAGCATTCGCGTTTGCGTTTGCCATTCCGTTTGCGTTCAGAATGATGTTTGCGTTCGTTACTGCGTTTGCATTAAGTACAACGTTTACGAGAGGTATCGTTTGCGGCTCAGCTTCGTTGTCCTCGTCATAATATGCAAGTTGGATACGACGATATACTGCGCGTGCAACGGGGACACGCGCCTCCTTTTCGGTTGACTCCACCAGTTCGTACAGAGAGACTTTTCGATTTCCCGCTTTGATTTGGAGGTCTGTAATTCCATATTTCTGGAATACGGCACGAGGCTGAGCTTCGAAATCGCGTCTTGCGTCGGTAGATTGTTCCGCGTCCGCGACCAGTTTTTCAAGGATGCTAAGCTGGGACTGTATTGAGAGTTCGTTTAGGTGGTTCACATTGTCCATAGCGGTGACCTCCAATGTTGAATAGCTGTCTTGAAAGACTACGTCATGCTAGTGTCGGTATCGATTTGATACTACGAACAAATTAGAACTAAATGGATATAGTTTCCATACTAATCAAAACAAACTTGCATTCAAGTTTTTATTTATACTTGATTTAAGGCGGAGTGGAATGTGGGTGCGCAAGGAGACGCGGAATCGATGAGAGCCTCAAAAAAAATTACTGCAGTGTTATCATCTTTCATCCTCTCTATTCTTCCATTTCTGATTCTATGGGCGGCTTGGTCAGTCCTCCCTGATACAATTCCCGCTCATTGGAGTGGGGGTGTGGTTGATCGATGGGGTAATAAGCTTGAATTGCTGGTTGTTCCGCTGTTTTCTCTGATTGGTTCTATTGCAATTTCTGTGTACCTTATTGTTTCCACGCGGCGAAGAGAGTTCGCGGATTTCTCTGTTCGAATGCGACGGGACTTTGTTGCGTGCTATATTTCTAGTCTTCTTTTATCGACAACCTGCTCAGTGATAATTGCCGTTTGGGTTCAGTTGATTCTTACGCAAAACACTGCGGTTGATGGGGGGCTTGGACTATCGATCCTGTATTCCCTTCCCGGTCTATATGTGATCTTGTGCGCTTTGCCGCCTTTTTATGCGAGCGGCGAGAGCAAAAAGGCAGAGCGCCTGATAACAGTTCTTATTGGCGGCGCGGAGATTGTTCTTTGTGGAATAGTGCTTGAAGGTCCGGCTGCCTCATATGCGATGATTGGACTGATGATTCTGTTCTGTGCGTTTGAGATTGTGTCACAGGTAAGGGATAGCCGGTCCTTATGAGTTGAATTACGCGCGTGCGGATATAAAGGGTGGCATGTTAAGCTGGTCGTTTTCTCGTTCTGGGACATTTGCAGTAGGATGAGTGGGACTAGGCGCGCTGCGGTGTGATGGTTGAGACTTGTATCGCTGCAAATCCGCTGATGCACATTTTGCTATTGGGCTTGAAGGTGGGACCGGCAGGCCTTTGTTTGGGTTGTTCTGGTCGTCCAACGCGTGTTGCACGGCTTTATATTGTTACCCTCGTTCGGCGCTCCGTTGGAGCATTTCCGGGTTTGTCGGCATCATGACTTGGCCAAGTGACACGCTTGCCGGGACGGTTGTAACGCCGCGCCGGTTCCGTGTGCTCCTTCGTTGTTGGCCTGTCCAGCCGGGGGCGGATTCGGCCTCATGTTGTGGCGCACGGCCTTCAGGGGCTTCCCCTGGCGAGTTATGTTCGTCCGTATGGGTAAGGGTCGGGTTGAGCTGACAATCCCGTGTCGGAAGGGGCTTGGACCATGCGCGCGATGACAGAGATTGAGTGGCTGGACGGCCGTGTGACGAAGGTGCCGGAGCTCGCCCTGGGCGATGCGTTCGGCGAGAGCGTCCAGGCGGAGCTCGATTTCGGGTTCGACGATGTGTTGGAGGGCCTTTGGGTCGAGGTGCGCCATCATGAGCCGGATGAGGACTCGGACGGCGACCCGCGCGGGAGGGGCTGCGCACTGTACGCGGACTGCCGGTACAGCCTGGTCGAACCGTCGGACCTCGACCGTGTCTTCTGCATCCTTTACGAGGGGCAGCCGAGGGTCTGCCGCGTCGCGGGGGAGCTCGTGAACCTTTTGCGGGCCTGCGCGTTGTCCTGCCTCATGCTCGGATCTCCCTACCCGCCAGGCGCCCTCGAGGCCCTGGCCGCGTGCGCTCGATACCTCTGCGGTCCGGCTTTCACATCCGACCTCGCCGCCCGTGCCCGCGCCGCGGGGGAGCTAGGGCCCCCGCGGCGGCGGTGAACGCGGCCGCTGCGTGGGAATTTGGGATGGGGGCGGGTTCCGAAACGCCTGCGGAGGGGAGAACCCCGTTGGGCGGGGACTATTCGTGATGCTTGATATCGCATTGCAGTATGGAAGCACGGATCATCTTCGCGATGGTCCGACCGGTTGATGGGCTAGGACGCGCATTCAGCAGGGAAGGGGATGGCTTTTAATGCCGCTTTTGGCTTATGCGTGCCGCGCTCCGCGTATGGCCATCCTGCGGTGCTAAAGCATTCTTGAAGTCTGTTAAGTGAATTCGTTTTAATCGCGCACGTGGCCGTTTGCCCATGTCGCATAACAGGATTCACTGTTGATTGCCCGTGTGATGACAGCGTGAGTTTCGGGGGGTGGCGTGAGCGGAGTCGCCGCGTTGTATAAGTCTGGCCGGCCCGACTGATGTGTCGATCTGTCGGGCCGGCCGAGAATGGTGAAGAGATCTCGCTGTTGAATGAACGAATGTTACAAGCAGCTCTTCAAGGCGCTTTGGGCGTTGGCTGGGGCTGCGCAGTCAATCGCATGCAGTGATAGGCGAGGCGATTGCTCGATGAGCCGGCGACTAGTTCTGTGCTGCACTCGTCCCGGTGCCGTCGTTGTCTGCCGAGTACCAGAATGCGTAGGCCGCAACGACGGCATCATAGACGGCTGCGACTACGTTATCCACGACGGCTGCAAAGTTGACCACAACGGGAACGGGGCCGGTTTTGGAATCCATCTTCTCTACTTCTGGGGTCTCATACATGGGAACATCTCCTTAGAATTGTGACAGGACGCTCAGGTCGCCTAGATCATCGTCGATCAGGTCGATATAGAGGTCGCCGTCCATATTGATGTCTGCAATCAACGATGAGATCTCTTCCATCTCGTCAATCGAGTGCATACGATTGGCCAACGCGGTAACAACGGGCTTATCCCAAACGGTTGCCATTCCGGCATCGTAGTATTCCTGAAGGCTGTGTTTGCGAACGTTTCCGATGATGAGAGGTATATAGGGGGATGCGACGATATCGCCATTGGCGTGGATGGCCACTTGGTCAAATTGCATTTGCAGTTGAGGGAATCTGACCAAGTGGTCGATGGGGTCGCCCCACTCAAGCATGAAATAGCCTCGATAGTCCGGATCGTATCGAAGGTCATTGATCGTGTTGACTAGCCGACGGTATTGATTATTCGAAGGGCGAATCGTGCGGTTTCTTCGGGCTCTACCGAGGAGCATGAGCGGCTGAACTCTAAGGTCAATTCGGTCAGTTCTACCCGACGATTTCAGCTTGTCTCGAAGCATCGTGCAAACTGGTTTGAAATCGTCGACATTGAACGATGTCGGACAAAAGGCAATTGAAAGGTGCAGTGAGGTTTCGTTCAGCGTGATATCGATGGCGTCGAGCACCCGGTCGTATAATCCCGAGAGTCCTCGCATATGTTCGTGAGAATCGCGTAGGCCATCGAGGCTAAACTGTATGCCGTTTAAACCGGCGCGTTCGAGCTCATGCAAAGTATTTGAGTTTGCGAGCAGACCGTTTGACACGAGGTTGCATTTGACGCCAGATGCGCTGAGCCGCCGCAAGGACTCGATGACAAGATCCTTTCGCAGGAGGGTCTCGCCTCCGCAGAAGCAGAAGCTAAAGGGGTGCATTTGACAAATCGAGTCGACGAGTTCGAGGACTTCGTTGTCGGATAATTCGTTCGCGACGACATCGTTTTCTCCACTGTTGTTGAAGCAGTGTAGACAACGAAGGTTGCATTTGTTTGTAATGTCGAGCGCAACGCTGTGGGGCGCTCCGATTATTGCCGGCATGCTCATTATTGCTTCTTATCGAGCGGGCGAACAAACAGCTTGACGTCGCCCGAGTCGAGCTCATTGGGCAGGGTGCCGACTAAGGAAAAGCCAAGGCGCTGGTCGGAATGGTCAAGTTGTTCGGCGATTGGGGTGGAATCAGGCGCGTCAATTCTGAGCGCGCGGTAGGCTTTGGGAGCGGAAGATCCGTAGTATTCCGCAAGGCGGTCGAGCACACCGGCAAGCAGCGTGGAGCTGCATGAGATAAATTTGATGATGACGCTGCGGCCGGCGGGATTAGTGGCCGGCTCGCATATTATCAATCCATTAATTTCTCCGGACTGGCTCGTGAGTAGAAAATAATCATGGGTAAAGGAAAAGAGCCTTTGGCGAAGAACCAGAAAGTTCTCCAATTCGGGCTCAACGTCGAACTCAGAGAAATAGATCCTATTGCCATTTTTGGACTGTTTTGCAGAGAGGGATTTTGCAGCCGCCTCTTCGATTTCAGCAAACCTGCTCGCGTCCGCGAGAATAAGCAGCTCGTCGGGATTCACCGATGTTAGGTAATCGGAGCCGAAAGGGTCGTTCATATATCTCCCTTCTTTCTTCCAAACGATAAGACAGTTTACGGTCAGGCTATGCAGGGTTTGGGCCAGGTCATGCGCTAGCGTCTCGCGCGGTTGATCTGGGTATTTTTCTTGGAACAGACGGAGAATTTTGGGCAAATCGCAGGTGCCGTCGCATAAGTCAAGAATCTCTTTAGCGACCCTGTTGAGGATCGTATAGATTTGTTTCCCATCTGAGCTTAGGACGCTCAGGCGGTTATTTGGTTCACTGCGAAGGTAGCTTGGGTCGAGGGGGATAGGGATGACTCCAGGCAATGATGAGATTTGCGCGCTCCAAACATTCACGGATTCCATTGATCTCCTTTGGTTGTGGCCTATCTTCCTCGAATAGCAACTCGTTCGATAAAATATCACAAATCGAAACGATATATAAAAGAATATATTTATATCGATATACAATATTAGGTTAAAAAAAGTTTTGATGTTTGTCGATAGGGCTGGTATTGAAGGAGTGGACTGGAGTGATGGCGATGTCGGACGTTGTGGTTTCAATGGTGGGGTCATGCCTGCTGCTGTTGTTCGGAATAATGATATATCGAGGCAAGCTCACGGGATTGCTTGCCGGAATGTCATTGCTATCGGGAGAGCGTTTAGAGGAGGCAAAGCGGACGGCCGAGTCTCTAGGCGCAAACCGAGTGGTGGGGGCGTCTATAGTTTTCTCCGCAATATGCCTTTTTCTCTCGTCCCTTTTTCCGGACAAAAGGGCTATTCTCGGTCTGATGGTGGCTGCTGTTATAATCGCCGCGCTTGCCTATGCAAATAGGGGGCTTATTCGTATGTATATAAAGGTGAAATGGAATCCTGGGCACCGCAACCCGAGATAATGTCTTGAGCAAGGATTAACAACAAGGGATATATGGGAGCGATTAAGCGGCGAGCAAATTCAGTTTTGGATAAAAGGCCGCTTGATGGGAGCTGGCATGTTTAAGAAGACGGTTCACGAGTTGTTTCGGTGTAAAGGGTCACGGCTTTTCGTGATTCTCATGCTGGTGAATTTTGCTCTCTCGTGCGTCATGCCCGCCTTAAACGGTGGGTTTGTAGACTTTCTCGTGACGAATAGGGATCCATCTCGCGTCGTGTGGTTTGCGGCCTTTGTTGCGGGCATAGGGATATCGGCCTCCTTCATGTCGTATGCGATGGGTGTGAACGTATCGCGCGTCATCTTGGAGATGACGACGAGACTGATGGGGACCACGTGTGAGTCGTTTGAACGGGGGCCCCTGGAAAAGGGGGAGCAGGCGGATCCATCCTATACAACGCAGAGGGTGTATGCGGATTCGAATGCGGTGTCATCGTTTGTCGTGAACAACTTCCTGACGATCGGGCTTAACATCGTTCTGGTTGTGTTGATATGCATCATCCTGTTTTCGATTAATCCGGTGTTCCTGGTGTTAAGTGCATGTTCGCTTGTTGCGTACTTCATTTTATTCAGGGCGTTGAAAAAGCCGTTGTACAACAGTTCGCTTGCGAACAAGGAGGGTTTGAGTAAGCTTTTCGCGTCCGTGAGCGGCGAGCTGTCGCAGTTGTTTGACATTAAGTGCGATGGCGCATATAACCAGAGCGCTCGGACGCTCAAAGGGGTATTCGAGGGGTACTACCCGATTTACATGAAAGCAAGTAGGGTCTCGAATCTGGCCACATCAAGCGACGGCCTGATCTCGTCTGTGTTTCGGGGGGCACTGCTCGTGATCTCCGGGATGGAAATATTGAGCGGAAGAATGAGCTTAGGCGAGTTCACAATGGTGAACTCGTATTACTCGATGGCGTTCGGATGCTTCAAGTATTTTTTGAATTATTTCAAATCGTATCAGGACGCAAGGGCCTCGTTCGACCGATTGGGGGCTCTGACGGAGGACGCCGAGGACCGCGGCACCCTCACGGTTGGGCACGTGGAGAGCATATCGTTGTCCAACATCGCGTACCGATACGCGGGAAAGCCCTACTTATACCGCGACCTCTCCGTGGAGGTGGAGGAAGGAAAAACCTATGCCATTACCGGGCCGAACGGATGCGGAAAAAGCACGTTTCTGAAGGTGCTCCTTGGACTATATTCTGCTGGGGGACATCGGGCTTTGGGGTCGGTGCCATATGAAGAGCTCGATATGGAGACGATCCGACGGGACCTGTTTGCGGTGTGCCCGCAAAAGCTCTTTATTCCGAACGAAACGGTGGAGAATTACCTTGAGAGGACGTCGATTCGGGGATCGAGCGAAAACCTCCGAGAGCTTGTGCCGAGTTTCTATCGAACCGTCGAATCGTTAAAAGGCAAGAATTGTAGAGACCTTTCTGGTGGAGAGTATCGAAAGCTAAGGATATTCGCAGCACTTCGCAGGCAGCCGGAAGTGCTTGTGTTCGATGAACCAACGAACGATTTAGATGAAGAAAGCCGTCGGGAGTTCACGGAGTATATTCATCGAAATCCCTTCGATCAGCTAATTCTTGTTGTAAGCCATGATCAGGATTTGATTTCAGCATGCGATAGGAAGCTGGATTTGGATTTCGATCCGAAAAATGGGCAATGCTGATGGGAAACGCTTAGAGTTCGGGCTTGCGCGTCATGGAGTAATCTTTCCTCTTATCGAAAATCGTTACAATATAAGAAAAACAGTAAGCAAGAAGAAATGGCTCGGGGAAGAGCTCGCTGCTGTCAGTGATATTGGGTCTATATCCAGATAACACGGAAGGGGCCGTCCTCTACAACGGGGTATCACAGCGTCGCATCGACCGATACGCATTGCGGCGGTGCCGAGTTGGCATTACGGAGCAAGAGCCCCCTATTGTTGGGGGGACGATCCTCGATAATCTTACGCTGCTTTCTGATGATTTCGAGGCCGACAAACTGAATCGGATGCTTGCCATATTGGGGTAGACAAAATGATTGCCGCTGCGGAGAACGGGGCGGCAGCGATGTTTGGCAGCAAGAAAGGAGGGGTGTCCGGCGGGGAGAAGCAGAACATCGCAATTGTGCGGCAGATGTTGAAATCGCCGGACGTCATGTTGTTTCTTGAGTCAACTTCAGCGCTTGATGCGAAGAGCCGGAGCGCGCTAATTAAATTGCTTCATGAGGTTAAGAGAGACCATATTGTAATTGTTGTCACTCATGACGAAGAGATGCTTGCGGCTTGCGACGAGGTCATTCCGATGCCCGGATGCTTATCGGGACGTGGCGTTGAAGGCCCAGAAGATCGAAATGGCGTGGGTGTTGGGTAAGTCCCTACGCGTACGACGTTGGGTTTCTGATCTTCATCGTCCTGCAAAGAAGGCTTTGTAACACGTTTCCCCTGGGAGGCCCCTTTTGTCCGTAGTGGCAAAGAGGGGCTTTTTCGTTTCCCTCTTGCGGCGGAGGGGGACACCATGCGCCTATACAGGACGACCTGCGCGCTTTCGTCGGATGACGGGCTATGTGTCGAGATGGGGGTCTCGGGTGGAGGCCGCGTCGCGGTCGCGGTCGGCCAGCGACCATCGGTACGGCTCAATCGTATTACCAGAACTAGTAAGGAGCCGCCCTTTCGGACGACTCAAACTGTAATGGGGCTTTTTTAGCTACCCCGGCCGTTACTCCGCCAAAGCATTCGCGCTATCTGCCGGGGTGGCTAAAATAGCCCCGTCCCAAATTAGCTACTCTGACCAAAATCCCTGGGACAAATACTTCTGATAGATTTTGTCTTTCTTGGCTATTGCGTAGTTTAAGAGATTCCATTCCAATAATTACAGCTTTTTGCTAAAGCGTTTTAGCAGTTTATACCGCTTTTGACCTGCGACTACGTTGTACTGGTATCTTCATAAGGTAACCACCTTTACCTACCGTTTACCGCCAGTTTTAGCACGTTTACCAAACCGCGCAGCCTCTGCTCAAGCCCGCCCAAAACCCGCCGTATAGTTCCCTCACGGTCCGCATCCGGCGGGTCGATTCGTTACCACGGTCGTGTGTGCGAACACATAGAAGGGGAAGTATCGTGAGCGATTGCAAGAGGGTTTACCGTTTTGGAACCGACGCCCAGGGCACTTGTGTCACCGAGGGCGACAAGTCTATGAACTTTGTGCTTGGCGGCAAGGGCGCTAACCTTGCCGAGATGAGCCGTATCGGCCTGCCGGTCCCCGGTGGCTTTACCATTACCTGCCAGACCTGCGTTGAGTACTCCGGTGCCGGCAATGTTTGGCCTGCCGGCGCGCTTGACGAGATCGTTGCCGCCGAGGCCGACCTCGAAGCCCGCTGCGGCAAGAAGCTCGGAGATGCCAACGATCCGCTGCTCGTCTCGGTGCGCTCTGGCGCTCCGTTCTCCATGCCCGGCATGATGGACACGGTCCTCAATCTGGGCCTCAACGACGATTCCGTCCTGGGCCTCATCGCCCAGACGCAGAACCCGCGCTTTGCTTGGGACAGCTATCGCCGCTTTATCCAGATGTTCTCCAACGTCGTCATGGGCGTCGACGCCGACCTGTTCGAGAACGCCCTGACCCAGGCCCGCCTGGTTGCCGGCGTCCGCGTCGATTCCGAGCTTTCGGCCGAGGACCTGCAGGAGCTCGTCGAGACCTTCAAGGGCATCTTCTCCGCCAACGTCGAGGCCGCCCTGTACCCCGAGCTCGAGGTCGCCGATGGTAAGCCCGTCTTTCCGCACGATCCGGAGCTCCAGCTTCGCCTTGCCATCCAGGCCGTCTTTGGCAGCTGGATGAACGAGCGCGCCTGCATTTACCGCAAGCAGCACGGCATCTCCGACGAGCTCGGCACCGCCGTCAACGTCCAGGCCATGGCTTTTGGCAACAAGGGCGAGACCTCTGCGACCGGCGTCGCCTTCACCCGCAACCCGGCCGACGGCACCAAGGAGTTCTACGGCGACTTTCTGGTCAACGCCCAGGGCGAGGACGTCGTCGCCGGCATTCGCAACACCGAGCCCATCGCCGATCTCAAGACCACTCCGGGGCTTGAGTCCGCAGGCGAGGAGCTCGAGCGCGTGTTCCTGACGCTCGAGGATCACTATCGCGACATGTGCGACATCGAGTTCACCATCGAGCAGGGCAAGCTCTGGATGCTCCAGACCCGCGTGGGCAAGCGAACCGCCACCGCCGCCCTGCGCATCGCCATCGAGATGGTCGAGGAGGGCCTCATCACCCGCGAGGAGGCCGTGGGCCGCATCGATCCTGCGCAGCTCGATCAGCTCCTGCACCCGCAGTTCGACTCCTCCAAGAAGTACGAGGCGCTCGCGACCGGTCTTAACGCCAGCCCCGGTTCCGCCGTGGGCGAGGTCGTGTTCTCGAGCGACGACGCCGTCGCGCGTTCCGCCGAGGGCCACAAGGTCATCCTGGTCCGTTGGGAGACCAACCCTGACGACCTGAAGGGCATGGTTGCCGCCGAGGGCATCCTGACGAGCCACGGTGGCAAGACGAGCCATGCCGCCGTTATCGCCCGCGGCATGGGTACGCCCTGCGTCTGCGGTGTCGAGCGCTTCCACATCGACGCAGCTGAGAAGGTCGTGCGTATCGAGGGCAGTGGCCGCGTGCTGCGCGAGGGCGATGTCATCTCCATCGACGGCACCCAGGGTATCGTCGTCGACGGCGCCGTTGACCTGGTTTCGGCCGAGCTCACCGGCGACCTGGACACCATCCTGTCCTGGGCCGACGAGATCCGCTTGGACGAGACCTGTGGCCACGCCAACCATGTGCGCGTCAACGCCGACAACCCCGAGGATGCTGCGCTCGCGCTCGAGTTTGGCGCCGAGGCCATCGGTCTGTGCCGCACCGAGCACATGTTCCTGGGCGATCGCAAGAACATCATCCAGAGCTTTATCCTGTCTGACGATGAGGCCGTGAAGCAGCAGGCCCTGGCCGACCTGCTCAAGGTTCAGACCGAGGACTTCCTGGCGATGTTCAAGACCATGTCCGGTCGCGATGTGGTCGTCCGCCTGCTCGATCCGCCACTTCATGAGTTCTTGGATAATCCTCGAGAGCTCGAGGTCGCCATCACCAAGAAGGAAGCCGCTGGCGCCAGCGAGGAAGAGCTTGCCGTCTTGCGCGCCCGCCTGCGTCGCATTGACGGCATGGTCGAGTCCAACCCGATGCTCGGCCTGCGCGGCGTGCGCCTGTCCGTCGTCTTTGGCGATCTGCCGCTCATGCAGGTCCGCGCTGTGGCCACGGCTGCTGCCCGCCTTCTCAAGGATGGTGTCGACCCACGCCCCGAGATCATGGTTCCGCTCGTTTCCATCACGGCAGAGCATGTCCAGACCCGCGAGGTCATTGAGCGTGTCATCGCCGAGGTTTCCTCCGAGGAAGGTGTCGAGCTCAACATTCCCGTGGGCACGATGCTCGAGCTGCCGCGCGCCTGCATGGTCGCCGACGAGATCGCCCATCATGCCGACTTCTTCTGCTTTGGCACCAACGACCTCACCCAGACGACCTTCGGCTTCTCCCGCGACGATGCCGAGGCCAAGTTCATTCCGCTGTACCTGCACAAGAAGATCCTGAAGGACAACCCCTTCGAGACCATCGACACGGCGGTGCTGGAGCTCGTGCGCATGGCCGTGGAGAAGGGCCGCGCCACCAATCCCGACATGCACTTTGGCGTGTGCGGCGAACACGGCGGCGACCCCAAGTCCATCAAGGGCCTGTTTAACGTGGCCGACGTGGACTACGTGTCCTGCTCGCCCTATCGTGTGCCCCTCGCACGTCTGGCTGCCGCCCAGGCCAAGCTCGAGGCCAAGCGTTCCGCCTAGCGTTTAGCGTTTAGACGCCTAGCGTAGCCCCCCTTCATACCGCCCGTCTCATTCGTGAGGCGGGCGGTTATCATGTGCGGGTTTTGTCTTTTTGTCTGCGCAAAAAATTGTTCTTGCAGCAGAAACCCGCGCGTGTATACTCGAATACGTTTGTTCAACTACGTGCCGGCCAAGGTGGTACGGCACCTCTAGAAGAGTAAGGAATTGCACATGGATTACATCCGCGCAATCGAGCGTCAGCAGATCCGCGAGGACATTCCTCAGGTTCGCGTCGCCGACAACGTCAAGGTTCACTACCGCATTAAGGAAGGCGACCGCGAGCGCATCCAGGTCTTCCAGGGCGACGTCATCCGCATGGCCGGCGCCGGTGCCCGCGAGACCTTCACCGTCCGCAAGATGTCCTTCGGTGTCGGTGTTGAGCGTACCTTCCCGCTTCACAGCCCCAAGATCGCCAAGCTCGAGGTCGTTCGTCATGGTCGCGTCCGTCGCGCCAAGCTGTACTACCTCCGCGACAAGGTGGGCAAGGCTGCTCGCATCCCCGAGAAGCGCTAAGAAGATCGCAGCGTCTGTCCACTCGTTTGGACACAAGGGTCACCTTCGGGTGGCCCTTCTTTTTATCTGATTTGCATGCAAGGAGGGCCTGGTATGGCCAACATGACGAGCTCGGTTTCGGCATCGCAGGTTGCCGGTGAGTTGGCGAGCGCTACGTTTGAGGAGATTCCTGCCCTCGTGGAGCATTATCGCGAGGATCCGCGCCAGCAGGTGATCAAGGCTTGCGAGCGTGCCCTCAAACGCCATGCCAAAGAGCTTGCCGAGCGCGAGCGCGTCAACGGCATGTATCAGCTTATGCATGAGCTCGGCGGTGATGGTGTGGTCGTGGGCGTCGACGAGGTGGGCCGTGGCTCGGTAGCGGGTCCCTTGACCGTGTGTGCCGTCTGTCTTCCTATGGAGCCGCGCGTCTGGGGTATCAACGATTCCAAAAAGCTCACGCCCGCGCGCCGCGAGTTGCTCTCAGTGAAGATTGCCGAGGTGGCGACGGCGATCGGTTTTTGCCATATCGCGCCGAAGGATATCGATGAGATGGGCATGGCCCGTGCTATCCGTGCCGCCGTTGCGGGCGCCGTGGCCGATACGGGACTTGAACCCGACTGCGTCCTCATGGATGGCAACCCCTTGGGCGCCGTTCCTAACGAGCGCGACGTGGTCAAGGGCGATGCCAAGATCGCCTGTATCGCCGCGGCATCCATCATGGCCAAGGTCACGCGTGACGAGATGATGGTCGAGTACGACGCCGAGTATCCCGAGTACCATCTGGCCGAGTCGAAGGGCTATGCAAGCCCCGAGCATATCGAGGCCATTCGCAAACATGGACTTTGTCCACTGCACCGCGTGAGCTTTTGCGGAAACTTTCTGCAGACTGAGCGCCTTTTCTAGGTCAATTGTGGAGACAGGGACCTCTGGGGTTTTATAAACCTGCTGGTAGCGGGCCGTATGCAACACCATTGCTGCATACGGCCCGTTTTTTGACGGCATTTGGTTAGCTTTTGGTTTGCTTCCGGTACTTACCCGCATGAAAGGTGCCCTCATCATCGGGGCAATTCAGTGTGCGGGAAAGGAGACCCCATGAGTGCCGCAAGCAAAAAGAGCAAGACGCAGCAGCTCAAGGAGCGTTGGGAAAACGGCGAGCTCGACTGCGGGGCGATGACGCCCGAGTTTATCAAGGGACTCAGTCCCCGCGAGCTGGGCATGCTGGGCGAGCTGATCACCATCGACTATTTTAACGAGCGCGGCTACACCTTGCTGGAGCAGGGTTATCGTTGCACTGAGGGCGAGGCCGATCTGGTGCTGCTCGATGAGCTCGACGATGTCGTGGTGATGGCCGAGGTCAAGACCAGACGCGTTGCACTGGATTGCGACACGCGGGTCTTTCCCGAGGAGGCCGTGGACGCCCAAAAGCAACGCCGTTACCGCCGCATCGCAAGTTGCTATCTCATGGAGCATTATCCGCTCAAGGCGATTCGCTTCGATGCCGTGGGTGTCACCATTCGTGGCGGGCATATCGCCGAGATCGAGCATCAGTACAACGCGTTCGATTGGCAGGTGTCGTGATGGCGTTCGAGACGTTTGCCGTTCACGCGGCCTGCATCCGCGGCGTCGAGGCGATTCACGTCACGGTCGAGGTCTCGCTTGCCGGTGGCGTTCCGGGCATCCAGATGCTCGGTATCCCGAGCATGGAGGTGATGGAATCTCGCGGGCGTATCCGGTGCGCCATGCGTTCGGCAGGCTTCGAGATTCCTCGGTCGGGCATTACCGTCAATCTGGCGCCCGGCGATATTCGTAAGACCGGTAGCGGCTTTGATCTGCCCATCGCCATCGCGGTTCTGGCGGCCGATGGGCAGATTCCCCGCGACAACCTCGATCGTTGTCTTATTGCTGGTGAGCTTGGCCTGGACGGTACGGTGCTTCCTGTCAAGGGCGAGGTGGCGTTTCAGCTGCTGGCTCGCGACATGGGGCTGTCTTTTATCGCCGGCAGATCAGACCGGCATGTGCCACTCGCGGGCGTGGATTGCGGCTTTATCGATCATTTGTCTCAGCTTGCCCATGGTATGGGCGATGCCGCTCGGCACTATCTGGATTCCGAGGGCGTCGAGGCGACCTTTGAGCCTGAGCTCGACTATGCCGACGTGCTGGGGCAGGAAGTCGCCAAACGCGGCATGGCGCTTGCGGCGGCAGGAGAACTCGGCTTGCTCATGATCGGGTCCCCGGGATCGGGCAAGACGATGCTTGCGCGCCGTATGACCGGCATCCTGCCTGAGCTTTCCGTTGAGGATCAACAGGAGGCGCTGTGCATCCATTCGGTTTTGGGTGAGAACATTGATGGCTTGTTGGCGGGGCACCGGCCCTTCCGCAGTCCCCACCACAGTATTTCGACCGCAGGCCTTATCGGCGGCGGGCGCCCGGTGCACCCGGGAGAGATCAGCCGGGCTCATGGCGGCGTGCTCTTTTTGGACGAGCTTGCCGAGTTTCCCACGGGTGTGCTGCAGACGCTGCGTCAGCCCATCGAACGCGGCTATGTGAGGATCGTACGCGTCGACGGGGCCTTTACCTTCCCGTCGCGCTTTCAGCTGCTCGCTGCGAGCAATCCCTGCCCCTGCGGCTTTTTGGGCGACCGTGGGGTGCCATGCCGCTGCTCTGCATCGATGGTCGAGCGCTATCGGTCTAAACTGCGCGGTCCTTTGGCCGACCGTATCGACATGATGATCGATGTGACCCGTCCCGACCCCCAAGTGATTATCGAGGGTGCGGAGGGTATGTCGTCGGCTGAGTTACGTGACTACGTTGTGCGCGGTCGCGCTTTTCGCGCTTGGCGCGAATCCCGTATGGACGATGCGGATGCCGAGGCCGAGGATGACGAGGCGCGGTCCATTGACGGCGTCGTTTCGACCTTTGAGCTCGATGATGCTGCCGAGAAATGCGTACTCGGCCTGTCCAAACGCACACATCTCACAGGGCGTGGCATCGTGCGCCTGGTTCGCATTGCGCGCACGATCGCCGATGTCGCCGAGAGCGAGCAAGTGACGCAGGACCACGTGCTCGAGGCGGCGATGTACCAGGGAAGGAGGGACCAATGATGGCCGAGGGGGCCTTCGAGCTGCATCCAGGTGATGCGTTGTATCCCGAGACCGTTTTGGAGCTTTCTGATGTACCCCAGACGCTCTATGTGCGCGGCAATCCCGAGGTGCTTTCGACACCCGCGCTCTCCATCATCGGCGCGCGCAAGGCCTCGCCGTATGGTCTTGCCGTGGCAGAGCTTGCGGCAAAGGTGGCGGTCGAGGCGGGAGTGACGGTAGTTTCGGGCGGCGCGGTCGGTTGTGACCAGGCCTCGGGTTGGGCTGCGATCAACGCCGGCGGCAAACACGTTGTGGTGCTGGGGACGGGCGCCGACGTGGTATACCCGCGTTCGAGCGCGGGGCTTATTACGCGCACGATCGATACGGGTGGCGCGGTCGTGTCGATCTCTCCGTGGGGCATGGGTCCGCGCAAGTTTGCCTTTCCGCGCCGCAATCGCGTGATCGCGGCTCTGTCGCAAGCCCTCTTTGTATCCGAGGCGGGTATGCCTTCCGGGACGTTTTCTACAGCCGAGGCTGCTATGGATTTGGGGCGCGAACTTCTTGCCGTGCCGGGGTCGATCCTATCGCCCGAGTCGCGTGGCACGAATTACCTCATTGCGAACGGTGCCTGCTGCATCATCGACGAGGAATCTATCGAGATGGCCATCTCGCGAATCTACGGCACCTTGCGCTATTCGCGTCCCGATGCGCCCGGTATCGCCGATCTGGACCCCATGCAGCAGACCGTGATGCATGCGCTCATCGCCTCGCCGCTCAAGGTCGACGACATCGCGGCGCTCGTCTCGCTCGATGCCGTCGGCGTGCTCAAGCTCCTAGGGTCGCTCGAGCTCGAGGGCCTCATCGAGCGCATGATGGATGGAAGGTATGCGCCCTCCAAGTTTGCCCTTCACGCCCAGACGCCCTTCGGTCACAATGGAAAACGTGTCAATTAGAAAGGTGTTTGCAGATGCAGTTCGATCAGGTGACAGTTATCGGTGGCGGTCTGGCGGGTTCGGAATGCGCGATCCAGCTGGCAGATCGCGGGTTTGCCGTAAAGCTGTGCGAGATGCGCCCCCAGGTGAGCTCCCCGGCTCACCATACCGATCACCTGGCAGAGCTCGTCTGCTCCAATTCGTTTAAGTCGACCCGTCCGGATTCCGCGGCTGGTTTGCTGAAGGCCGAGCTTGAGCGCATGGGTTCAGTCCTGCTCGATTGCGCCCATCGCGCGGCTGTTCCCGCCGGTGGCGCCTTGGCGGTCGACCGCGCCAAGTTTTCCGAGCTTGTCGAGGCCGAGGTTGCCGCTCGTCCCAATATCGAGGTCGTGCACGGCGAGGTCACGCAGATTCCTGAGGGCCACGTGGTCATTGCCGCGGGCCCGCTGTGTTCACCGGCGCTGAGCGAAGAGGTCATGAAGCTCGTCGGCGGCGACGCCCTTGCGTTTTTCGATGCCGCGGCGCCGATCGTCGATGCCTCCACGCTCGATATGGACGTGCTGTTCTCGCAGTCGCGCTACGAGGAGCAGGGGAGCGGCGACTATCTCAACGCTCCGCTCAACAAGGAGGAGTACGAGGCCTTTATCGAGGCGCTTACCACGGCCGACCGCGTGGTGCTCAAAGACTTTGAGGGCGGCGATCTGTTCCAGGCCTGCCAGCCCGCCGAGGAGGTCGCGCGCACGGGCAAGGATGCCATCCGCTTTGGTGCCATGAAGCCCGTCGGCCTCACCGACCCGCGTACCGGACGTCGCCCCTGGGCGGCGATTCAGCTGCGTGCCGAGAACAAGGAGAAGACCGCCTATAACCTGGTGGGCTTCCAGACCAACCTGACCTTTGGCGAGCAGAAGCGCGTCTTCCATATGGTGCCGGGCCTGGAGAACGCTGAGTTCTTCCGCTACGGTGTCATGCACCGCAATACCTTTGTCGACGCCCCGCACGTGCTCGATGGCACCTTTGCCGTGCCCGGTACCGGCGTGCGCCTGGCCGGTCAGATCACCGGCACCGAGGGGTACATGGAAGCCGTGGCGACAGGTCTGCTCGCGGCGCTCAACACCTATGCCGAGGCTATCGGTGCCTCGGGCGTCGAGTTGCCGCGTGTGGGCGCCCTGGGTGCGCTCGTGGGTTATGCGACCGATCCTGCCACCGTGGGCTATCAGCCTATGCATGTCAACTTTGGCCTGGTGCCGCCACTCGAAGATGGTAAGCGCCGCAGCAAGCGCGACCGCTACCAGGCCTATGCGGACCGTGCGCTCGAGGCCCTCGATGCCTACTTGGCCACGCGTTCCGACTTGTTTGGAGGCGACCGGTCATAGCCTTTGACCTGTACGACACCGTCGACTCGTTTATCGCCTATATCGCACGCGTCGAGGGACTTTCTCCCAACACGGTGACGGCCTATGGCTCGAGGCTGGAGCGCTTCGCTGCCTGGTGCGAGCGCGAGGGCATCGACGCTCGCGCCGCCGACGTACGGACCGTTCGTTCCTATTTGGCCGAGCTGTCGCGTGGCCAGGCGGCGGCTCGGACCCTTGCGGCACACCTGTCTGCCATTCGCTCACTCTATCGCTGGATGGCTGCCGAGGGGATTGTCGAGGGCGATGCGGTCTCGGCGATCGCATCGCCCAAGCTGCCGCGTGACCTGCCGGGCGTCCTTACGACCCAGCAGGTTGAGGCGCTGCTCAAGACGCCTGATACCTCGACGCCCGCGGGACTGCGCGATGCGGCGATGCTTGAGTTGCTCTATGCCTCCGGCGCGCGAATCTCGGAGCTCGCGGCGCTCAACGTGGAGTCTATTGGTTGGTCCGAGCGAACGCTGCGACTTTGGGGCAAGGGGAGCAAGGAGCGTATCGTCCCTCTGTATCGTCGTGCGCTCGAGGCGACGCGTCTCTATATTGAGGAGGGGAGGCCGGAGTTGCTCGCTCGGGCAAAGCGCCGTGACCCCGCTACCGGGCCGCATCCGCTGCTTATATCGGCGCGCGGCAATCGCATGAGTGCCGCCATGCTCAGGCGGCGGTTCCATATGCTGGCGACGCTCGCCGGCATTCCGGCCGACATCGCCCCGCATGCGATGCGCCATACCTTTGCGACCGACTTGCTCGAGGGCGGTGCGGACCTGCGCTCGGTTCAAGAGCTGCTAGGCCATGCGAGCCTGTCCACGACGCAAATCTACACGCATCTCACGCCCGATCGGCTCAAGAACGCCGTGGCCCAGGCTCATCCCCGTGGCGAGTAGAAAGGGCGTTCCGTGTAAAACCGCCAAGGTGTGTGGTTTTGATTGCGGGTTGGCAGGAAGAAGCATTCCTGCTATCATTCATCGGGTTGCTTCACGGCAACATGTTTTTATCACGCACGCGCGGCTACTTCATACCGTGGTGCCCGGGCTTTGGTAGCACATGTCCGGGTTGGTTTTGGAGGATGACCCCGCGCGGAGGCAAACCACAGGAGGTTTAACATGGCTACCAAGATTAATATCCGCACCCTGCTCGAGGCCGGCTGCCACTTCGGTCACCAGACCCGTCGCTGGAACCCCAAGATGAAGCCGTTCATCTTTGGTGAGCGCAACGGCATCTACATCCTCGACCTCAAGCAGACCATCCTTGATGCCGACCAGGCCTACACCTTCGTCAAGAACGTCGCTAAGGGCGGCAACGTGCTGTTCGTCGGCACCAAGAAGCAGGCTCAGGAGGCCGTCAAGAACGCTGCTGAGCGCGCCAACATGCCTTACATCAACCAGCGTTGGCTCGGCGGTATGCTGACCAACTTCGTCACCATCCGCTCCCGCATCAACCGCATGGAGGAGCTCGAGGCCATGGTCGAGGACGGCCGCATGGCAGTGCTCCCCAAGAAGGAGCAGGCTGTTCTCGGCAAGGAGCTCACTAAGCTCCAGACCAACCTCGGTGGTGCCCGCGACATGAAGGGTCTGCCCCAGGCTCTCTTCGTCATCGACACCAAGCGCGAGGAGAACGCCATCAAGGAGGCTCAGCGCCTGAACATCCCCGTCGTCGCCCTGATCGACACCAACTCCGATCCCGACGAGGTCGAGTACGGCATCCCCTGCAACGATGACGCTATCTCTGCTGTCACCCTTATGTGCGAGCTCATGGCTGACGCCTGCCTCGCTGGCTCCGGCAAGGAGCAGGTCTCCGAGGCCGAGATGGCCGCTGAGCCCAAGGCCGAGTAAATCAGTCTTAGTTAATTCTTTTTCATCTCTTTGAAAGGAACCACAATGGCCCAGATTACCGCCGCTATGGTCAAGCAGCTTCGCGAGATGACCGACTCCCCGATGATGGAGTGCAAGAAGGCTCTCGTCGAGGCTGACGGCGACATGGACGCCGCTGTCGACGTTCTGCGTAAGAACGGCCTTGCAAAGGCTGCCAAGAAGGCTGGCCGTGAGACCAACGAGGGCGCTGTCGCCGCGTTCGTCTCCGAGGATGGCAAGACCGGCGCTCTGCTCGAGCTCTCCTGCGAGACCGACTTCGTTGGCTCCAACGCCAAGTTCACTGGCTTTGCTTCCAAGGTCGCTGAGGTTGTCGCTACCACCGAGCCTGCTGACGTCGACGCTCTGCTCGAGAAGCCGATGGGCGAGGAGACCGTTTCCTCCGAGCTCACCGAGATGATTCACATCATGGGCGAGAACATGAAGATCTCCCGCTTCGCTGCCCGCAAGGCCGAGAACGGCGCGCTCGCTTCTTACATCCACATGGGTGGTAAGATCGGCGTCCTCGTCGAGTTCGCCTTCGAAAAGGCCGAGACCGCTCAGGCTGAGTCCTTCAAGACCTTCGCTCACGACGTTGCCCTTCAGGTTGCCGCCGTCGCACCGATCTGCGCCACCCGCGATCAGGTTCCGGCCGAGACCGTCGAGCACGAGAAGCAGATCTACATGGCTCAGGCTGCCGAGTCCGGCAAGCCCGAGGCTATCCAGGAGAAGATGGCTGTCGGCCGTCTGGAGAAGTTCTACAAGCAGTCCGTGCTCACCGAGCAGGAGTTCATCAAGGACAGCTCCCTCACCATCAAGAAGTACGCTGAGCAGGTCTCCAAGGAGCTTGGCGACATCATTACCGTCGTTGCCTTTGACCGTCTGGTCCGTGGCGAGTAAATAAGCTCTTGTAGCTGGTAATGAGCAGGCTGTGGGTTTTACTCACAGCCTGCTTTTTCATGGCTCCCCGTTAAGCCTTTGTTATCATATTGAGAGTCTAATTAAAGGAGGATCGCCTTGTCCGACATCCGATATAAACGCGTGCTTCTTAAGCTTTCCGGCGAAGCACTGATGGGCGACGGCCAATATGGCATCGACCCCAAGGTTACCGACCATCTTGCCAAGCAGGTCAAGGAGCTGCTCGCCGTTGGCCATGAGGTCGGCGTCGTTGTCGGCGGCGGCAATATTTTCCGCGGCATGGCAGGCGCTGCCGGTGGCATGGAGCGTGCTCAGGCCGACTACATGGGCATGCTGGCAACCGTTATGAACGCGCTCGCCCTGCAGGATGCCTTCGAGCATAACGATGTTCCCTGCCGCGTGATGAGCGCTATCCAGATGAACGAGATCTGCGAGCCCTATATTCGCCGTCGCGCTATCAACCACCTTTCCAAGGGCAACGTTGTTATTTTTGCCGCCGGTTCGGGTAATCCGTACTTTACGACCGACACCGCCGCGGCTCTTCGTGCGTGCGAGATCGGCGCCGAGATTCTGATTAAAGCCACCAAGGTTGACGGCATCTATGACAAGGATCCCGTCAAGTGCGCCGATGCCGTCCGTTTTGACAAGATTACCTATCACGAGGTTCTCGTCCGCGGTCTGCAGGTTATGGATTCCACGGCTACGGCACTGTGCCAGGACAACCGTATGCCGATTTTGGTCCTCAACATCGATGGCGAGGACACCGTCAAGCGCGCGCTTTCGGGTGAGCCCGTCGGCACGCTCGTCTATCAGGAGGATTAAGCATGGCAGAGAACATCACCGCCCACATGGACAAGTCGCTCGAGTCCCTCAAGCATAACTTCTCCAAGGTTCGTACCGGCCGCGCCAATGCCAACATTCTGTCCGACATCACCGTCGATTATTACGGTGTTCCCACGCCGGTCACGCAGGTTGCCGCCGTCAAGACTCCCGAGGCCCACATGCTGCTCATCGAGCCGTGGGACAAGGCACTCATCAATGCTATCGTCAAGGCCATCGGCGCTTCCGATCTGGGTATTACCCCCAACTCCGATGGCACCGCCGTTCGTCTGCCGTTCCCGGCTCCCACTGAGGAGCGCCGTCGCGAGCTCGTCAAGGAGTGCCGCGAGTACGCCGAGCAGGCCAAGGTGTCTATCCGTAACATCCGTCGCGACTTCAACAACAAGCTCGAGCGCGATGAGGAACTCACCGAGGACGATGTCCGTCGCGAGCAGGCCAAGGTCCAGAAGCACACCGATGAGTATGTCGCCAAGGTCGAGGAGCTTCTGAAGGAAAAAGAAGCCGAGGTCATGGAGATCTAAGGTGCAATACGACGAGCATAAACTGGTCGAGTACTTTGCCGACGCCCCTGCGGGCGTCGGTTTTTCCGACCTTGACCTCAATAACATTCCGCACCATATCTCGTGCATCATGGACGGCAACGGTCGTTGGGCCACGTCGCGCGGTCTTGCACGCACCGAGGGTCATAAGGCAGGTATCCTCTCGCTGCGCGAGATCATTACCGCCTGCGTGCGCCTGGGCGTCGACGTGCTTTCTGCCTATGCGTTTTCTACCGAAAACTGGAACCGTCCGCAGCATGAGGTCAACGTCTTGATGCATCTGTTTGCCAAGACGTTTATCGACGAGCTGCCGCTTCTGAAGCGCGAAAATGTGCGTGTTGTCTTTTTGGGCGACATTTCCGCGCTGCCCAAGAAGACCCGCGACGTTTTTGAACGCGGTCTTGCCGAGTGCGCCGATCACACCGGTATGACGCTGGCGCTTGCCGTCAACTACGGCGCGCGTGCCGAGATTACCCGCACTGTCCGTCAGATTGCACTCGACGCTGCCGCCGGTAAGATCGATCCTGCCGCAATTGATGACGACATGGTGGCTTCCCACCTCTATACTGCCGGCCTTCCCGATCCTGAGCTTGTGATTCGCACCTCTGGTGAGCTGCGCCTTTCGAACTATCTGCTGTGGCAGGTGGCTTATTCCGAGTTCTACGTCACCGATACCTATTGGCCCGACTTTGATCGTTGGGGCCTTGTCGACGCCATTTTGGCCTATCAGGGCCGTGACCGTAGGTTTGGTGGACTGAGCAAGACCGAGGAGGCTTAATCGTGTCCGATCGTCCCAAGGCATCTGCTCCCAAGACGCCTGCGCGCAAAGCTGCCACTGCGGGAGCGCCTGCAGCGAAGAGCGGCACCGGTTCGTGGCTGGCGGGCTTTATTACCCGTGCCGCCGCCGGTATCGTCTACGCCGTTGTCTTTATCCTGTGCCTGGTTTTGGGTATTGTGCCCACGGCCATCTTTGTTTCTGTCATGAGCGGTCTGTGCTGCTATGAGTTTTTTCGTATGACAAGGCTCGATGGCAAGATGGCTAACGAGCGCATGGGTATCGCTGCCGCCGTACTCTTTCCGCTGTCGGCGTTGGGCGATTCGATGTTGCTGAATGCCCTGCTTTTTGCCCTGATGCTCGCTGTGGGCATTTGGTATGTCTGGTCGCCGCGTACCCGCATCTCTGATGTGGCAGTGACGCTCATGGGTCCCATCTACACTGGCTTTATGCTGTCGGCTATCGTGCTGCTGCGCGATGCCGTGCCCGGTTTTGCCGGCGCCCTGCTTTCAGTGGGCGTTTGCGCGTCCCTTTGGGTCTCCGACTCGTTTGCCTACATCGTAGGTAGCCGTATCGGCAAGCACAAGATGGTTCCCAAGATCTCTCCCAAAAAGAGCTGGGAGGGGTTTGCCGGCGGCATCCTGGGCTCGGTTTTGATTTGGATCATCCTGTGGGCGACGCATTTCTACAAGCTCAGCCTGCCCTATGCGCTGCTGTGCGGCGTGGTCGTGTCCATTCTGGGCGTTATCGGCGACCTTATCGAGTCGCGCATCAAGCGCGGCGTGGGCGTCAAGGATTCCGGCAACCTTATCCCGGGCCACGGCGGCATGCTCGATCGTAGCGATTCGCTTATCTTCGGCTGCATCACCGCGCAGCTGATGCTGATGATCGGAGGCGTGCTGTAATGTCCTTCCAGACGACGTATGGCTCCGATGGACGTCTCCGTGTTGCCATCCTGGGCTGTACGGGCTCTATCGGCACCCAGGCGCTCGATGTGTGCCGTCAGCATGCCGATCGCCTGCAGGTGACGGCGCTGTCCGTTAACTCCAGTACTTCCGAGCTCGTTGCCGCTGCCCGCGAGTTCTCGGTTCCGGCGGTTGCCGTGGCCGATGTCGCTCATGGCGATGACGCCGTGCTGAAGGAGTTGCCCGAGGGAACGAAGCTCGGCGTAGGCGCGCAGGCGGTTTGCGAGCTCGCGCGTCGCGACGATGTCGACTGCGTGCTCGTCGCTATTGTGGGTGCCGCCGGTCTCGAGGCGAGCCATGCGGCCTTGACCTCAAATAAGCGCCTTGCCCTTGCCAACAAGGAGTCCCTCGTCGTCGGTGGCGACTTGCTTATGCCGTTGGCGCAACCGGGCCAGCTTATTCCAGTCGACTCTGAGCACTCCGCCATCTACCAGTGCTATCTGGGGGAGAACCCGCGCGAGGCTCATTGTATTTGGCTCACCTGCTCGGGCGGTCCGTTCTTTGGCCGCAGGCGCGATGAGCTCGATCGCGTGACGCGTGCCGATGCCCTCGCACATCCCACGTGGGCCATGGGTGCCAAGATCACCATCGACTCCGCCACCCTTATGAACAAGGGCCTGGAGCGTATTGAGGCCATGCATCTGTTTAACTGCGACCTCGATTTCATTAACGTGGTCGTGCAGCGTCAGTCCAAGATTCACTCTATGGTCGAGTTCGCCGACGGCTCCGTGATGGCGCATCTCGGTGCTTCCGACATGCGTATTCCCATCCAGTTCGCGTTCTCGTATCCCGAGCGTTGGGATACCCCAGCGCCTCGTATCGATTTCCGCGAGCTGGGGCAGCTCACGTTTGATGCTGCCGACATGGATACCTTCCGCTGTCTGGCACTGGCCGAGCGTGCCGGCAAGACGGGTGGCACCATGCCGTGCGTGCTCAATGCCGCCAACGAGGTCGCCGTCGATGCCTTCCTGCACGATGGCTGCAGCTTTACCGATATCGATCGCATTGTGGAATCCTGCATGGATGCCCACGATATGCAGGCGGTCGATTCGTTTGAGCAGCTTCGCGACATCGATGCGTGGGCGCGTGAAAAGGCTGCGCAGGTACTCGCCGCAACCCGTTCCTAACCCATAAGGATTGCTTTTTCGTTTTATGGATACTGTTCTGAGCGTTCTCTCATCGGTCTTTTGGGGCCTGCTGATGCTTTCCGTCCTCGTGTTTTTGCACGAGGGCGGCCACTTTTTGGCGGCGCGTGCCTGCGGCGTCCGTGTGACCGAGTTCTTTTTGGGCCTGCCGTGCCGCTTTGACATCCATTACACGTCGCGTCGCATTGGAACCAAGTTTGGCGTGACCCCGCTGCTGCTGGGTGGCTACGCTGCCATCTGCGGTATGGATCCGACCGATGTCTCCTGCGCCGATCGCGTGCTCGCGGCTATCTACCGTCATGGTCGCGTGACCGTGGCCGACCTTGCTGTCGAGCTCGAGCTTTCCGAGGAGGATGTGCTCGAGGCTTGTGCTCTGTTGCTGGGCTGGGGCTCCATCGCTCCCTGGTATGAGGAAGGGGAGAAACCCTCGCCGAGCTACTATCCCACCAAGTATCAGACGCTGCCGCGAGACGCGGCGGGTTACACCACCTTTGACGGCCGCCGGTTCGATCGAGAGCATGCGACTGCCGTGGGCGATGTGTGGGAGCTGCCGTGCGGCGAGGCTGATTTCTTGGCGCAAGAGCGCTCGCACACTTATCTTGGCCAGGGTTTTCTCAAGCGCGCCTTTATGCTGCTCGCGGGCATTCTCGTCAATATCCTGACGGGTTTTTTGCTCCTTATGAGCATCTATTCCATTGCGGGTGTCACCGTGCCGATGGATACCAACGTGATCGGTCAGGTTGACGAGGGGTCTATTGCCGCCAAGGCGGGTATCGAGGCCGGAGATGCGATCCTTTCGGTCGACGGTGTCTCATGTTCCACTTGGATGGACGTCTACGATGCTATCGGCAAGGCCGCCGGTAAGGACGATATCGCCATTGAGTATGAGCGTGACGGCAAGCAGCATTCGACCTCGGTTGCGCTCAAAGAGGACGAGCGGTTAGGTGTGTATGCTTCTACGGAGGTAGTCCGTTTGGACCCCATCACCTCGGCGCGTCTGTCATTCTCCTATGTTGTGCAGACCGCGGATGGCGTTATGCGCCTACTCCAGCCGCAGCATACGATGGAGATTCTCGACCAGTCCTCGTCGATCGTGGGCATCAGCGTCATGTCCTCTCAGGCGGCTGCTGCCGGCCCCGTAACGTTCCTGTCGTTTGCAGCGCTCATCTCATTCTCGCTGGGCTTTATGAACTTGCTGCCCATTCCGCCGCTCGACGGGGGAAAGCTGGTTATCGAGATCATCCAAATGGTCGCCGGTCGCGAGCTGCCACTCAAGGTGCAGACAATCGTCAGCTATGTCGGCATCGCGCTCTTTGCGCTGCTGTTTGTTTATATGCTTCGTTCCGACGTCCTTCGATTTATTTTGTAGGGGAGTGTTTGGATTGTCTTTATCCCATCCTTTGCCGCGCGAGCTGACGCGCCCCGTATATGTGGGCGGCGTGCAGATCGGTGGTGGCGCGCCGGTGGTGGTTCAGTCCATGACCTGCACCGATACCGCCGACGCCCAGGCAACGCTTGCGCAAGTGCGTGCGCTTGCCCAGGCGGGTTGCGATGTTGTTCGCGTGAGCGTGCCTACCGAGGCTGCGCTCGAGGGCTTTCGCACGATTTGTGCCGAGTCTCCGGTGCCAATCGTCGCCGATATCCACTTTAACCATAAGCTTGCCATCGGCGCCGTCGAGGCCGGTGCCGCCAAGCTGCGCATCAACCCCGGCAATATCGGCGATTGGGCCAAGGTTGACGCTGTCATCGATGCCGCGGGTGCCGCGGGCTGCGCGATTCGCATTGGCGTGAACGCGGGCTCGCTTGAGCAAGATATTGCCGAGCGCGACAATCTTTCGCAGCCCGAAAAGCTCGTGATGTCGAGCGAGCGTTTCGTCAAGCATTTTGAAGACCGCGGCTTTACGAACATCGTGCTTTCGGCTAAGGCCCATAGCGTGCAAACGACGCTTGATACCTATCGAGCCCTGTCGCGTGAGATTCCCCACGTTCCGCTTCACCTGGGCGTAACCGAGGCGGGTACCAAGCTTCAGGGCACCATTAAGAGCTCGGTGGGCCTTGGTATTCTGCTGTCTGAGGGTATCGGTGACACCATGCGCGTCTCTCTCACGGCCGATCCGGTTGAGGAGCCGCCGGTTGCCTGGGGTATTCTGCAGTCGCTGGGCCTGCGTCGCCGTGGCCCCGAGATCGTCTCGTGCCCCACGTGCGCCCGCTGCCAGGTTAACCTCATTCCCATCGCCGAGGAGGTCACCGAGCGGCTTAAGAACTACTCCGCGCCGCTTTCTATCGCTGTGATGGGATGTGCCGTTAATGGCCCCGGTGAGGCTTCTGATGCCGATCTGGGCGTTGCTTGCGGACGTGGTCAGGCCCTGCTCTTTTCGCATGGCCAGATCATTGGTAAAGTAGCTGAGGACCAAATTGTCGACGCGCTTATGGCCGAGGTCGACAAGCTTATTGAGGAGAAATAAATGACCCGAGCAATGTATATGTCTAAGCTCTATGCGCCGACGCTCAAAGAGGATCCGGCGGACGCTGAGCTCGCCAGCCACCGCCTGCTGCTCCGTGCCGGCATGATCCGCAAAGAGGCCGCCGGCCTGTATTCCTATCTGCCGCTCGCATGGCGCTCGATCCGCAAGATCGAGAATATCGTGCGCGACGAGATGGACGCTGCCGGTGCCCAGGAGCTTATGATGCCTATCATGGTCGACGCCGAGTTGTGGCGTGAGTCCGGCCGCATCGACGCCTATGGCAAGGAGCTTGTGCGCTTTGACGACCGTCACGGTCGCGAGTTCGTCCTGGGTCCCACCCACGAGGAGACCGTCACGGCCCTGGTGCGCAATGAGCTGCGCTCCTACAAACAGCTGCCCGTCAACCTGTACCACATTCAGGACAAGTTCCGCGACGAGTTCCGTCCCCGCTTTGGCCTGATGCGCGGTCGCGAGTTCATCATGAAGGACGCCTACAGCTTCTCCGCCACGCAGGAGAGCCTGCAGGAGGAGTACGACAAGATGAAGCAGGCCTACGCTAACATCTGCGAGCGCTGCTACATCAAGGCTCTGCCCGTTGTCGCCGACTCCGGCGAGATCGGCGGCGACACTTCCGTCGAGTACATGGCTCTTGCCGACGCCGGCGAGGCTTCGCTCGTCTACTGCGACGATTGCGGTTTTGCTGCCGATGACGAGGCTGCAAGCACCAAGGTCGTTGTGACCGAGGGCCCCGGCGATGGCACGATCACCAAGGTCGAGACTCCGGGTATGGGCACCATCGAGGCCGTCGCCAAGTTCTTCGGCTTCCCCGAGAACGGCACGCGAAAGTCGCTGGCACTCATCGACTCCGAGGGCAAGCCGGTCGTGGCCATTGTCCCGGGCGACCACGAGCTCAATGACTGCAAGGCCGAGCATGTCTTTGGCAAGGGCTACCGCATGATGACCGACGAGGAGCTTCAAGCGAACGGCCTGCACAAGGGCTTTATCGGACCGGTCAACCTGCCCGAGGGCATCCGTCTGGTGTGCGACGAGAGCCTGCGCGATTCCAAGCAGTGGGCCTGCGGTGCCAACGAGGTCGATTATCACTTTACCGGTGCCTGCCCCGAGCGCGACTTTACCGTCGATGAGTGGGCCGATCTGGTCACCGTTGTCGCCGGCGACCCCTGCCCGCACTGCGGCAAGCCGCTCTCCGCTGCCCGCGGCATCGAGGTCTCTCAGGTCTTCCAGCTGGGCACCAAGTATTCCGAGGCCATGGGTGCCACCTTTATGGACGAGGACGGTAAGGAGAAGCCGCTCATCATGGGCTGCTACGGCGTTGGTGTGTCCCGCTCGCTCGCTGCCGTCGTGGAGCAGCACAACGACGAGCACGGTATCGTCTGGCCGGTCTCCGTTGCCCCGTACGAGGTCGCGGTGATTCCGCTCGATCTCAAGAAGGAGGAGTGCGCTACCGTCTGCGAGCAGATCGTTGATGGCCTGTGCGCCGAGGGTATCGAGGTCGTCGTCGATGATCGTGACGAGCGTCCCGGATTTAAGTTTGCCGACAACGATCTTATGGGCTTCCCGTATCAGGTCGTTCTGGGTAAGCGTGGCCTCAAGAATGGTACTGTGGAGCTCAAGGACCGTGCCACGGGCGAGCGTGAGGACGTGGCGATCGACGAGGTCGTCGCCAAGGTTGCCGAGCTTGTTAAGGCGGCCCGTCGTTAATCGACGATTTCGCTTGTAGTTCGATATACGGGACGGCCCCGCATTTCTCCAGATCGGGGAGATGCGGGGCCGTCCTTTTATTTTGTGGCATCCTCGATATCTAAAAGGAAAACCCCACAGCCCATATGAGCTGCGGGGTTTTTCTTGTGCCTCCGATGCGAAATAAATCGCTCAGATATTACTGATAATCGACGACGTCGATCCAGTTCTTCAGGAACTCATCGTTCACGTTGCGCTTACGAGCGAGCTCGGAAGCGGCGACGATGCTCGTCCACTGACGCACGACCTGCATGGGCATGTCGGCGCGGTCGCAGTAGAGCTCCAGGTAGGCCTCGGCCTGGTCCTTGCTGTTGAGGGCGAAGAGCAGGTAGGTGGTGGCAACGTCGGCAGCAGGGGAGCCCTGGGTAGCGTGTGCCCAGTCGCACACATAGAGCTGGCCGTCGTCGCCGACGATGACGTTGGAGGGGTTGAAGTCGCCGTGGCAGACCTTGAACTCCTTGGTCATGCCGTCCAGACGCTCCTGAAGGTTGTAGCGCGTGGTGGCATTGAGCTGATCAAGGCTGTCGATCATGCGGGCGTACTTGTCGCGCTGACGGTTGAGCAGCGGGGAGGTGTAGCCGTGGATCTCGATCTGGAGGTCGACGAACATCTCGAGGTACTCACCAAAGCGCTGGGGCTCGGCAGTCATCTTCTCGGCAAGGGTGGTGCCCGGAACCTTCTCGGTCACGAGCGCCCAGCCGTTGGCGTTCTCGAGCTGGGAAACCTCGAGCGCCTTGGGGCTGCGGATGCCGCACTCATTGATGCGGGCAAGATTCAAAGCCTCGTTGAACACGTCGGAGACAGGCTTGGTCTCGTTAAAGACCTTGACGATCTTGTCGCCCAGGTCGTAAACGACCTTGTTGCCACGGCGGACGAGCTCGGTCTTGGAATCGGGTAGCAGCATGGTTGCATCCTTTCAACGATGCGATAGAAGCGACGGCGGGGGTGTGTGAAACACCCGTGCACCCCCGCCGTTAAAAACCGTGCTAAAACTAGCAGACGGCGTAGTCCTGGGGCTCGCGGCCGTAGTAGGCGTCCAGGTAGAGCTCCTTGATCTCGCTCATGAGCGGGTAGCGCGGGTTGGCGCCGGTGCACTGGTCGTTGAATGCCTGCTCGGTCATCTCGTCGAGGGTGTCGAGGAAGTACTGCTCGTCAACACCGTAGTCGGCGATGGTCTTCTTGACGCCGATGAAGTCCTTGAGCTCCTCGAGCTTCGTGATGAAGTTCTCGAAGACCTCCTTGTCGTCCTTGCCCTCGATGCCGCAGTACTTGGCCATCTCGGCGTAGTTGTGCAGCGCGTTGGGGTAAGGATACTGGGAGAAGGTACCCATCTTGACGGGAGCCTCGGCGGCGTTGTAGCGCATGACGCGGGTCAGGATGACGGCGTTAGCGATGCCGTGGGGCAGGTGATGGAAAGCGCCGAGCTTGTGAGCCATGGAGTGGTTGAGGCCCAGGAAGGCGTTGGCGAAGGCCATACCGGCCATGCAGGAGGCGTTGTGCATCTCCTCGCGGGCGTGCGGGTCCTTGGCGCCGTTCGTGAAGCTGGAGGGCAGGTTCTCAAAGACGAGCTTGGCAGCGCGCTCGGAGAGGCCCTTGGTGTAGTCGGAAGCCATGATGGAGACGTAGGACTCGATGGCGTGGGTCATGACGTCGATGCCGGAGGCAGCGGTCAGGCCGCGCGGGGCGGTCATGCAGTTGTCGGCGTCAACGATAGCCATGTTGGGGAGCAGCGCGTAGTCGGCGAGCGGCCACTTGATGCCGGTCTCCTTGTCGGTGATGATGGCGAACGGCGTGCACTCGGAGCCGGTACCCGAAGAGGTCGGGACGGCGACGAAATAGGCCTTCTTGCCCATCTCGGGGAAGGTGAAGATACGCTTGCGGATGTCCATGAAGTCCATGGCCATGTCCTCAAACTTGCACTCGGGGTGCTCGTACATCATCCACATGATCTTGCCGGCGTCCATAGCGGAGCCACCGCCGACGGCGATGATGACGTCCGGCTCAAAGAGAGCCATCTGCTTGGCGCCGCGACGTGCGCACTGCAGCGACGGATCGGGCTCGACGTCGTAGAAGCAGTCGTGGGCGATGCCCATCTCGTCGAGCTTGGCCTCGATGGCGCGGGTGTTGCCATTCTTGAAGAGGAACTGGTCGGTGACGATGAAGGCGCGCTTCTTGCCCATGACGTTGCCCAGCTCGTCGAGGGCGACGGGCGTGGAACCCTTCTTGAAGTAGACCTTCTCGGGAGCGCGGAACCACAGCATGTTCTCACGGCGCTCGGCCACAGTCTTAACGTTGATCAAGTGCTTCACCCCAACGTTCTCGGAGACGGAGTTGCCGCCCCAGGAGCCGCAGCCCAGGGTCAGAGACGGCTTCATGCCAAAGTTGTACAGGTCACCGATGCCGCCGTGCGAGGACGGGGTGTTGATGACGATACGGCAGGCCTTCATGACGTGCTCGAACAGGCTGATCTTCTCGGCCTGGGCGGGGTGCACGTACAGAGAGGCGGTGTGGCCCGGGCCACCGGCGAGCACCAGGTGCTCGGCCTTGTCGACGGCCTCCTGGAAGTCCTTGGCGTGATACATGGCCAGGACCGGGGAGAGCTTCTCGTGGGAGAACTCCTCCTTGGCGGGGTCGGTGGAGGTGACCTCGGCGATCAGGATCTTGGTCTTGGCGGGAACCTCGATGCCGGCGAGCTCGGCGATCTTGGCGGCAGCCATGCCGGGGATGCGGTGATCGAGGGCGCCGTTCTTGAACATGGCGGCACGCAGGGCCTCCATCTCGGCACCCTGCTTGACGAAGTAGCAGCCGCGCTTCTGGAACTCGGCCTTGACCTGGTCATAGATGGTGTCGATGACGGTCACGGACTGCTCGGAAGCGCAGATCATGCCGTTGTCGAAGGTCTTGGAGTGGATGATGGAGTTGACGGCGAGCAGCACGTCGGCGGTGTCGTCGATGACGACCGGGGTGTTACCGGCGCCAACGCCCAGGGCGGGCTTGCCCGAGGAGTAGGCGGCCTTGACCATGCCCGGGCCACCGGTGGCGAGGATGATGTCGACGTCGCGCATGACCATGTTGGTCAGCTCGATGGAGGGGACATCGACCCAGCCGATGATGCCCTCGGGGGCGCCGGCCTTGACGGCGGCGTCAAGCACGAGCTTGGCGGCGGCGATGGTGCACTTGGCGGCAGCCGGGTGCGGGGAGATGATGATGGCATTGCGGGTCTTCAGGCTGATCAGCGTCTTGAAGATCGCGGTGGAGGTGGGGTTGGTCGTCGGGATGACGGCGCCCACGATGCCGATGGGCTCGGCGATCTTGGTGATGCCGTAAGCCTCGTCGCGCTCCAGAACGCCACAGGTCTTGGTGTTCTTGTAAGCGTTGTAGATGTACTCTGCGGCGTAGTGGTTCTTGATGACCTTGTCCTCAAGAACGCCGCGGCCGGTCTCCTCGATGGCCATCTTCGCCAACGGGATACGAGCCTTGTTGGCGGCCATGGCGGCCTCATAGAAGATCTTGTCGACCTGCTCCTGCGTGTACGTAGCAAAAAGCGCCTGGGCCTCTCGCATCTGAGCGAGCTTAGCCTCAAGCGCCTCTACGTTGTCCACAATTGCGGGAGTAGTGTTTTCCGGTGACTTTTTCACCATTTGTGTCTCCTTGCGATCGGAGATTTACCCTACGCCTTGCATGATAGCAAGAAATAATTCGGTGAACGGTAAGATTCCCGTAAAAGGCACACTAAACCGCTTCAATAAAATGAAGCGTTTTAACTAAAACTATCTGCCTGCTCCATCTCCCCGCTCATTGGGGACAGACTCTCATGAGTATTTCAATGGGAAAACGGGACATCTGTTTGATAATCGCTATTCGCGGGTCGCGGTTGAGTCGGACACACAGGTGGTGCAGCTACTCGATTACATCCATTTCAATCCCGTGTAAGGTGCGTCCGACTCGCTCGAGGCGTACCGTTAGTTACAAGGCATACCAGCTGCGCTATGATCCCTTTGACATCTGCAAACCCTCATATAAGTCTGTCCCCAATGAGTGCAAAAAGGCGCCCTCCGCAGGGGAGGGCGCCTTTGGTAAGTTCTATATGAACGCGAGGTCTTTGACCCGGAGAGTCCGAGGTACTTGTTGGTAAGACCTTATTTAGGAGCGCGCAACCTTGCCGGACTTGAGGCAGGTGGAGCAAACGTTCATCTTGCGACGGTGACCATCGACGACGACGTACACGCGCTGGATGTTGGGGCGGAACTTACGGTTGGTGACGCGGTGAGAGTGGCTGATGGAGCGACCGGCAACGGGGTGCTTACCGCAAACTTCGCAAACTTTGGACATAACTGACCCTCCTTGGGCGACAAACGAACATGTCGCGTTAACAAACAAGCCTGAACTATAGCACAGAAGCAGCTCCCTGTGCGTAATCTACACAGAGATACTCCTCTTTTGGCGATAGTGCTCACGCCACGGCCCTGGACGTAGATCCGATTTGCGTGCAGCAGAGGGGATTATGCCAGCTCGTGCGTGCGTTTTCAAGCTCGTCCCACAAATATATATAGGTTTATGAAGCATTGGGCTCCGTTTACGGTTTGCTCTGTATTTATGCTCGCAATTAAGCTCGAGGTTGGTTACACTATCCCTTGACCATTAAAGGGGTACGAGATACCCACATGGAATTACATAGCTGCCAAAGAGCAGCCCTTCCTTGTGGGTGTCTGGTCCGCTTTGAGCGGTCGGGCATCTATTTTTTTGACTGTGTCAGCAGTCAAGACATGTGAGGAAGGAGATCGATGGGCACGACTTCCCCCAAGGCGGTCATCATGGACGAGACCGCCGTCAATCGAGCGATGACCCGCATCGCGCACGAGATTCTCGAGCGCAACGAGGGCTGTGAAGACCTCGCTCTGGTCGGCATCGTCACGCGCGGCGACCTTCTGGCAAAGAAACTCGCCGAGGAGATCAAGGAGATCGAGGGCGTCGACGTTCCGCTCGGCAGCCTCGACATCAGCTTCTACCGCGATGACTACGCTACCAATTTCGCTCCCGCGATCCACGCCACCAACATTCCCTTCAGCGTCGACGGCAAACGCGTCGTGCTGGTGGACGACATCCTGTATACGGGCCGTACCATTCGCGCCGCTCTGGACGCCGTCATGGACCTGGGCCGTCCGAGCCGCATTGAGCTGGCAGTTCTCGTTGACCGCGGCCACCGCGAGCTCCCCATCTCGCCGGACTTTGTCGGCAAGAACGTTCCCTCGTCGCATGAGGAGAACGTGCACCTATATATGAAGGAAGTCGACGGCCACACCGCCGTCGAGATTAACGACGTCGCGCCGGGTTCCCACGTGGGCTCCGCGCCGCTGGGAGGTGAGTAGTACCGTGGCGTTCAACCATAAGCACCTGATCGACATTACCGAGTACTCCGAAGAGGACATCAAGCTCATCCTCGAGACCGCCAAGGCGTTCTCCGAGGTCAACGAGCGTGCCATCAAGAAGGTCCCCACGCTCAAGGGCAAGACCATCGTCAACATGTTCAACGAGCCCTCGACGCGCACCCGCAGCTCCTTCGAGCTCGCCGAGAAGCGTCTTTCGGCCGACAGCCTCAACTTTGGCGGCTCCTCGACCTCCACGGTCAAGGGCGAGAGCCTCGTCGACACCGTCGAGACCCTCAACGCCTACAAGATCGACTGCATCGTCGTGCGCGATAAGCACGCCGGTGCTCCCTACATCGTCACGCAGAACTCGCCCGCGAGCGTCATCTGCGCCGGTGACGGCAAGCACAACCATCCCACGCAGGCCCTGCTCGACCTGTACACCATCTGGGAGCACAAGGGTGACTTCCACGGTCTGAAGGTCGCCGTCGTCGGCGATATCGCGCACTCCCGCGTCTGCGGCTCGCTGATTCCCGCCCTTAAGATCATGGGCTGCGAGACCTACGCCGTCGCCCCCGGCACGCTGCTGCCGCCGGCGCCCGAGGTCCTGGGCTGCGACCACGTGACGAGCGACCTCGATTCCGTCCTGCCCGAGCTGGACGTCGTTTACATGCTGCGCGTGCAGCAGGAGCGTCTCGAGGGTGCCCCGTTCCCGACCATTCGTGAGTACCACAAGCTCTTCGGTCTGACCAAGGACCGCGAGAAGCTCATGAAGCCCGACGCGATTATCTGCCACCCGGGCCCCATCAACCGCGGCGTCGAGTTCGATTCCTATATGGCCGACCACCCGCAACGCTCCGTCATCCTGGAGCAGGTCTACGCCGGTATCTGCGTGCGTATGGCTATCCTGTATCTGCTGCTTGGAGGTGCCGATAATGGCCTTGCTTCTTAAGAATGCCCACGTCGTCGACCCGTCCGTCGAGCTTGACGGTGTCGTTGACGTCCTGATTGACAGCGACAAGATCGCCGAGGTCGGCGAGAATCTCGCCGTCGAGGGAGCCGAGGTCCGCGACCTTTCCGGCAAGTACCTCGTCCCCGGCCTGGTGGACATGCACGTCCACCTGCGCGAGCCCGGCTACGAGGTCAAAGAGGACATTGAGAGCGGCACCCGCGCAGCTGCCAAGGGCGGCTTTACCGGCGTGTGCGCCATGCCCAACACCGACCCCGTTACCGACAACGGTACCGTCGTTGAGTTTGTCAAGTCCCGCGCTGCCGAGGTCGGCCACTGCCGCGTCTATCCGTCGGGCGCCATGACCCGCGGTCTTAAGGGCGAGGCCATGTCCGAGATGGGCGATATGGTCGCCCACGGCGCCGTCGCCTTCACCGACGACGGTCGCGGCGTGCAGGGCGCAGGCATGCTCCGTCGCTGCATGGACTACGGCAAGATGTTCGGCAAGGTCTTTATGAGCCACTGCCAGGACGAGGACCTGGTCGGTCACGGCCAGATCAATGAGGGCAAGGTCTCGACCCGCCTGGCTCTCGAGGGCTGGCCGGCTGCCGGCGAGGAGCTCCAGATCGCCCGCGACATCGAGATCGCCAAGCTGACCGGTGCCAAGCTGCACATCCAGCACATCTCCACCGCCCATGGCCTGGAGATCGTGCGTGCCGGTAAGGCCGCTGGCGTTCAGGTTACCTGCGAGGCCACCCCGCATCACATGTTCCTGACCGAGAACGACCTGGACGAGACCTACAACACCTCGCTCAAGGTCAATCCGCCGCTGCGTACCGAGGAGGATGCCGAGGCCATCCGTCAGGGCGTCATCGACGGCACCGTCGACGCTATCGTCACCGATCACGCTCCCCACACCCCGTGGGAGAAGGCCCGCGAGTTCGAGCTTGCGCCCTTTGGCATGATCGGCCTCGAGACCTCGCTGTCGCTCGTACTCACCGAGCTGGTCAACACGGGCAAGATGAGCATGGGCCGTATGGTCGAGCTCATGGCCATCAAGCCGCGTGAGATCCTGGGCCTCGACCAGGTTCAGGTCAAGGCGGGCTCCGTTGCCGACCTGACCGTGTTCGACCCCTCTGCCACCTGGACGGTCGGCGAGGACGGTTACGAGTCGCGCGCCGAGAACTCCGGTTTTGCCGGCCGTACGCTCACCGGTCGTGCTACCGATGTGTTTGTCGGCGGTAAGCAGACGCTCGCCGACGGCTGCATCTGCTAGCATAGCCTTATCGCTTTTGTGCGCGGCGCCCTTGCGGTGCCGCGCTTTCTATTCGTTTGGACCATGCAACCGCATGGGGGATTGGAGCGTTTATGCCCACACCTTCCACTGCACGCATGCATGACTTCGAGGTCGTCTCGAACCGGGAGATTGCCGACGGCGTCTTCTCGCTCGTCATCTCGGCCCCCAAGCTTGCAAGTGCGCTCAAGCCCGGTCAGTTTGTGAACATCGCCGTACCCGGTGATGCGTCCTCGCTGCTTCGCGTGCCCCTGAGCTACTACCGCGCCGACGCCGAGGCCGGCACCGTCGAGCTGTGGTACGCCGTCGTGGGCGACGATACCCGTCGTTTGTCCCAGATGGGCCCTGGCTCCTCCTCTAACCTGCTGGGCCCCGGTGGCCGTGGCTGGATGGTACCCGAGGGCACCAGGAAGGCCCTGCTCGTCGCCGGTGGCATCGGCGTTCCGCCTGTGCTGTGTCTTGCCGGTATGCTTGCCGAGCAGGGTGTGGCCGTTGACGTGTGCCTGGGCTTTGGCACCGCGTCCAAGGCCGTGGGTATCGATGAGTTCCGTGCTCTGTGCGACACGGTCAATGTGTGCACCGACGACGGCTCGCTTGGCACGCACGGTTTTTGCACCGACCCGGCAGCCGAGCTGCTCGGCGAGGGCGGCTACGACTACGTCGCCAGCTGCGGTCCCGCCGTCATGATGAAGAAAGTCGCCGCTGCTGCTGCCGATGCCGGTTCGTATTGTGAGGTGTCGCTTGAGCGCATGATGAGCTGTGGCTTTGGCGCCTGCAACACCTGCAATGTCGAGACGGTCGACGGTATGAAGGGTGCTTGCATGTGCGGCCCCGTGTTCGATGCTTCCAAGGTGGTGGTCTTCTAGTGGGTACCGTGAACATGGCCGTCGATTTCGGCGGCGTCAAGATGCAGAACCCCATCAACACCGCAGCCGGTACCTTTGGCTACGGCTGGCAGTTCCAGAACTTCTTTGATGTTTCCCAGCTGGGCGCCATCACCACCAAGGGTTGCGCTGCCGAGCCCTGGCCCGGCAATCCCGCGCCCCGCATGGCCGAGATTCCCGGCGGCATGATCAACTCCGTGGGCCTTCAGAACCCCGGCGTGGCCGCCTTTGCCCGCGAGTCCGGTCCGTGGCTCGAACAGCTGTCCAAAGACGGCTGCCAGGTCATTTGTCAGGTTGCCGGCCACTCCGTTGACGAGTTTGTCCGCGCACTCGAGATGTATGTCGAGCTGTGCCCCTGGGCTGCCGGCTACGAGATCAACGTGAGCTGCCCTAATATCGCCGCCGGCGGTGCCGCCATGGGATCAACGCCCGAGGGCGCCTCTTCCGTTATGGCTGCCTGCCGCAAGGTGACCGATAAGCCGCTGTTCGTGAAGATGGCGCCGGTCAACGTCGCCGAGATCGCCAAGGCCCTCGAGGCTGCCGGTGCCGATGGCCTTTCGGTCATCAACTCCATCCAGGGCATGGCCATCGACGTCCATACCCGCAAGTCTCGCGTGGCCAAGCCCAAGGGCGGCCTTTCGGGCCCGCTGTGCCACCACATCGCCGTGCGCATGGTCTGGGAGGTCGCCCAGGCCGTCGATATCCCCATCAACGGTGTCGGCGGTGTCATGACCGGCGAGGATGCGGCTGAGTTTATCCTGGCCGGCGCCACCTGCGTGTCGGTCGGCATGGCCAACTTCGTCGATCCGTGCGCTTCGCTCAAGATTGCGCGCGAGCTCGAGGCCTGGGCCGAGTCCCAGGGCGTGAAGGACATCAGCGAGCTGGTAGGTGCTTTCGAATGCTAGAGAATGATGCCCGCGACCGTGTTATCGTCGCCCTCGACTGCGACCGTGAGCGCGCGCTCGAGCTCGCCCACGAGCTTTCGGGCCATGCCGCCTGGCTCAAGGTCGGCATGACGCTCTATTACGCTGAGGGTCCCGAGATCGTCAAGACCTTTAAAGACCTGGGCTTTAAGGTCTTCCTCGACCTTAAGTTCCACGACATTCCGCATCAGGTGCGCGGTGCCGCTCGCTCGGCCTCGCTTGCCGGCGCCGACCTGCTTTCGGTTCACGGCTTGGGTTCGGGTGCTATGCTCGCCGCCTGCCGTGAGGGTGCCGAGGAGGCGCGCGAGGATCGAGCCAAGCTCGTCGCCATCACCGTGCTTACGAGTATGAATCAGGATGCGTTGAGCGAGATCGGCGTCGAGTTGCCCGTTGCCGAGGAGGCCGCCCGTCTGGCAAAACTCGCCCAGGCCAACGGTATCGACGGCATCGTGTGCTCGCCGATGGAGGCTCATGACATGCGTGAGCTGCTGGGCCCCGATGCGCTGATTGTGACCCCGGGCGTGCGTCCTGTTGGTGCTGCGCTGGGCGATCAGTCCCGCGTGGCCACGCCTTCCCAGGCTATCGAGCGCGGCGCGAGCCATATCGTGGTTGGCCGCCCCATTACCGGCGCCGATGATCCGGTTGCCGCGTTTGACGCCATCGTTGCCGAGCTGGTCGAAAACGTCGCATAAAAGATTCCCTTAAGTCACCACTTTTGGGTCTCATTAGCACAAATTAGCCCCTGTGCCTGCGAAAACTTTCCCATCCTTTGTGTGGAATCGCAGGTCAGGGGCTCATCTTTTAGCGCGATATATTGCACTTTTTGCGGGTATCGTCTAACCTATGGAGCCGCGCTTGGCCATTTTGTACGTTTTACGTGCTAAAATGCCAAATATTGAATCAGATATAACCCAACTATTTGGAGGTACGAATGGCACTCCCTCAGCTTACCGATGAGCAGCGCAAGCAGGCTCTTGAGAAGGCTGCCGCCGCGCGTCACGCTCGCGCAGAGCTCCGTGAGCAGATCAAGAAGGGCGAGAAGTCCCTCGAGTCCGTGCTCAACTCCGATGACCCCATTGCTTCCCGCATGAAGGTTTCCACCCTCATCGAGTCTCTCCCCGGTTATGGCAAGGCCAAGGCCGCCAAGATCATGGAGGAACTCGGCATCTCCGCTACCCGTCGCGTCCAGGGCCTTGGCGTCCGTCAGCGCGAGCAGCTCCTCGAGCAGCTGACCAAATAAGTGAGCGCTCAGGATTCAAAGCTCTTTGTGATTTCTGGACCGTCAGGCGCGGGCAAGGGCACGCTCGTCACTCGTGTGCGCGAGCGTCGCTCTAACCTGGGCCTGACGGTTTCGGCTACCACGCGAGCCCCACGCAAAGGCGAGGTCGATGGCGTCAATTACTTTTTCCTGACGCGCGAGGAGTTCGACCGCCGCGTGGCAAACGGTGAGTTTGTTGAGTGGGCCGAGGTCCACGGTAACTGCTACGGCACGTTGGTGAGCGAGGTTCAGTCCAAGCTCGCCTCTGGTTCGTCTCTCATCTTGGAGATCGATGTTCAGGGTGCCCTGCAGGTCAAGGAGCGTTTTCCCGAGGCCGTGCTGATCTTTATCAAGCCCCCCTCGCTCGAGGTGCTCCGCGAGCGTCTGGTCGGTCGCGGTACCGAGACGCCCGAGACGATTGAGCTGCGTATGGCAAACGCCGCCCATGAGCTTGCCCTTGCCGACCGCTACGACGACGTCGTGGTGAATGACGATCTCGACCGCGCGACCGATGAACTCGTTCGCGTTCTCGATATGCATGAAAGGATCTGAGGTCCGTGTCCGTTGTAAAGCCTTGCATTGACGATCTTCTGGAGAAGACCGATCACAACCGCTTCCTGCTCGCTTCGCTTGCCTCCAAGCGTGCCTGCGACATCAATAGCATGCTGCGCGGCCAGCATAACCGCGTGCTTGCCGTTCAGGATGTCGACGACATCACCATCGCGCTCTCTGGCGCCGATACCATCTCGATGGCTATGGACGAGATCGTCGACGGCGATATCTCCTACGACGAGGCCCGTTACGAGAAGGCGCTCGGCCATAAGGTTGCTGAAGCCTAAATGGCGGCTCGCGTCTGCCTGGTCCACTATCACGAGGTTGGACTGAAGGGCAAGAACCGCGCACATTTTGAGCATATCCTCATGGATAACATTAAGGCGGCTTTGGCCGCCTTTTCCGTGAATGCCGTGTCTCGAATTTCCGGTTATATCCTCGTGACCTTTAACGAGCATCAGGCCGACGAGGCGGCGCGTGTCATCCGCACCGTCCCCGGCGTTGCCCGTGTGTCCCTGGCGTACCACACCAACCGCGACCCGCAGGAGTACTGCGCCGCCGCCGTCAAGGCGCTGCGAGAGTTTGGCCCCTTCGATTCGTTTAAGGTGCACGCCAAACGCTCCAATACCGACTATGAGCTCACCTCGATTGATATCAATCGTCAGGTGGGCGAGGTGCTGTGCGAGGCCTTCCCCGATAAAAAGGTTCAAATGCACGACCCCGATGCGATGGTGCACGTACTGGTGGTCCAGGGTAGCGTTTACGTGTACGCGCGCTCCGAGCGCGGCGTGGGCGGTCTGCCGGTGGGTTCTGCCGGCAAGGTCGTGACGCTTCTGTCGTCGGGCATCGATTCTCCGGTGGCGACCTGGATGCTCGCGCGTCGCGGTGCGGTGTGCGTGCCGGTACATTTCTCCGGTCGTCCGCAGACGCCTGATACGAGCGAGTATTTGGTGCAGGACATCATCCGTGCGCTTGAGCCGGGTGTCCAGATCGGCCGCCTGTACGTGGTGCCGTTTGGCGATTGCCAGCGTGAGATTTCCGTCACCTGCCCCAGCAACCTGCGCGTGATCATGTATCGCCGCATCATGTATTCGGTTGCCGAGCGCATTGCGCATATCGAGGGCGCCAAGGCCATCGTGACCGGCGAGTCGCTCGGTCAGGTTGCCTCCCAGACGCTCGAGAACATCATGGCCGTCAACGAGGCCGTGAAGATTCCCGTGTTCCGTCCGCTCATCGGGTCCGACAAGCAGGAGATCATTGCGCGCGCTCAGGAGATCGGCACGTTTGATATTTCCACTGAGGCGGCGCCCGACTGCTGCACGCTGTTTATGCCGCGTCGTCCCGAGACGCACGCCAAACTCGATGCCGTGCATGAGGCGTGGGAGCTGTTCGATCACGAGGAGATGATCGAGCGCCTGCTTAAACAGACCGAGTACATTGACTTCTCCAGCAACATGTATAAGGCCCCTAAGACCTTAAAACGCAAACATTCGGAGCTTGCTCCGCGTGAGATTTACCAAGATCACGAGTAATTGCCTGCATAGACCGACGATGCGCCCGTATCGTCGGTCTTTTGCTATCTGGGCAAATGATGCCAAGATGTTCATTCGCTGACGTGTGGCTGAATAAATGGACACTTTTCCGCAAGGTTTTTGTCAGATTTTGGTTTGACCGCGATAACCAGTGTGGACGTGCGGAGGCTTCGGCGCTCGTTTCCTGACACGATGGTGTTGGGAGGTGTTTGCTATGGCGCAGCGCGAACATCATGAACGGGTTAAACGTATGGACCGCTGGGCAGAAAAGCTGCTCGGGCATAAAGCGGTGGTGGTGGCGATTTTGGTTGTCATTGCCGCCGCGAGCGGCTTGGCGATGGCAAGTTTTAGTAGCCGCTCCAGCGGCGTGTCGTTTGAGCATAGTGATGAGGCTAGCGCCTCGGATGCGCGCGGGGCCGGGGATGCGTCTCCTGATGATGCCGATGGGTCTTCGGGCAAGAGCTCCTCTGCTGCCGAGGTGTACGTTGATGTGGATGGCGCCGTTGTGAGGCCTGGCGTGTATCGGCTCAAAGAAGGAGCACGGGTATCCCAAGCGCTCGATGCCGCCGGAGGGCTTACGGTCGAGGCGGATGTGACAGGGCTTAACCGTGCGTCCAAGATCACAGATGGCCAAAAGATCTATGTTCCGACGGTGGGGGAGCAACAAGCGGCTGCGGCGGTCGGCGGGGCCGAAAGTAGTGCTGCCACGACCCCTGGCGCGGGGTCTTCGTCGGGGCTCGTGAACATCAATACGGCAAGTGCGGCGGAGCTGCAGACGCTCTCGGGCATTGGGCCTTCTATGGCTCAGTCGATTATCGATGAGCGGACAAAGAACGGTGCTTTTGCCTCAGTCGATGACATGATGCGCGTATCGGGAATCGGTGAAAAGAAGCTTGCCAAAATCAAAGATTGTATCTGCATATGAGCACGCCCAAGCGCGAGCATGTGATGCCCCCGCGGCCCCTCATGCCATGGACAATGGCCTTATGTGTCGGCCTGTGCGTTGGCTGTGTCTTGTTGCTCAACGTGGCCGCCGATGCGTTACTGGGGGAGCAGACATCGGCTGTCGGACCGCTTGTAGTTATTTCGGCTGCGGTGTTGCTGTTCATGGTGCTGGCTCAATTTTGTGAGCGACTTGCCCCGTGGAAACGTTGGCTATATGCCGCGGCTATTGGTTTGCTGGCGGGCGCGATTGTTTCAGCGTGGTGGGCTGTGGGTGCGCTAAGTGCCTCGAAGGCGCTCGACGGTCGAGCGGCAAGCAGTCTCGAGTTTGTCGTGCAGGGTGATCCATCCATAAACGATGGGACGTATTCCTACACCTGCGAAACATGCGTGGACGGCAGGCGCTTGGGTGAGGTTCGTCTGTCGTGCGACCGCGAGCTTGGTGCCGGGTCTCATGTGCGCGTTATCGGCCGCGTTTCGCGCTTCGAGAACGATGCGTATGGGCGCTCGCGCGTGCTCCGAGGCGAGGTGCGCAAGGTTAAAGCCGTTCGGATTGTGTCGGTCGATGAGGGCTCTCTGGGGCCGCTGCTTCGGCTGCGAAATGGGCTGCTTGCGTCCATCGCGCCTGCGACCGACCCGGCGCGTTCGCTCATAGCCGGTGTCGTTTGCGGTCGTTCGGCCGAGCTGCGTGCCCAGCCGGCGGGCGACTGGTTTTCGGTGACGGGAACGGCTCATCTTATCGCCGTCTCGGGCAGCCATTTGGCTATCGTGGGGTTTGTAATCGAGGGTGTCTTGCAAAAGGCTCGGTGTTCACGTGGTCTTCAGCGGGTGATATTGGCGATAACGCTTGTGGGCTACGCTGCCTTTACGGGTGCGTCTCCCTCGGCCGTGCGCGCGTGCTGCATGGTCTTCGCGACGCTTGTCGTAAACGGTGCGGGGCGTCGCCGACATGGCGCATCGGCACTCTTCGTAACTATGTCCATCTTTGTGCTACTGCGGCCGACGGTGCTGTTCGAGATGGGCTTTCAGCTTTCATGTGCCAGCGTCTTTGCCATCCTGTGCTTTTGCCCGTACGCCACCTACGCTTTGGGAGAGCTGGGTGTGCCGACGGGCATTGCCAGCATGCTTTCCGTTACGCTGTGCTCGCAGTTGGCGACGCTTCCCATCACCATTCCTGCCTTTGGTACGTTCTCGCTCATTGCTCCGCTGGCGAATGCGGTCATCGGTCCGGTGGTGAGTCTCCTGCTTGCTGTGTCGATCGTGCTGGTTCTCTTTTCGCTCGTAGCGCCGTTGCAAGCTTGGGCGCTCGTGGTGCCCATGATTGTCGCTCGTTGCGCGCTGTTCTTCGAGCAGCTCTTTGCCGCCGTTCCGGGTGCATCCGTGAGCGTGCCGCCCGATAGCATGTGGATTTACCTTGTGCCGTGTTTTCTGGGGATCCTTCTAGTCTGGTGGCCGCGCCCGCAGGCACGGCCTATGGCTGCCGGGCTTGTCTGCTTGGCGCTCCTGGTGGGGATTCCGTACATCTACTGGGATCGCTTCGCTCCGCCTTCGGTGACGGTGCTCGATGTGGGGCAGGCCGATGCCATTCTTATACGCCAGGGTGGCGCAGTGGTGCTCGTTGACTGTGGGCTCGATGAGCGCGTGGTGTCGGCGTTGGTTCGCAATAACGTCCACCATATCGACGCCGTCTTCGTGACACATTGGGATGAGGATCATTGGGGTGGCCTTCCTGATGTGCTCGATCAGTTTTCGGTTGGAACCATTGTGGTCGCGGCCGATGCGCTTGACGGCGCGCCTGCTGAGGTCCTGAATCGCCCCGGCGTAACGTATCGGCAGGTGGCTTGCGGAGACACGGTCGATATCGGCGCGTTTCGGACACGTGTGATGTGGCCGTTTGACACGGTGGATGGCGAGGGCAATGAGGACTCGCTTGTTTTGCTGCTTTCCTATGCTCAGGAAGGCAAGAGCTTGCGCGTGCTCCTCACTGGTGATGCCGAACTCGATCAAGAGCGTGAGTTTGTACAGGAGGTGGGTGATATCGATGTGCTCAAGCTAGGGCATCACGGCTCAAAAGTTTCCGTCGACACAGACCTGCTGGGCACGCTTAAGCCCGAGCTCTCTATCGCGAGTGCGGGCGAGGGCAACCGCTACGGCCATCCATCCGATGCCTGCATCGATGCCGTTAAGGAAGCGGGTGGTGCGTTCGCATGCACCATCGAACACGGCGACATTACCGTCTTGCCGACCGCGAAGGGCTTTGCGATGCGATGCCAGCGACCGTGATGCTGCCGTTGGCGCGGGACCTGCCCGTGGGCTAAAATGGCACGGTACGAATTCGAGGGTCTGCGAGAGGGGAGCGCAATGTCCGAAACCGGTCTGCTGCCGGCATATCTGATCGTCGGTGCCGATGGGGTCAAGCGCGACCACGCCGTCTCGCGTATGAAAGCTCGCTTGGAAAAGTCGGGTATGGTTGAGTTCAACCTCGATGAACGCGACATGACGAAAGATCCCGATATCGAGTCGATCATCGGCTCACTCAATACCTTTCCCATGGGTAGCGAGTTTCGCCTGGTGATCCTCGACGGCTGCTCCAAGCTTGCCAAGGCGGTCTCGGAACCGCTCGTCGAGTACCTCGCAAGTCCCAGCCCCACAACGGTCTGTCTCATTATCGCCGACTCACTTGCCAAGAATACGCGCCTGTATAAGGCAATCGCCAAGATCGACAAGAAGGCTATCGTCGACTGCTCGGGTACCAAGCGCTGGGAACTGCCGCGCCGCGTGCAGCAGATGGCGACGCAGCACGGTAAGTCCATCTCGACGGCTGCTGCCGAGGAGCTCGTCTCGCGTTCGGGCGAAAACACGCGCATGCTCGATAACGACCTGGCAAAGCTCGCCCAGATGGTCGAGGCGCCCCAGATTGAGCTTGCCGACGTGGAGCGTTGGATCGTGCGTACGGCCGAGGTTCAGCCCTGGGACTTCCTCAATGCCGTCTCGGCTCGCGATATGCGGCGTTCGCTCGAGCTCTTTAAGCTTCTGCCCTCCAAGAGCTACGTGTGGACCTACACGCTGCTATGCGGTCGCATCCGTGAGCTGATCGTCGCCAAGGCGCTCGATGGGCGTGGGCAGGGGCGCGAGCTCGCCGCGACGCTCAAGCTTCAGGCCTGGCAGGTCAAGAACCACCTTACCTGGGCACGTCGTTTTTCGATGACCGAGCTCGTCGCCGCGCTCGAGGGTGCCGTCGATGTGGAGCTCGCGCTTAAGGGTTCGGCCGATTCTCAGACCGCGCTTTTGCTCTGGATTACGAACATCTTGAGAAAATCGTGATGATACCTGCCTATTTGACAAATTCGTTCTATCCCTTTGAGGGGGAGCGTGCTATAGTAGGCGCTTGCATGACCTCACCGTGTCTCAGAGGTGTCATACATTTTTTGCAAGGAACTCGAAAGGAACTCCAGAAGTGGCAAACATCAAGTCTCAGAAGAAGCGTATCCGCACCAATGAGGCAGCTCGCATGCGTAACAAGGCTGTCAAGTCCGAGCTCAAGACGCTGACCAAGCACGTCCAGTCCGCCGTCGCCGAGGGCGACGCCGAGAAGGCCCAGGCTGCCCTCAAGACCGTCACCAAGCGTCTCGACATGGCTGCCGCTAAGCATGTCATCCACAAGAACCAGGCTTCCAACCGCAAGTCCGGTCTTGCCAAGCTCGTGAACAGCATCAACGCTTAAGTTGTAAATTTCACACCACACAGATTACGCGCATAAATGGAGCCTGTTTTATGGAACAGGCTCCATTTTTTGTATCGCTCGGGTAAGATAGTCCGCATGAATACTTCAATTGACATTTCCCACATCCGCAACTTCTCGATCGTTGCGCATATCGACCATGGCAAGTCCACGATCAGTGACCGCATCCTCGAGCTCACCCATACCGTCGATGAGCGCGACATGGAGTCGCAGCTGCTTGACACGATGGACATCGAGCGCGAGCGCGGCATCACGATCAAGTCCAATGCCGTCCGCGTGTCCTATGACGCCGACGACGGCGAGACGTATCAGTTCAACCTGATCGATACGCCGGGCCACGTGGACTTTACCTACGAGGTCTCGCGTTCGCTGGCCGCTTGTGAGGGTGCGGTGCTCGTCGTGGACGCCACCCAGGGCGTCGAGGCGCAGACCGTTTCCAACGCGACGCTCGCCATGAACGCCAACTTGGACATTGTTCCGGCCATCAACAAGATCGACCTTCCCTCGGCGCACCCCGACGAGGTCAAGACCGAGATCGAAGACGATCTGGCCATTCCCGCCGACGATGCCGTGTGCGTGTCGGGCAAGACTGGCGAGGGCATCCACGATCTGCTGGAGTCCATCGTCTTTTTGATCTCGCCTCCCAAGGGCGATGCAAATGGCCCTCTCAAGGCTCTTATTCTGGATTCGTACTTCGATGAGTATCGCGGCGTCGTCGCCACGGTGCGCGTCTTTGACGGTTCCATCAAAAAGGGCGATACCCTGCGCATGATGCAGGCCAAGGGCGACTTCCTGGTCGATGGCGTGGGTGTCAAGCGCCCTGCCGAGACGCCGGTCGACGCTCTGACCGTCGGCGAGGTCGGCTATGTGGTCACGGGTCTGAAGGACCCCGAGGCCGTGCGCGTGGGCGATACCCTTACGTGGGCTTCGAACCCCTGCCCCGAGCCGCTGCCGGGCTACCGCGAGGCCAAGCCCATGGTCTACACGGGCCTGTTCCCCATCGACAACAAGGACTACGAGAACCTGCGCGACGCGCTCGATAAGCTGCACGTCAACGATCCGTCGTTGGTGTGGGAGCCCGAGACGTCGGTGGCGCTGGGCTTTGGCTTCCGCGTCGGCTTCCTGGGCCTGCTTCACATGGAGGTCGTCAAGGAGCGTCTGGAGCGCGAGTTCAATCTGGACCTGATCGCCACGAGCCCCTCGGTCGACTACCACGTGTACAAGACTGACGGCGAGATGGTCGATGTCCGCAGCCCGCAGGATCTGCCCGAGGCCACGCGCATCGAGCGTATCGAGGAGCCCTACCTTAAGGCCAAGATCATCTGCCCGCCCGAGTACACGGGTGCCGTCATGCAGCTCGCTATCGAGCACCGTGGCGTCACGACCGATATGATCCACCTGACGAGCAAATCGGTCGAGATGCGCTTTGATATGCCGCTCGCCGAGCTCATCTTGGACTTCTTTGATCAGCTCAAGAGCCGCACCAAGGGTTACGCCTCGCTCGACTACGAGTTCAACGAATATCGCCCCTCCGAGCTCGTCAAGCTCGACATTCTGCTTTCGGGCGACGAGGTGGACGCGCTGTCGTTTATCGTGCACAAGGATAAGGCCTACGGTCTTGCCCGCGGCCTGTGCGACAAGCTCAAGGAGATCATCCCGCGACAGCTGTTCGAGGTGCCTATCCAGGGCGCCATCGGCAACAAGATCATCGCCCGCTCCACCGTTAAGGCGCGCCGCAAGGACGTGCTGGCCAAGTGTTATGGCGGCGATATCTCGCGAAAGCGCAAGCTGCTCGAGAAGCAGAAAGAGGGCAAAAAGCGCATGAAGGCCATCGGCTCGGTCGAGGTTCCGCAGGAGGCCTTTATGGCGATTCTCAAGGTGGACGAGTAGGTCCATGGCGCTTTCTGAATACAGCATGCGTCTGCTGGGCTTCTATGCCGAGCAGCCGTTCCTTATGGCTCCCATGGCGGGCGTAACCGACCCTGCCTATCGCATCATGTGTCGCCGCCGCGGTGCCAACCTTGCCTACAGCGAGATGGTGAGCGTTGCAGGCCTTGCCTATGCCAGCAACAAGTCCTGGCGCCTGGTGTTGCCGGCCGACGAGGAGCAGCAGATTTGCGTGCAGCTCTTTGGTTCCAAGCCCGATCAGTTTGCGAGTGCCGTCGCTGCCGTCGAGGAACGTGTGGGCGATCGCCTGTCATTGATTGATATCAACATGGCCTGTCCGGCTCGCAAGGTCGTTACCAAGGGCGAGGGCTCGGCGCTCATGCGCACGCCCGACCTGGCCGAGAAGATTGTCGAGGCGACGGTGGGCGCGGCTCATGTTCCCGTGACCGTGAAGATCCGCAAGGGTTTTTATGCCGAGGATCGCGACGCCGCAACGTTTGCCCAGATGCTCGAAGGGGCGGGCGCCTCCGCAGTTGCCGTGCACGGTCGTTGTGCCACGCAACTTTATACGGGCAAGGCCGATTGGTCTGTCGTCGATGAGGTTGCCGACGCCGTCGAGATTCCCGTGATTGGCTCGGGCGATGTGTTCTCGGCCGAGGACGCTGCTGAGCATCTGCACGGCTCGGGTGCCAGCGCGGTGTTTATCGCGCGCGGAATCTACGGCAATCCGTGGGTGTTCGGCGATGCCCGAGCCCTTGCACTCGATGGCACGCCGGTTCCTTCTCGCTCCTCGGTCGAGCGCCTGGAGGCTTTGCGTGAGCACCTGACGTTGACGCACGAGCTTCTGCCGCTTATGTCGCGCGCCCGTACGTATGCAAGCTGGTACTTAAAGGGCATGCCTCATGCTGCCGCTTGGCGCGCTCGGGTGGTGCGCTGCTCCACGTACGAGGAGTTTATGGCGCTGGTCGATGATATCGAGTGCGACGTGGTGGCCTGCGAGGCCGCGCTTGCCGCCGGTGAGTCGGTGCCCGCTCATCCGCTGGAGGCTTAAGGGTGGCCGTTACCGCGCTGTATGTGCACGTGCCGTTTTGCGCTCAAAAATGCCGCTATTGCGACTTTGACTCGCGCAGTTTCGCTCCGTGCGACCTGAGCGCTGCGCTCGATGCCTATTTTGAGCAGCTGTATGCACGCCTCGATGCCTTTGGAGACGCCGGGGCGCTTGCGCAGGTCCGCACCGTCTATGTTGGCGGCGGCACGCCGTCGCTGGCGGGGGAGCGTCTGGTAGAACTCGCCCGGCGTATCTCTGCGTGGTGTAAGCCCGTTGAGTTTACCTGCGAGGCTAATCCTGAGTCGTTGACTTCGCAGCTCACCGCGGCGCTTGCCGGGGTGGGCGTCACGCGCATTTCCCTGGGAGTCCAAACCCTCGACAACGACGAGCTTGCTGCGATTGGCCGTATTCACGATGCCGATCGGGCGCTCGCTGCCATCGCGACGGTCAAGAACGCTGGGCTTGACGTGTCGTGCGATCTTATGTGTGGGCTTCCCGGACAGACCGCAGCGAGTTGGAAGAGCACGCTCGATGGCGTGCTGACGGCGGCTCCGCATCATGTGTCGGTTTACCCGCTCACGCTCGAGGAGGGGACGCCCCTCTATCGCATGGCGTGCCGCGATGAGTCGCTCGAGCCCGATGAGGATTTCCAAGCCGCATGCATGGACGTTGCGCGCGAGCGGCTGAGTTCGGCGGGCTACCATCCGTATGAGGTGGCGAGCTACGCGCTCGATGGGCATGAATGCGCCCACAACATTGCCTATTGGACCGGACAGGGCTATTTGGGTTTGGGTCGTTCTGCCGCCGGTATGCTCGACGCCGAGGATTTCGATCGTTTGGCCGGGCTGTATCCCGACGTGCCTGCTCGCGGCGAAGCGCATCGCGTGCGTCTGGTACAACGCGACGATGCCGCGACGACCTTTGATGCCGAGTATCTGTCGCAGCGCGAGGCGGTGGCCGAGGATTTGATGCTCGCCTGCCGCATGACACGTGGCATTGGGTCCGAACTGTTGGTTCACTCGGCAAGCGTGATTGCTGCAGACGAGCTGGCAGCTGCCTGCGATCGCGCGCTTGAATTGGGCCTTGCCACCTGGGTGCCCGATCATGTTGAAGGACATGCGGGGCGCGTCACCTCAAAAGACGTTATCGCAGGTCGCGCCCGCGCCCGTTTAGCGCCGACCCACCTGGGCTGGCTCGATGGAAATATGCTGTTCGAGCTGTTTTGGGGTCTAGCCTAGGCCGCTCGGGTAGAATTACCGCAATATATACGCTGCTGTGAGCAGGAGGTTGCCGCGCATGGCGACGATGAACGAAAAAGATTACTACGAGATTTTGGGCGTCTCCAAGGACGCCACCTCGCGTGATATTCAAAAGGCCTTCCAACAAAAGGCCCGCAAGCTCCATCCGGACGTCAATAAAGAGCCAGATGCCGAGGAAAAGTTCAAAGAGGTTTCCGAAGCCTACGCCGTGCTTTCGGACGAGCAGAAGCGTGCTCGCTATGACGCCATGCGCTCGGGCAATCCCTTTGCCGGTGCGCCGACGGCTTCGCCCTATGGCGGCGGCTATGCCGGCAGCGCGGGCTATGGCAATCCCTTTGAGGGCGGTTTCCCCTTTGGGGGCGCCTGGGGCCAGCCCCGTCGCGGCCAGGCTGCCTATAATCCCGAGAACGGCGCCAACGTGGTCGTCGATATCAAGCTCGACGCCAAAGAGGCCAAGGAGGGCGCCCGCAAGACCGTGCGCTACACGCGCTTCGATACCTGTGGTCACTGCGGCGGCTCGGGTTCTGTATCATCCGATCACGCCCATACCTGCCCGAGCTGCGGTGGTCGCGGCCATATCGATGTCGACCTGTCCTTCCTGTTTGGTGCGGGCACGTTCCAGACGGTTTGTCCTGAGTGCGGCGGTTCCGGCAAGGTCGTTGCCGACCCCTGCCCCGATTGCAGTGGCAGCGGCCGTGTCCGTGTGACCTCCGAACAGACGATTGAGTTTCCCGCCGGCACGCATGATGGCGACGAGGTGCGCATCCCCAACATGGGTCACGCCGGCACGAACGGCGCTTCGGGCGGCGATCTGGTCGGTCGTGCGCACGTCGAGGCCGAGCGCCTGGAGGGTAAGGCTCGCACCGGCTTCTACCTCATGGGCATTATCGCTCCGTTTTTGGTGCTGTCGGCCATCTCGGGCGTGTTCTCCGCCTTCGCCATGATGTGCTTCATTCCGTTTGCCATGGGCTTGTTCATGGTGCTGTCGGACGGCGTGCTTCATCGCAGTCTGCTGTGGTGGAAACGCGGCGCGATGCAGTTTGCCAATGGATTTGCCAACGGTTTTATGTTCGCGCTCGTGTCGGTTTGGTTCGCGAGCTGCTCGCAGCGGGCCGTGCTTTCGCCGTACGGAATGCAATAACATCAAACCCTCTGTTTGCGCCCGGCCCAGCTTGGGTATAGGACGCACTGTGACAATAATGAAAGTTGGAAGGATTCGGTCGTGTCGGAAAATAGGGATTACTACGAGGTACTTGGCGTTGACAAGGATGCCGACGCGCGGACGATTAAACGCGCGTTTCTAAAGAAAGCCCGTACGGTACACCCGGATGTTTCGGACGACCCCGAGGCCGAGGCCAAGTTCAAAGAGCTCAACGAGGCCTATTCCGTTCTTTCCGATGAGCAGAAGCGTGCTAACTACGACCGTTACGGCACCGCGGACGGCCCCGGTGGCTCTGGCTATGTCGACATCAACGATATCTTTGGCGGCATGGGCATGGACGACCTGTTCTCGTCGTTCTTTGGCGGTGGCGCCGGTGGTGGCGCCCGTAGCCGTCGTGAGCGTCGTCGCGGACGTGACATGGCCATCTCGCTTTCGGTGACGCTCGAGGAGGCGGCGCTCGGTTGTAAAAAGACGATCAGCTATGATCGCCTTGCTCCCTGCGAGGATTGCAACGGCACCGGTAAGGCCGAGGGTGCACAGGAAAAGCAGTGCAGCCGCTGCCACGGCACAGGCTATGTGACGACGGTCCAGCGTTCTTTCCTGGGCCAGGTTCAGTCCTCTTCGCCCTGTCCCGACTGCCACGGCGAAGGCACGGTCATCGATCATCCCTGCGAGACCTGTGATGGCCAGGGCCGCACGCCTTCTCACGAAAAGATTGACATCGATATTCCCGCTGGTGTTTCGACCGGTCGTCAGCTGCGCGTGAGTGGTTTTGGCGAGGCCGGCCTTCGTGGCGAGCCGTCGGGCGACCTGATCGTCAACGTGCGTGTCGCCGACCACGAGCGTTTTAAGCGTAATGGCGATGACCTCTATCTGGTGAGCGATATCTCGATTGCGCAGGCCGCGCTCGGTTGCGAGATTGAGGTCGAGGGCATTATGCCTGACGAGGTCGTCAAGGTGTGTGTCCCCGCCGGCACACAGTACGGTGACACCGTGAGCGTCAATAACTACGGCATGCCGCGTATCGGCGGTGGCGGCTCGCGCGGTCGTCTGATTGTGCAGCTGCGCGTGGTCGTTCCCACCAATCTCTCCAACAAGCAGCGCGAGCTGCTTCGCGCCTTTGCCGACGAGATGGGCGATGACGTCGCATCCGGTAAGAAGTCGGTGACCGACCGTATCAAGAGTGCCCTCGACGACATCCTCGATTAAGGAGCCCGTGTGCTCGCACCCCATATTTCCGTCGTTAACCTCGGTTGTCGTGTCAACCGGGTTGAGTCCGACCGTATCACTGCCGATCTTATGCGCCTGGGCTTTGCGATGGTGGAGCCCCGGGACGCCGAACTGATCGTTATCAATACCTGTGCCGTGACGGGGGAGGCCGAGGCCAAGACCCGCAAGGCCGTCCGTCACGCCCTGGCCTATCCCGGCGAGCCTTACGTGGTCGTAACCGGCTGCGTCGTCAACCTGCATCCCGAGGAGCTGCTGGAGCTCTCCGATCGCGTGATCGCCGAACCGTCCAAGATAGACGTCGCCGAGCGCGTCTGCGAGGTGCTAGGTGTCGAATCCGATAGCGTGCCCGCCTGCAGCGATGGCGACGTGGTTGATGCGCTCGGTCGTTCGCGGCTGGGCGTAAAGATTCAGGACGGCTGCAACCACCGCTGCACCTATTGCATCGTGTGGAAGGCCCGCGGCCCCGAGCGTTCCGTGCCCGTCGAGTCCGTGCTCGAACAGGTGCGTGAAGCCCAGGAGGCCGGCGTGCCCGAGGTCGTGCTGACCGGCGTGAACCTGGGTGCCTATGACGGCAAGAGCGCGACCGACGAACATGTCGAGATCGATGAGCTGCTCCAGGCCATCATGGAGCGCACCGAGATCGCCCACGTGCGCATCTCCTCGGTGGAACCCATGGATATTTCTGAGCGCTTGCTCAAGGTGATGGCTCGCTATCCGAAGCGTATCGCGCCGTTTTTGCACCTTCCCGTGCAGTCTGGCTGCACGGCGACGCTGCATCGCATGGGTCGTCCCTATAGTGCCGAGGCCTTTGAGGATACGGTGCGCATGATTCGCGCTAACCTGCCACAAGCGTCTCTTTCGTGTGATGTCATTGTCGGTTTTCCTGGCGAGACGGACGAGGAGTTCGAGGAGTCGCTGGCGCTGTGCCGTCGCGTGGGCTTTTCGCGCATGCACGTGTTCCGCTATAGCAAGCGCCCCGGCACCCTCGCCGCCGACATGCCCGACCAGGTACCCCCTGAGGTCATGGCTGAGCGCAGCCGTCGCATGCGTGCCGCCGCACAGGAGCTTGCGATCGCCGATGCCCGTCGTCGCGTGGGCACGGTCGAGCGTGCGGTGCTCGAGTATGGTGACAACCTGACGCTCGGCTCGTTCCATCATGCCCGTCTCGATGATACCTGTGGACTCACAGCCCCGTGCCTGCTCGATGTTGCTATCATCGGAGTCGATGATTCCGGCTTGGTCCATGCACGCAGGGAGGTTCATGGAAGCCTCGAAGATTAGACTTACCGTTCCCGAGGGTATCGATCCCTCGCGCGTTTTGGGCGCCGGCGATGGCGTCCTTCGTGCGCTCGAGAACTTGGTGCGCGCCCATGTGGTTGCCCGCGGTGACAGCGTTGCCGTGAGCGGCGATCCGGACGAGGTCGAGCTTGTGGCGCGTTTTTTCGAACATGCCTTTCGTGAGGCCGCTGCTGGGCGCACGCTTTCTGCCGATGATGTCTCGCGCTGTCTGGCCGTTCTGCGCGACGGCGAGCATGATGCCTCGTCGTTGCGCGATGACGTGCTGCTATCGTATCGCGGTCGCGTTATCCGCCCCAAGACGCTCGGCCAAAAGCGCTACGTGGATGCCATTCGCTCGCATACCATCACGTTTGGCCTCGGTCCTGCCGGTACCGGTAAAACCTATCTGGCCATGGCGCTCGCCGTCGCCGCGCTCAAGCGCCATGAGGTTGGCCGCCTGATCCTTACGCGCCCGGTTGTCGAGGCGGGGGAGAACCTGGGCTTTTTGCCCGGCACCCTCGAGGAAAAGATCGACCCGTATATGCGCCCGCTCTATGATGCCCTCTTTGACATGATGGATCGCGAGCGCATCGATGAGCTTATGGAGCGTGGCGTGATTGAGATCGCCCCGCTCGCCTACATGCGCGGCCGAACGCTGAGTGATGCCTTTGTGGTGCTCGATGAGGCACAAAACACGACGCCCGAGCAGATGAAGATGTTCCTGACGCGCCTGGGTTTTAATTCCAAGTTCGTGATTACCGGCGACCTGAGCCAACGTGACCTGGTGGGTCGCCGCGGCGGTCTTGCCGATGTCGAGCGGATTTTGGGTCGCGTCGACGATGTGGCGTTTTCTCACCTGGAGCGCGCCGATGTGGTGCGCCATGCCCTGGTGGGCCGTATCGTCGAGGCATACGATGCTTATGATGATGCGCGTGAGCAGCGCGCACACGATCGAAAGGAGTCCCGTTGAGTGTATTGATCAGCAACGATGCCGAGCTCGATACGCTGCTCGGTGCCCAGGAGGTGGAGCACATCTGCGGATTTGTGCTTTCCGCCGAGGGTGTTGAGCGTGAGGTCGAGATTTCCCTTTCGTATGTCGATGAGGAGGAGATGCGCGAGCTCAACCTTGAGTGGCGCGGCATCGATCGCACGACCGACGTGCTCTCGTTTGAATGCGACTCGGCCTTTGACGAGGACATTCCCGCCGACGAGACGCTCGAGCTCGGCGATATTATCCTGGCCCCGCAGGTTATTGCCCGTCAGGCCCCCGGCTTTGGCAACAGCCCCGCCGATGAGTGCCGACTGATGCTCGTGCACGGAATGCTGCACCTGCTGGGTTACGACCACATCGAGGACGATGAGGCCGAGGTCATGGAGGCACGCGAGGATGCCATCCTGCGCGACCTGGCGCTTGAGCGCGGCGAGGACCCCAAGCTCGTCCACGTTGGCCCCATCACCAACCACGCCCACGACTAGGAGCCGTCTATGATTCCCGGATCGAACAAGGACCATCCGTCCTTTTTAAAGTCGTTCTCATACGCCATGGAGGGCTTCGTCACCGCCGTCAAGACCGAGCGCAATATCAAGGTCATGCTCGTGGCGGGCGTGTGTACCGTCATTGCCGGCTGCATCGTGGGGCTTGATATTGCCGAGTGGGCTACGGTCATCATCTGCTGCGGCCTGGTGATTCACGGCGAGTTGTGCAATACCGCCATGGAGGCGATTGTCGACCTCGCGACCCAGGAGCTGCATCCACTGGCCAAGCGCGCGAAGGATATCGCCGCTGCCTCTGTATACGTTCTTTCCATTACCGCCGCGATCGTGGGCGTGCTTGTCTTTGCCCACGCGCTCGACTTTATTTAGAAAGGGATTCCCATGTCCGACAATATGCAGCCTACCGATGAAGTTTTGGATGACGAGGTCCTGGACGAGGCTGAAGGCGCCGATTCGTTTAACGAGGTCGAGGAGTTCGACCCGTTTGAGGGTATGAGCGACGAGGAGCTCGATGCCCTGTGTGACGAGGAAGAGAGCCTCGCGGGTTTTGGCGACGTGGAACCCGGTTTTCGCAGTGGCTTTGTGGCCCTGGTCGGTCGCCCCAACGCCGGCAAGTCCACGCTGCTCAACGCCTGTTACGGCAAGAAGGTCGCCATCACCTCTCCGGTGGCCCAGACGACCCGCCGCCGTATGCGCGCCGTCGTCAACCGCCCCGGTTATCAGCTGGTCTTCGTTGACACGCCGGGTATCCACAAGCCCAAGGACGGCCTGGGCTCCGAGCTTAATAAGAGTGCCCTGTTTGAGCTCAATGACGTAGACGTCGTCGCGTTTCTGATCGACGCCACTAAACCTATCGGCAGGGGAGACGCCTGGGTCGCCGAGCGCGTCAAGAACGCCCGTTCCAAAAAGGTCCTGGTGCTTACCAAGGCCGATGAGGCCGATCCCGCCCAGGTTATGGAGCAGCTCAAGGCCGCTCACGAGCTTATGGAATACGATGATGAGATCGTGACGTCGTCGGTCAAGAACTTCAACGTCGATGCGTTTATCGAGACCGTCGCTCACTTCTTGCCCGAGGGCCCGCGTTGGTTCCCTGAGGATATGGGCACCGACGCGTCCGACGAAACCCTTGTGGCCGAGTTCGTGCGCGAGAAGGTCCTGCGTCGCACCCGCGACGAGATCCCTCACTCCGTGGGCGTCATCTGTGACGCGCTCGAGCAGACTAAGAAGGTCCTGCGCGTGCACGCCACGATTTACGTCGAGCGCGAGGGGCAGAAGGGCATCATCATCGGCAAGGGCGGCGAGATGATCAAGCATATCGGTATCGACGCCCGTCGCGATCTTGAGCGCATCTTTGGCACTCAGGTCTTTTTGGAGCTCGACGTGAAGGTCAAGGCCGGCTGGCGCGATGACGAGGCACAGATCCGCCGCTTTGGCTACAATGCCGAAGATTAAGCCTCGGCGTTCATGGCAGGCTCTCGCACATATCGCACAAAGGTGCTCGTCCTCGACAAGACCAAGCTCAAGGAAACCGACCTGATTTTGACGATGCTCGACGAACGGGGGCGGCAGGTGCGTGCCGTGGCCAAGGGAGCACGTAAGCCTGGCGGTCGCCTTGCGGCCCGCTGCGAGCTCTTCTGCACCGTTGATATGCTGTTGGCGCATGGTCGCTCGCTCGACGTGGTCTCGCAGGCGGAGCTTTTGGAGGCGCCGCTCGGCGCTGCTCCTGACTACGAGACGACCTGTGCCGCCAGCGCGATTGCCGAGGTTGCGCGCGTGTGCTCGTTCGAGGATGCCGAGGATCCATTTACCTTTGCCATTACGCAGCGGGCGCTCACGCTTGTTGGCAGCGGGTTCGACTCGGCACATATGGACCTGCTCGTGGCAGCGTTTGTCTTTAAGCTGCTGTCGCACGTTGGCTACCGGCCCGATTTCTCGGCTTGCGTCTCGTGCGGCGATCCCATGCTCTCGCATTTCTCGGCCCAAGCCGGCGGGCTTTTGTGCGGGTCGTGCGCCTCGAGCGTGCCTGGCGCCGAGTTGGTATCGGTCGGCGAGGTCGCATGGCTGCGCGCCCTGATGTCCATGACGTTCGATGCTCTTTTGGCCGAGCGAATTGACCCGCATACGGCGGCGTTCTTGCTCGGGCTTTCGCATGTGTGGGCGGCGACGCATACCGACCAGCGCCTCCGTGCGATGGAATTCATGTTGGGTCGGTGATGATGCGCAGGCTCGCGCCGCTTGTGGTAACATACCGACCTGTTGGTACCTCGACCTTGGATGTTCGCTCCACCGGCGGCTTCCCAGTCCGAGGCGAATAGAGTCGCCCGCGGGCGACGCGAAACGAAAGGTGAAACAATGACTGTTTCCAAAGAGCGCAAGGCGGAGCTGACCGCCCAGTTCGGTAACTCCCCGGTCGATACCGGTAACCCCAAGGTTCAGGTCGCCATCCTGTCCGAGCGCATCAAGGAGCTGACCGAGCACATGAAGTCCCACCAGAAGGACTTCCACACCCGTCGTGGCCTGCTCATGCTCGTTGGCCGTCGTCGTCGTCTTCTCTCCTACATCAAGAAGAACGACATCGTCGAGTACCGTGAGCTCATCAAGGCTCTGGGCATCCGCGACAACATCCAGTAAGGATTTGTACATGCTAAGAGCGTCCTGCGCAGCGGGGCGCTCTTTTTGTGTAAGGGCGTGAACAATCACGCTCTACAGCGTGGCGGGGGCAGGGGGCCCGCGTCACATGAGAAGCCCGCAGGCAAGGGGCCTGTGGGGTAAAGGAGAACAATGACACTCGTATCCAAGACCTTTGAGCTGTACGGCAAGACCTACACCTTCGAGTCCGGCGAGCTTGCCAAGCAGGCCACCGGCGCTTGTCTGGTCAAGCAGGGCGACACCACGATGCTCGACACCGTAGTCGTCTCCAAGGAGCGCAAGAATTACGACTTCTTCCCGCTGACCGTCGACTTCAACGAGAAGATGTACGCTGCCGGCCGTATCCCGGGTGGCTACCTCAAGCGCGAGGGCCGTCCCAGCGAGAAGGCCACGCTCACGGCTCGTATGATCGACCGCCCGATCCGCCCGAGCTTCCCGGACGGCTTCCGCAACGAGGTGCACATCGTCGCCACCTCGCTCGTCGCCGACCAGGTCAACCCCTTCGACGTCATCAACGTCATGGGTGCCTCTTTGGCTATGACGCTCGGCGGCGTGCCCTTCGAGGGTCCGCTTGCCTGCGTGCGCATCGGCCGCAACGTGGAGACCGGCGAGTTTATCGTCAACCCCACCTATGAGGAGCGCGAGAACTCCGACCTGGACCTGGAGCTGGGCGGCTCTGCCGACTTTATCTCGATGGTCGAGGCCGGCGCCGAGGAGATCTCCGAGGACGACATGCTCGCCGCTATGAAGTTTGGCCAGGAGGCCCTCGCTGCCTTCTGCCAGGCCCAAGACGAGTTCGTCGCCGAGTGGGAGCAGGTCAACGGCGCTATCGTCAAGAAGGAGTATCCGCTCGACCAGCCCGTCGAGGAGGTCCAGGAGCGCATCTTCGCCCACTACGACGAGATGGCCGCTGCCCTGCGCGACGCCGACAAGCTTTCCCGCATCGGTAAGGTCGAGGCTCTGAAGGAGTCCATCCGCGCCGAGTTCACCGACGAGGAGCAGGCCGCCTGGGAGCGCGAAATCCCCGTGGCGCTCAAGAAGCTCGAGAAGAAGGCCATGCGCACCATGGTCGTCGAGACCGGCGAGCGCGTCGACGGTCGTGCCGCCGACGAGATTCGTCCCATCATGGTGAAGGACAACTACCTGCCGCTCGTTCACGGCTCCGGCCTGTTCCAGCGTGGTCAGACCCAGGTGCTCTCTGTCCTGTCGCTCGGTATGCTCAACGAGGGCCAGCGTCTGGACACCATCGAGCCCACCGAGGGCAAGCGCTACATGCACCACTACAACTTCCCGCCGTTCTGCACCGGCGAGACCGGCCGCATGGGCAGCCCCAAGCGCCGCGAGATCGGTCACGGCAACCTGGCCGAGCGCGCTCTGCTCCCGGTGCTTCCCGACGAGAACGAGTTCCCCTACGCCATCCGCGTCGTCTCCGAGGTCATGGAGTCCAATGGTTCCTCTTCGATGGCTTCGACCTGCGGCTCCACGCTCGCCCTTATGGACGGTGGCGTGCCCATTAAGCGCCCGGTCTCCGGTATCGCCATGGGCCTGATCCAGGAGGAGGGCAAGACCGTGGTCCTGTCCGACATCCAGGGTCTCGAGGACTTCCTGGGCGACATGGACTTTAAGGTCACTGGTACCACCGAGGGCATCACCGCCCTACAGATGGACAACAAGGCCACCGGCCTCACCTTCGACATCCTGGCCCGCGCCCTGCAGCAGGCCAAGGAGGGTCGCGCCTTCATCCTGCAGAAGATGCTCGATGTGATCCCCGAGCCGCGCCACACCACGCGCAGCACCGCTCCGCGCATCGTTTCCATCCAGGTTCCGACCGACAAGATCCGCGACGTCATCGGTTCCGGCGGTAAGGTCATCCGCGGTATCCAGGACGAGACCGGCGCCTCGGTCGACATCCAGGAGGACGGCACCGTCTTTGTCGGCGGCACCGGCGAGTCCGTCGACCAGGCCGTCGAGCGTATCAAGCTCATCATCAAGGTTCCCGAGCCGGGCGAGGAGTACACCGGTCGCGTGGTCTCCATCCAGCCCTTCGGCGCCTTCGTCAACCTGCTGCCCGGTAAGGACGGCCTGCTGCACATCTCTCGCGTCGCCAAGGGCCGCGTGGAGAAGGTCGAGGACGTCCTCAACGTGGGCGACGAGGTCAAGGTCGTCGTCATCGAGGTTGACGATCGCGGCAAGATCTCGCTCGATCGTCTTGACAAGCCCGAGGCCCCGGCTCGCGCCGAGGGTGCTTCCGAGGGCGACGGCGAGCACTTCCAGCGCCGTGAGCGTCCGCGTCGCGAGCGCTCCGAGCGCAGCGACCGTCCGCGCCGTCCCGGCGACAACGGAGGCCGCAAGCCCCGCCGTC
>URKU01000003.1 GCA_900548515.1 uncultured Collinsella sp. | reverse complement strand
TAAACGTCACGCGCTCAAAGGTGCGCTCGAACACGCTCTCGTCCAAGCCGGCAAGCAGCCCCACGCGTTCCTCGAGCGCCTGCTTAAAGTCGAGCTCGCCGCGCATGGCGCGCTCGGTGATCTTCGCCACTTGCTCGCCTACGCCGGCCTCCTCGCCCAACAGGTCGATGACCTCCTGGTTGATGAGCGTGGAGTCGATATCCATAACGATGAGGCGTGCAGTCATGGCGGGCCTTTCCGAGTGCAGTTGTATTGGGGCACATTGTCGCACGTGACGAGCGCGGGCGGGTGCCGCGGTGCGTCAATTGTTTCGTCTCCGTCAAGTCTTTGGGCAGGAGCTACTTTTCCGCGGCACATCGACACAGGTGCGATAAGATAGAACGCCATGTCTGGCTGCGCGGTTTACGCAGGCTGGGCAAATCTGTACGACGCCGCCCGGAACGACACGGGGCGGCACAGATCCATAAAGGAGGATCACTGGTATGAGCCAGACCCGTCCCATCGACGAGCATTCCATGCACACCCGTACCTGCGGCGAGCTTCGCCGCGAGAACGTGGGCGAAGAGGTCACCCTCACCGGTTGGGTGAGCCGTCGCCGCGACCACGGCGGCCTTATCTTCTGCGATCTTCGCGACCGCGAGGGCATCACGCAGCTCACCTTCGACCCCGAGCACTCCGACGGCGACGCCTTTAAGATCGCCGAGACCATGCGTCCCGAGTGGCCCATCAAGATCCACGGCGTCGTGCGCTCCCGTGGCGAGGAGACCACCAACACCAAGCTCGCGACCGGCGAGATCGAGGTCCTGACCGACCACGCCGAGGTTCTCAACACGTCCGTCACCCCGCCGTTCCAGATCGAGGACGGCATCGAGACCAGCGAGGACACCCGCCTGCGCTATCGCTATCTGGACCTCCGCCGTCCCGAGATGATGGCCAACCTCAAGCTGCGCTCCGACTTTACCTTTGCCATTCGCGAGGCACTGCACAACCGTGAGTTCATGGAGGTCGAGACGCCCTCCCTGTTCAAGTCCACGCCCGAGGGCGCCCGCGACTTCATCGTTCCCAGCCGCATCCAGCCGGGCAACTTCTACGCCCTGCCGCAGTCCCCGCAGCTTCTGAAGCAGCTGCTCATGGTTGGTGGCGTTGAGCGCTACTACCAGGTTGCCAAGTGCTTCCGCGACGAGGACCTGCGTGCCGACCGTCAGCCCGAGTTCACCCAGGTCGATATCGAGATGTCCTTCGTGGACCAGAACGATGTCATGAGCGCGCTCGAAGAGGTTCTTGCCGATGCCTTCGGCCGCATGGGTGTCGAGATGCCCACGCCGCTGCGTCGTATGAACTACTGGGATGCCATGGACACCTATGGCTCCGACAAGCCCGATACCCGCTATGGCATGCACCTGGTCGACCTGACCGACATCTTTGCCAACTCCAAGTTCAAGGTCTTTGCGACTGCCGCAAACGAGGAGGGCTCCGTCGTCAAGGCCATCAACGCCAAGGGCGCCGGTGCCTGGGCACGTGCCAAGATCGATAAGCTCGCCGGCGTGGCCTCCACGTTTGGCGCCAAGGGCCTGGCATGGATCGCCTTCCGCGAGGACGGCTCCATCAACAGCCCCATCGTCAAGTTCTTCTCGGACGAGGAGATGGCCGCTCTGCGCGAGCGCATGGACGTCGAGCCCGGCGACCTTGTGATGTTCGCCGCCGGCCCGCGCCTGCTCTCCGACGAGATCCTGGGCGGCATGCGTTCGCACATGGCCAACGCACTCGAGATCAAGCGCGAGGGCCACGACTTCCTGTGGGTCGTCAATTTCCCGCTGTTCCATTGGGACGAGGACCGCAAGGCCTATGCTGCCGAGCATCAGCCCTTTACCCTGCCGACCGAGACCGACATCGCCAAGATCGAGGCCGATCCGCTGGCGGCCGGTTCGTGCACCTACGACTTTGTCATGGACGGCTTTGAGGCCGGCGGTGGCGGTATGCGTATCCACAACGCCGAGATGCAGATGTCCATGCTCAAGCTCCTGGGCTTTACCGAGGAGCGCGCCGAGTCTCAGTTTGGCTTCCTCATGGAGGCCCTCAAGTTTGGTGCGCCCCCGATGGGCGGTTTCGCTCTGGGCCTGGACCGCGTGTGCATGCTGCTCACCGGTTCCGACTCCATCCGCGACGTCATGGCGTTCCCTAAGACGGCCAGCGGCTCCGACCTTATGTCGGGCGCTCCGAGTGCCGTTTCCGGCGCCCAGCTCAAGGACGTCAGCCTGCGCCTGATGTAGGCAAACGGCTACATATTGCCTGTAACGAGGGAAGGACGCGTGCCTTCCCTCGTTTTTTATGCGCGGGCGTTGCGAGGGCATAGGTTGACTGGGCGTCGCGGAAACTGCGTCCCAGAATTTGCGTCCAAAACGGGTCGCAGTTTCCCAAACAGGGTCCTTTTGGAAACTGCGACCCAGAATCCAGCCAAATAACGGGACGCGCTTTCCGGTCGAGCTGTCTAACGGAAACTGTGCCCCAGAATGAGCGCTCAAACGGGACAGGCTTTCCGCAACAACTGTTTGGCGGAAAGCCTGCCCCAGTTTCTTATAGCGAGTCTCTCTGAACGAGCTGCATGTGCATGACGGTGGTGGTGGGCTCGGCACCCTTGATCATGTCGAGCGCAATGTTGGCGGCCATGTGTCCTTCTTCGCGCAGGGGCTGGCGGACGGTCGTGAGCGCGGGGACGCAGCGCGCCGCAATCTCGTGATCGTCGAAGCCGACGACAGAAACGTCCGCAGGAACGGATAGGCCTGCCTCGTTGAGTGCGGTGATGACGCCAGCCGCGATACGGTCCGATCCGCAGAGCACGCCATCGAAAGCAATCTCGCGCGCGAGGATCTGGTGCATGGCCTGATAGCCGTCTCCGCTGTTCCAGCCGGTATAGATAACGTTTGCGTCTGGGAGGTCTTCGCCCAAGACGGCGCGGTAGCCGCGCAGGCGGTCGACAACAGCGGGGTTGTCTTGCGGTCCCAACACGGCGACGATATCTTTGCGCCCGCGATCCTTCATGGCGAGTGCCGCAAAATGTCCGCCCTCTTCTTCGTCAGAGTAGACCGTCGAGAACACATCGCGATAGGGGTGGCCCTCGAGCTGGCCGCACAACACGGTGGGTACGCCCAGCTCGCGCAGCACCTCGAGCAGCTCGCTGCCTTTGTAGGGAGAGACGTCGATCACGGCGTCGAACGAGCGGCGCTCAAAGTGCTCGCGTGCGCGGTTGCGCTCATGCGTAGAAGACGCCTGCAAGATAACGGGCAGATAGGACGACTCCGACAGTTCCTCGGTAATGCCGCTCAAAAACTCGCTATAGGTGGGGTCGCTGAAGAGTTCACTCAGAGGCTCGGTCACGAGCACGGCGATGATTTCCGTGCGCCCGACAGCGAGCGCTCGGCCACGAGCGTTGGGGACAAAATTGACTTCCTTGGCCGCCGCGCGGACGCGCTTTTTGGTTTCCTCGCTAATGCGGGGCGAATCGTTGAGGGCGCGCGATGCCGTGGAGCGCGACACGCCGGCAGCTGCGGCAACCTCGGCAAGCGTAGGTGCGGTGCGAACTGGTTGTGTCATGGCGTCTCCTGGAAAATGCGGTCGATGTTGTCACTGATACGGGCTAGTGCGGATACAGCTTACTATAGTGCGCCTGAACAGCGTTCATGATATCCGGTGACCGGTGTCGTTTTGCAACCAAGCCGAAATCGAATACGTCTCGTGTGGGTGAGATATCAGCGGGCGTGGAGGTTGCCTACGAGCTTAAGAACGATGTCTTGTGCTGAGTTTCGATATTCAGGGTGACATAAGTGTTGCGATTGTACAACCGGTTGCACCGTTAACCCTGCCAAATCGACCGTTCAGCGGACAACCGGTTGCACAGTTTTTTACATCGCCCGTAAGATAAGGACAACCGGTTGCACAAGAATCACTACGATGATGAAGGAGCATCACCATGGACGCCATTAACGATTGGGAAAACCAAGCGCTCACCCACAGGAACCGCCTGGCACCCCATGCGTACTTTATGGGTTACGAGACCGCCGATCTCGCTGCAACGTACAGCCGCGAGCTGTCGCGCGGGTTTGTCCAGCTGTCCGGCTCGTGGCAGTTCCGCCTCTTTGAGGGCCCCGCTGCCGTCTCCAACGAGGAACTCTCCACGTACAAGCCCGAGTGGGATCACGTGGAGGTTCCGCACCTGTGGCAGGTGGACGGCTATGGCAACCTTGCCTACACCGACGAGGGTTTCCCGTTCCCGGTTGATCAGCCGTTCGTTCCCTCCGACGACCCCACGGGCGTCTACCAGCGCATCGTCAACCTTCCCGCCGTTCCTGCCGGCGCTCGCGAGATCATTCGCTTCGACGGCATCGAGAGCTATGGCGAGCTGTACGTCAACGGTCAGTATATCGGCATGACCAAGGGTTCGCGCCTGTCTGCCGAGTTCGACGTGACCGACGCGCTCGTCGAGGGCGACAACCTGTTTGCGGTCAAGGTCCTGCAGTACAGCGATGGCAGCTACATCGAGGATCAGGACATGTGGTGGGCCTCGGGCATCTTCCGCGATGTGTACCTTATGCAGCGTCCCGCCGCGCACCTGGTCGACTTTAGGTTCCGCACGCACCGCGAGGGCGATGCCGCTCTGATCACGCTCGATACGGTTGCCGAGGGCGCTTCCCGCGTTGTGTTTACGCTCAGCGATGGCGAGAACGTGGTGGCTACGGGTGAGTGCGTCGACAGCCATGCCGAGTGCAGCGTGACCGATGCCCACTTCTGGAATCCCGAGGACCCCTTCCTCTACGATCTTACGTTTGAGGTCTACGACGGCGACAAGGTGAGCGAGTACGTCCCGCATCGCCAGGGTCTTGCCGAGGTGACGGTCGAGGGCAATCATATCTACCTCAACGGCACTTACTTTAAAATGCATGGCGTCAACCGCCACGATCACGACGATCACAAGGGCCGCGCCGTGGGCCTCGATCGCATGCGCCGCGACCTGGAGCTCATGAAGCAGCACAACATCAACGCAGTGCGCACCTCTCACTATGCCAATGACCCGCGCTTCTACGAGCTGTGTGATGAGTATGGCATCATGCTGGTCGCCGAGACCGATATGGAGAGCCACGGCTTCGAGAATATCGGCAACATCGCCCTGGTTACCGACGACCCGGCATGGGAGCCGGCCTACGTCGACCGTATTGAGCGCCTGGTGATGCAGGAGCGCAACCACGCGTGCATCATCATGTGGTCGCTGGGCAACGAGAGCGGCTATGGCTGCAACATCCGCGCGATGTACGTCAAGGCTCACGAGCTCGATGGTCGTCCGGTCCACTACGAGGAGGACCGCAACGCCGATACCGTCGACGTCATTTCCACGATGTACTCCCGTGTGTCGCAGATGAACGACTTTGGTGAGCATCCGTTCCCCAAGCCGCGCATCAACTGCGAGTATGGCCACTCCATGGGTAATGGCCCCGGAGGTCTGTCCGAGTACCAGGAGGTCTTCGATCGCTGGGATTGCATCCAAGGCCAGTTTATCTGGGAATGGTGCGACCACGGTTTGGCTGCTGTGACCGAGGACGGCGTTGCCTACGATATGTATGGTGGCGACAACGGCGATTACCCCAATAACAGCAACTTCTGCATCGACGGCATGGTGTTCCCTTGGCAGCAGCCGAGCCCGGGCCTTACCGAGTACGGCCAGGTCATCTGCCCGGTTCGCATGGCTTATGACGCCGAGGCGGGCGAGCTGACTGTCACCAACAAGCGCTGGTTTACCACCCTCGAGGATGTTTGCCTGTCGGCGGAGACCCTGGTGGACGGCGACGTGGTCTGCCGCAAGACGCTCATGCCCGGTGCGGTTGCCCCCGGTGAGTCCGTCCAGCTTCCGCTGGTGATTCACGAGGCCGCGGTAGGCGAGACCCTGCTGACTGTGCGCGCCTACACCATGGCCGCTCACGTCTGGTGCGAGCCGATGTTCCAACTGGGCGCAAACCAGTTTGCCATCGCAAACCATCCGGCGCCAGCCATTGCGGCCCCCACTCGTCCTGAGCTTACGGTCGAGGAGACCGAGCAGGAGATTCGCATTCACTCCCTCAACGGCGAGCTGACCTTCAGCAAGGTAAACGGCACCGTGAGCGAGTGGAAGGCATCCGGCCGCGACGTCATGGCCTCTGGCCCCCAGGTTGGTTTTTGGCATCCGCTCGTCGACAACCACGCCCAGGAGTACGACTCCCTGTGGAAGGACAACTTCATCGATGTAATGCAGACGTCCACCCGCAAGGTTTCTTGGAAGCAGGACGGCAATGCGGTCGCCGTTACCGTGAGCCAACGCATTGCTCCTCCCGTCCGTGCGTTCGGCATGCGCGTCGAGCTTGTCTACACCGTGCTTCCGAGCGGTCGCGTCGACCTCAAGGTTTCCGGCGAGCCCTACGGCGATTACTCGGATATCATCCCGCGCATCGGCATCTCCTTTGAGGTCCCCGGTTGCGATCGTGCCGTCGAGTGGTATGGCCACGGCCCGGGCGAGAACTATCCGGACTCGCTGCGCGCCAACCCGGTCGGTCATTACCGCACTACGGTCGACGACATGTTCACGCCGTATGTCATGCCCCAGGATTGTGCCAACCGCGAGGGTACCCGCTGGGTTGCCCTGCGCTCTAGCCACGGTGACGGCGTGCTGGTGACGCGTCCGGCTGACGCTGCCTCCAATCCGTTCTCGTTCTCGGCATGGCCCTATAGCTGCGAGGCCATCGATAACGCCAAGCACGTCTACGACCTTGTCAAGGGCGACACGGTTACGGTCAACATCAACGACCAGCTGCTCGGCCTTGGTTCGAATTCTTGGGGTTCCGAGGTGCTCGATTCCTATCGCACCCGTTTTGAGAGCTTCAGCTTTGAGGTGTCCCTGCGACCGCTGACGTCTGCCGATCTGGCTCAGGCACTGGCACCCATTAAGGAGGCATAAGTCATGCATGTCTTTAACTCGCGCGCCGATTTCGACGCTCAGATGAAGTCCGTCAAGAAGTGGATGCGTACCGGACAGGCGCTCGACGGCGTTTCTGAACTGCAGCACGATGTGGCGTACTCCATCGGCGACTCGCTGGTGTATTGGTGGGTGAACGCCCACGAGGCGGCTACCGCCGATCTGGTCGGTCACCGTCGCTATCATGCCGTGCTCGCCCCGCTCGACGGCGACCTGACTGTCGAGGTTGCCCCCAAGGCAGGCCTCACCTGCACCCGCGCCTACAGCGATATCGATGATCGCGAGCGCTTTGAGGGTACGGGGGAGACCGTGACGATTCCCGCCGGCGGCGTTGCCGTCGTCGAAATTGACGAGGCCTACCGTGTCGTGGCCGATGCCGCGGATCCCCGCGTCGTGGTACTGCACGTGACAGTCGAAGGTTATTCCTTCCCCAACAAGTAGTATTCGTCCGCCTGGACGTTTGCTTCGCGCCGTTAAGGGGGATGGCTTTGTTGACTCCCTTTTCCCCATTCCCCTTAGCAGGTGCGCCGTCCGTGTTTGCACTTGCAGCTCGGACGGTTTTAGATGACATTTAACAGATGATTGGGAGGGCTTATGAGCTCTGAAAAACGAGGAACGATTGGTTCGTTCGCTCTGCTGGGCATGACGGTCGCCGCCGTGTTCGGTATCAAGAACATCATCAACAACAACGCGGCCATCGGCTTGGCAGCTGCGCCGTCGTTCTTCTTCGCCACGCTTTTGTACTTTGTCCCCTATACCCTGGTTACCGCCGAGTTCGTCGGCCTCAACAAGGACTCCGAGTCTGGCGTGTACGCATGGGTTAAGACCTCGATGGGTGGTCGCTGAGCGTTCCTGACGGCATTTAGCTACTGGTTTGTTAACCTGTTCTTCTTTGCGTCCGTCCTGCCCAACGTCATCATCTACGCGAGCTACGTGTTCTTTGGTGCCAACGCCGAGCTTTCGCAGCTGTGGATCACCATTATCGAGATCGTCGTCTTTGCTATCGCCACGTGGGTTTCGACCAAGGGCGCTAAGTGGATCGGCTCCATTTCCTCCTTCGGTTCGACCGCGGCTCTCGGCCTGACCGCCGTGTTCATCCTGCTGTCCCTGGCTGCTGCCTTTGGCGGCGTTGAGTTCGCTACGGCTCCTACTCCCGCTAACATGGCTCCCGACATGAGCAACTTCGCAACTGCGTGGGGCTTCTTCGGTACGCTTGCCTGGATCATCCAGGGCGTTGGCGGCGCTGAGTCTGTCGGCGTGTTCCTTAACGACCTTAAGGGTGGCGTCAAGGCCTTCGTGCGCACCGTCGTTATCGCCGGCCTGACCATCGGCCTTCTGTATGCAGGCGCTTCGCTGCTGGTTAACCTGTTCATCCCCGAGGGCGGCGTTGCCATCTCCACCGGTATCTTCGACGTATTCGGCGCTGTCTTTGCCCACTTTGGCATTCCCATGGAAGTGTCTACGCGCGCCATCGGCTTGATCCTTCTCGCCGCCACGCTGGGCTCCCTCATGATGTGGACCTCCGCTCCCATCAAGGTCTTCTTCACCGAGATCCCCGAGGGCGTCTTTGGTAGCAAGATCGTCGAGCTCAACGAGCATGGCATTCCTGCCCGCGCTGCTTGGCTGCAGTTCGCCATCGTCGTCCCCATCCTGATCATTCCGGCCCTGGGCTCCGGTAACCTCGACGACCTGCTCATGATCGTCACCAACATGACGGCTGCCACCGCTCTGCTCCCACCGCTGCTGATTTTGCTTGCCTACTTTATGCTGCGCAAGAACTTTGACGCCGCTCCCCGTGGCTTCCGCATGGGTTCGCGCAGCTTTGGCCTGGTCGTTGCCGCATTCCTGCTTGTGGTCTTCTGCTTCGTGCTTATCTGCGGCACCATTCCGCTCGATCAGCCGCTGTGGCTGACGCTGGTCTACAACGTTGGCGGCGTGGTTGTCTTCTTGGGCCTTGCCGTGATGTGGTACAACCGCTACATCAACCGCCTGCGCGAGACCGATCCCGAGGCCGCCGAGAACGAGCTTCGCCCTTCCGTCCTCGATATGATGGAGTAGCGGCTAGGATTAATCTACGGCTGTGGAATAAATCGATTCCCTTTCCTAAGGAGGGGCCTTACGAGGCCCCTCCTTTTGTGTTTTGGGGCATGGTCTTGGCCCCCGTGGTCAAAAAATGCCAAATATGAGTACTGTTGCAAAAGAAGTGCCATATTTTTCGGCCTGCTCTGAGCGAAAATGGGCTCAAAATCGATTTATCTAACTCCCTTTAAAGGGCGCTTGACGGCTTTCAACCTCTTCGAATCGCTCAAATTAGGCAATTTGCTCTCGATTTTGCTGCTACTAAATTGGTGACAGTACTCATATTTGCCACTTTTTGACCACGAGGTGTTCAGAGGAGCTCTCGAGAAGCATCTAACGGTACAATAGCTACCACGTGGCTGGGTTTTGCCGGCCGAATGTGCGATGTCGTGGGAGGGGACATGGTCGAGTTTACAAAGACGATTAAAGATCCGTTGGGATTACATGCCCGCCCGGTTGCGCTGCTCTATGACATCATTGCCAAGCATCGTAGCGACGTGTCGGTCAGCATCGGCGACCGCCACACGGATGGCCGCGATGTCATGGGACTCATGGCTCTCTACGGCGAGTGCGGCGAGGACATCATCTTCCGCGTTTCGGGCGTAGATGAGGCCTCCTGTGTCACATCGATCAGAAATCTCTCGCTTTAAGCATGACAGGGCGTGGTAAAGGATGGTCCTTTGCCGCGCCCTTTTGTTTCGTATAGGAAACTTTTTCGAAATCTGAATGGGGACCCTTTCCAAAAAGTTAACCACGTGCTAGTTTACTAAAGCGAACATAGACGTGGTTAACTTTTATCGCGTCGATGTTGAGGACGAACTGACGTTAGGAGCCACTCATGTCTTGCGGACCGCAGATGCCGGCCATGCCGCTTTCGATGGTAAAAGCGGGCGAAACCGTGCGCGTGTCCCGTGTAAAGGGCAATGAGGACATGAAACACCACCTCAAGGACCTCGGCTTTGTCGAGGGCAACGAAATCCACGTGGTGAGCTCGAGTGGCGCCAATATTATCGTCACCGTGCTGGGCGCACGCTTTGGTATCGATTCCAAGGTTGCCATGCACATCATGACCGTCGGTTAGTCTGCAGCATTTCATAAAAACCGAAAGGGGGACAAGAGGATGAAGACGTTGGGTGACGTTAAGGTGGGCGAGAGCTCCACCATCGTCAAGCTTCACGGTGAGGGTGCGCTTCGCCGCCACCTTATGGACCTGGGGCTCATCAAGGGCACTTCGTTCAAGGTCGTGAAGGTCGCACCGCTCGGTGATCCGGTCGAGATCAACGTGCGCGGCTACGAGCTTTCCATCCGCAAGGAGGAGGCCGCCGTCGTCGAGGTCCAGTAAGGACTCGTGGCGCATATTTCTGCAGATAAAGTTAGGTTTTTCTAACTTAATGCAGCATCTTTGAAGCACATTATCCAGCCTGCGCGGAGAAAGCAGCGCAGGCACACAAGGAAGAAGGATTGAATGGCGGATTCTCAGATCCATGTCGCGTTGGCGGGTAACCCCAACTGCGGCAAGACCACGCTTTTCAACCTGATCACCGGCGCCAACGGCTACGTTGGCAACTGGCCCGGCGTCACGGTTGAGAAAAAGGAGGCCAAGCTCCTAAGCGACAAGAACGTTACCATCACGGACCTCCCTGGCATCTACTCGCTTTCCCCCTACAGCCCCGAGGAGCAGTGCTCGCGCGATTACCTCATGAGCGGCGAGCCCGATGTTGTCGTCCAAGTCGTCGATGCCACCAACCTCGAGCGTAACCTGTACCTGGCGCTTCAGGTTATCGAGACCGGCCTGCCCGTGGTCGTTGCCCTCAACATGGCCGACCTGGTCGAGAAGAACGGCGATAAGATCGACACGGACAAGCTCTCCAAGAAGCTCGGCTGCCCGGTCATGATGATCTCGGCTCTTAAGAACAAGGGCATCAAGGAGCTCTTCGAGCAGGTCAAGAAGTCCGCTGCTTCTAAGGGCCAGGTGCCGGAGCACAAGTTCGATTCCTCCATCGAGGACGTTCTGGACCACATCGAGAACAATCTGCCGGCAAGCGTTCCCGCCAAAAAGCGCCGCTATTACGCCGTCAAGCTGTTCGAGCGCGACGCGGACGCCTGCAAGCTCATCAACCTCACTAAGGAGAAGGCTGCTCGCGTAGAGCAGCTGGTCGCCCAGTGCGAGCAGGATTGCGATGACGACGCCGAGTCCATCATCACCGGTGAGCGCTACGGCGTGATCGCGCACATCATCGACGAGTGCCTCACCAAGGCCCCGGCCAAGATGAGCACCTCCGAGAAGATCGACCGCGTGGTTACCAACCGTATTCTGGGCCTGCCGATCTTTGTCGTCATCATGTTCTGCGTGTACTACATCGCCGTTTCTACCTTGGGCGGCACGGTGACCGACTTCACCAACGACCAGCTCTTTGGTACCGACGGTTGGTATGTGCTCGGCCAGGGCCGCGACGCCTACGATGAGGCTGTCGAGGCCGCGGGTGACGACGCTGACTCGGTCGACCCGGCGCAGTACGGCCCCTATGTTCCGGGTATTACCACCGTGGTGCACGACGCCCTTGTGGCGGGTGGCACCGAGGACGGCGGCCTGGTCGATTCGCTCGTCTGTGACGGTATCGTCGGCGGCCTGGGCGCCATCTTCGGCTTCGTCCCGCAGATGTTCCTGCTGTTCGTCATGCTGTCCTTCCTGGAGGACTGCGGCTATATGGCCCGCGTCGCCTTCATCATGGACCGCGTGTTCCGCCGCTTTGGCCTGTCCGGTAAGTCCTTTATCCCCATGCTCGTGTCCTCGGGCTGCGGCGTCCCCGGCGTCATGGCCACCAAGACCATCGAGAACGAGAAGGACCGCCGCATGACGGTCATGACCACCACGTTCATTCCCTGTGGCGCCAAGCTGCCGATCATCGCCCTGCTCATGGGCTCCATCATCGGCGATTCTTCCACCACCGCCGCGTGGATCAGCCCGCTCTTCTACTTCTTGGGCGTCTTTGCCGTCATCGCCTCGGGCCTCATGCTCAAGAAGACCAAGCTCTTCGCCGGTCGCCCGACGCCGTTTGTTATGGAGCTTCCTGCCTACCACTTCCCGGCGATCCGCTCTTGGGCGCTGCACGTGTGGGAGCGCTGCTGGGCCTTTATCAAGAAGGCCGGCACGGTCATCTTCGCGTCCACCGTCGTGGTTTGGTTCCTCTCCAACTTTGGTAGCTACAACGGTTCCTTTGGTTTCCTGCCTGCGATGGACGGCATCCCCGAGGAGTTCATGGACTACTCCGTGCTTGCCATGCTGGGCAACCTGGTCGCTTGGATCTTCGCCCCGCTCGGCTTTAGCACCTGGCAGGCCACCGCGCTGACCGTCTCTGGCCTCGTCGCTAAGGAGAACGTCGTCGCCACCGCCGGCTCGCTGCTGTCCGTTGCCGACGCCGCCGAGACCGACCCGAGCCTGTGGACCGCGTTTGCCGGCATGTTCCCGACTATGGGCGCTTGCGTTGCCTTTGGCGCTTTCAACCTGCTGTGCGCCCCGTGCTTTGCCGCCATGGGCACTATCCGCAACCAGATGGACTCCGGCAAGTGGACCGCGATTGCCATCGGCTACGAGTGCGCCTTCGCTTGGGTCATCGGCCTGTTCATCAACCAGTTCTATAACCTGCTTGTCCTTGGGCAGTTTGGCTTCTGGACGGTTGTGGCTATCGTGCTGCTGGTCGCGATGCTCTTCCAGATTTTCCGTCCTATGCCCAAGCACGCTTGGACCGACGAGGACGAGACCAACACTGCTTCCGCTGCAGTTTCCGCCTAAGTCCGAATAAGGATCAACCCCTTTCCACGAGCCCGGGTGTCTCAGTGACACTCGGGCTTTTTGACGCAATGGGGGGACAGATTGCTTTGCTCCAGAAGTAAGACGTGGCGTTTCCGCAGATAAAACTGACCAAATTAAACCTGTCCCTATTCGGTAGGTGGAGAATGGAGTAAAGTAAGTGATGGTTAACTAGAGGAGGCTTGCTATGGCACCTATCGATATTGTTGTACTGGCTGTTATCGGTATTGCGTTTGTCGCGGTATGCGTGCGCATCTACCGCAAGGGCACCTGCGCTGACTGCGCTCAGGGTGGCGTCTGCACGGGGCATTGCTCCAACAAAAAGACGTGCGCTGCACTTAAGGGCGTAGACAAAATCGCCGAAGACTTGGGTCGCGGTATCAAATAAGGTCCGGACATCCAAGCGCTCCGCGGGCATCCGTTCGCGGGGCGCTTTGTGCATTTGAGGGAGGGTACGGCGAGTCGAAGAGTATTTTTGGGGTATCGTTAACTGGACTATTAATTGGCAACTTATCTATAACGGAGTAACCGCATGAGCGCTCGCGTAACCATGAAGGACATAGCCGCCGAGCTTGGCGTTTCCATCAATACCGTGCACAAGGCTCTGACGGGAAAGGCCGGCGTGAGCGAATCCGTGCGCGCCAAGGTGAACGCTAAGGCCGAGGCCATGGGCTATCACCGCAACACAAGTGCCTCAAGCCTGCGCCGCAAGGATATCAATCTGGTGTTTTGCCTGCCCCGCGCATCGCGCGAGGGAGCGTACTTTTTCCGTTACCTGTGGGAAGGCTGCAATCGCTTTGAACAGGAGGTCATCGACCGGGGCATTACGGTTGAGCGCGTTGAATTTGGCGTGGGCGGCTACGCTGATGCACTCGAGCAAATCGACGAGCGTCTGCAGGTGGGCGAGAAGATTGATGGCTTGCTCGCCTATGCGCCGGGCGACGATCGTGCGACTGAGCTTTTGGGGCAGATCGCCGAGGCGGGCGTGACGATTGAGCTTGTCGACGGCGACCGTCCGCATTTGAATCGTTTGGGTGCGAGCTTGGCCGATTATTCGACGGCAGGCAGCCTTATGGCCGAGCAGGCGGCAAACCTGGTCCATGCTTCTGGGGCCGACGCCCGCGTGCTCCTTTTGACAGGCGACCCATATACCGATTCGCACTATCTAACCGCCCGCGCCTTCCACAATTACCTGCGCGAACGTGATATTCCATGGCAGGTTGAGGATCTTGCAGGTGCCCATGCGCAAGTCAAACAACTCGAGCATGAGCTCGAAAAGCGCTTGAGTGCGCCGGACGCCCCCGAACTTATCTGTAGCGTTTTTGCCGTTGGTTCCGAAGTGGTTGCCGACGCGCTCGTCTCGACCGGCAAGGCCGGTCAGGTCATGGTGATCGGCAACGACCTGTTTCCCGAAAGTGCTCTGGCCTTGCGCCGCGGTATCTTTACCAATATTGTCTATAAGGACCCGACGAGCCTGGCGTATCGCGGCGCTAAGACGCTGGGCGATTATCTGCTGTGGGGAAGGACCCCGACGGTGCCCGTCCAGAAGGGTGCCGTCGAGATGGTATTTGCCAGCAATGTCGACCGCTACTGCGAACTTGCGGGTATTTAGCCGATTGAGCAGGTACCCCCTCTTGCGACGTGCATTTTTGGGAGTATTCAGCATTGGCATGCCCTGAATGAGGTGCAGAACGACTGTTTTAAGTGCCCCCGATGGCGTAATTTGCCATCGGGGGCACTTTTTATGCCGATCGGGCGCTATCTGCGTTCCAAATAGGACGCTGAGGATGGCGCACGGCGCGCTCCAATGCTGAATACTCCCAAAAATGTACGTCGGGACATGACCCACCTGAGCAAAAGCGCTCAAGTTCGGTGTTCGGGGGCGCCAACCAGTCCGCAATACATGCAAGTCACATCCCCAGCAACCGTTGAACGGGCAAAATCTACCGTTCACCCCGTGGTGGTTAGGTGAACGTTCACCTTTTGAGGTGCAATGGATTAGTATAGTGAACGTTCACCTAAAGGATAACGAGCGCGCCGTGCGCCCGCCTTGCCAGCAAAGGGGCTGTTTGATGAAAAACTTTATGGACGATCAGGATTTCCTGCTGAGCACCAAGACCGGCGAGGAGCTGTTCCACAACTTTGCCGAGGGCATGCCCATCGTCGACTATCACTGCCACATTTCTCCTAAGGAGATTTGGGAGGACAAGCGTTTCGAGAACATCACCGAGGTTTGGCTGGGCGGCGACCACTACAAGTGGCGCCTGATGCGTGCCAACGGCGTCGACGAGCGTTTTATCACTGGCGACGCCCCTGCTCGCGAGAAGTTCCAAAAGTGGGCCGAGACCCTGGGTCGCTGCGTTGGCAACCCCGTCTTTGAGTGGAGCCACCTGGAGCTTAAGCGCTACTTTGGCTACGAGGGCGTCCTCAACGGCAAGACTGCCCAGGAGGTCTGGGACCTTGCCAACGCCAAGCTCGCTGAGGCTAGCTTTACCTGCCGTAACCTGATCAAGCAGTCCAACGTCCGCATGATCTGCACTACCGACGACCCCGCCGACAGCTTTGAGTGGCACAAGAAGATTGCCGCCGACGACAGCTTTGACGTTCAGGTCGTTCCCGCCATGCGCCCCGATGCCGCTTTGCGCATCGAGCGCGGCCAGGAGTTTGCCGACTACTGCAAGCACCTTTCCGAGGTTGCCGGCGTTGAGGCCAGCGACTTTGAGGGCATGAAGGCTGCCATTTCCAAGCGCTACGACGTTGCTCACGAGCTGGGCTGCCGCGCCTCCGACCACGCACTCGACTACGTTATGTACGTCCCGGCTACCGCCGACGAGATCGAGGCTATCTTTGCCAAGGGTCTGGCTGCCGAGCCGCTTACCGAGGAAGAGGTCCTCAAGTACAAGACTGCCTTTATGCAGTTCGTTGCCGGCGAGTATGTCCGTCTGGGCTGGGCCATGCAGCTGCACTTTGGCTGCAAGCGCGACAACAACCGCGCCATGTTCGCCAAGCTCGGTCCCGACACCGGCTACGACTGCATCTCCAACTACACGCCGTCCGACCAGCTCGCCGATTTCCTCAACTCCATCCAGGAGACCTGCGGCCTGCCCAAGACCATCCTGTACAGCCTGAACCCCATCGATAACACCATGATCGATACCGTCATGGGCTGCTTCCAGGAGGCTCCGACCGCCGGTAAGATCCAGAACGGCTCCGCCTGGTGGTTCAACGACAACGAGGTCGGCATGCGCGAGCAACTCACGGCTCTGGCTAACGAGGGCGTGCTGGGCAACTTTGTGGGCATGCTTACCGACTCCCGCTCTTTCCTGTCCTATCCGCGCCACGAGTACTTCCGTCGCGTGCTGTGCAGCGTGATCGGCGAGTGGGTCGAGCAGGGCAAGTACCCGGCCGACATGGAGCTGCTGGGCAGTATCGTGCGCGACATCAGCTACAACAACGCGGTCCGCTACTTTGGCTTTGATTTGGACACCGTCGAGGCATAAGCCTGCATCGAATCACATCGAACTCGGGAGCGCCGTTGCCACACGCGGCGCCCCCGTTTTGCTTGCACGCTAACAGCTATCTAAGGAGAGACACAGATGGAGAACATCAGCTACGATGCGCTCGAGACGATCGGCTACAAGGGCTATTTGCTGCCCAAGGATGCTCCCGAGAAGGTTCTGCAGTTTGGCGAGGGCAATTTCCTGCGCGCCTTCGTCGACCGTTTCTTTGACATGGGCAACGAGGCCACCGGCTGGAACGGCAAGGTCGTCATGGTGCAGCCCATCAACGGTGCCTTTGGCTTTGCCGACGGTATCAATGCCCAGGACGACCTGTACACCGTGCTGGTGCGCGGCAAGGAGAACGGCAACACGGTTGACGAGTCCCGCGTGATCAGCGCCTGCAGCCGCTGCCTTAACCCGTATCGTGAGGACGACTACCGCGCCATGATGGAGGTCGCCGTCTCCGACGACCTAGAGATCATCGTCTCCAACACCACCGAGGCCGGTATCGCCTATGACCCGTCCTGCAAGGCCGACGACATGCCACCCGCGAGCTTCCCCGCCAAGCTTGCCCAGGTGCTCCACACCCGCTGGGCTGCCGGTAAGCCGGGCGTCATCGTCCTCGCCTGCGAGCTCATCGATCACAACGGCGAGGAGTTGCTGCGCATCATGAACCAGTATGTGAGCGACTGGGGCTGGGAGGACGAGTTTGCGCAGTGGATGGCTAACGACTGCACCGTCTGCACCACGCTCGTCGACACCATCGTCCCCGGCCGCATCCGCGATCCTAAGGAGGCCGCGGCGGTTGCCGAGCGTCTGGGCTACGAGGATCCCTTCCTGGCCGTGCGCGAGCCCTTCCAGATGTGGGGCATCCAGGGCGACGAGTCGCTTGCCGAGAAGCTTCCCTTTGTGAAGGCTGGTCTTCCGGGTGTCTTTGTGACTCCCGACGTCACCCCGTACAAAAAGCGCAAGGTCCGCATCCTCAACGGTGCCCATACCGCCTTCGTTCCGGGTTCCTGGGTTGCCGGCTTTGATATCGTGCGCGACTGCATGCATGACGAGACCATTCGCGGCTTCATGAACACCATGCTCTACGACGAGGTCATTCCGACGCTTGCCGCCGACTTGGATGTCGAGGACTGCAAGGCCTTTGCCGCCGCCGTCGAAAACCGCTTCGACAACCCGTTTATTGATCATGCGCTGCTCTCCATCTGCCTCAACTCCACGGCTAAGTGGCGCGCTCGTGACCTGCCCACGCTCAAGGACTACGTTGCCGAGACCGGCAACCTGCCCAAGTGCCTGGCGACGAGCCTCGCTACGCTCATCTCCTTCTACACGCAGGAGCTCGTGTCCCGCGAGGGCGACGGCCTGCACCTGCGTCGCTCCGACGGCACCGAGTACACCGCTCAGGACGACGCCTTCGTGCTCGACTTCTACGCCGCCCATGCCGGCGCCGACGATGCCCAGCTGGTGCACGACGTGCTCACCAACGAGCAGATGTGGGGCGAGGACCTTACGCAGATCGCAGGTCTTGAGGAGTTTGTCGTCAGCGCGCTCGCTGTCGTGCGTGCCGAGGGCGCCAAGCAGGCCTTCGCCAACGCTCAGGCGTAAATTTCCGGCGCAGACGCGGGCGCGGGACGGCGTGCCCGCGTCTCGACTTCTGCTCAACCTGTAGGGTTAGGACCATTTGTAATGAATACTATCCAGATCAATCCGGCCGATAACGTGATCGTTGCGCTGTCGCCGCTTGCCAAGGGCACTGCCGTCGCGGTTCCCGGGGTGGGCGAGGTCGTGGCCGCAGAGGATATTCCGCAAGGCCACAAGATGGCTGTGCGCTCGATTGCCGCCGGCGAGGACGTCATTAAGTACGGCCTTCCTATCGGTCATGTGACGGGCGATGTCCAGCCCGGTCAGTGGCTCCACACGCACAATGTGAAGACCAACCTTTCGGGCGAGGTCGAGTATACCTACAACCCCACACATCCGGTCGTTGAGCCGGTTGAGCCCGAGACCTTTAAGGGGTTCCGCCGCGCCGACGGTCGTGCCGCGACGCGCAACGAGCTGTGGATCATCCCCACGGTCGGCTGTGTCAACGAAGTCGCCCGTGCCATGTGCGAGCAGGCCCAGGATCTGGTCGATGGCTCGCTGGAGGGCGTCTACTACTTCCCGCATCCGTTCGGTTGCTCGCAGACCGGCGCCGACCATGCCCAGACCCGTCGTCTGCTGGTGGCACTGTCGCGTCACGCAAATGCCGCGGGCGTGCTGTTCCTGTCGCTCGGTTGCGAGAACTGCACGCATCAGCAGGTGCTCGACGAGCTCGGTGACTTCGATCACGAGCGCGTTCGTTTTCTCACCTGCCAGGATGTAGCCGACGAGCAAATCGAGGGCCACAAGATTCTGGCCGAGCTGGCAGACCTGGCAAAGCAGTCCAAGCGCGAGCCCATTCCGGCCTCCGAGCTGGTCATTGGTCTTAAGTGTGGCGGCTCCGACGGTCTTTCGGGCATTACCGCCAACCCCACGATCGGTCGCGTGAGCGATATGGTCGTCGCCCGTGGCGGCACGTCGGTGCTTACCGAGGTGCCCGAGATGTTTGGCGCGGAGAGCATCCTGCTCGACCGTTGCGAGAACGAGCAGGTCTTTAACGCTGCCTCCGACATGCTCAATGGATTTAAGGACTACTTTATTAGCCACGGCGAGGTCGTTTATGAGAACCCGAGTCCCGGCAACAAGGACGGCGGTATTACCACGCTCGAGGACAAGAGCTGCGGCTGCGTGCAAAAGGGCGGATCTGCCCCCATCGTCGACGTGCTGCCGTATGCCGGCCAGGCAAATAAACACGGCCTGAACATGCTGTGCGGTCCGGGCAACGACATGGTATCCACCACGGCCCTGACGGCTGCCGGCTGCCACGTGATTCTGTTCTCGACCGGCCGCGGCACACCGTTTGGCGCGCCGGCGCCTACCCTCAAGGTGTTCACCAATCAGCGTTTGTGCGACCACAAGGCCAACTGGATGGACTTTAACGCTGGCGTGATTGCCACGGGTGAGCGCACGCTCGACGAGGCTGCCCACGATCTGTACCAGCTGGTGCTGGAGACGGCGAGCGGTAAGCTCACGAGTGCTGAGCGCCGTGGCTGTCACGAGATCAGTATCTGGAAGGACGGCGTCTGCTTGTAGCGGCAAGTGCGCCCAAGCATAGCGAGATGTCATCGGCCCCATCGGGAGTGTTCCCGGCGGGGCCTTTTCGTTTCATGGTTAAGTGAATATGTTGGTATGTCTGATAAACGTTCACCTATCTCATGGCTGTCCAGCATGGCACCTTTACCAGCAGAAAATAGGTGTGAGGATCTCAATTGTGTCCGTTCAGCGGTAAAAATCGACCGTTCAAGGATATTATTCAAGTGAACGTTCACCTGTCGTAAGCAATCGCGCATAATCTAACTAAACGTTCACCCTGAACGCTGGGCAGACAGATGTCAGTGTGGACTCAACTGTCTTGTTACAAGACAATCGAGAAAAGAGAGGGAGCTCGATGACTAATAAGATCGGAAAAAAGCGTAAGATCACATTCTGGACGCGCTTGGGCTTTGGTATGGGCGGTATGCTCAATTCCGGTGCCCTGACCTTTACGCACAGCTACATGGTGCTGTTCCTGTCCACGGAGTGTGGCCTGTCCGCAGGCGAGGCTGCACTGATCAGCTCGTTTGCCATCTATGTCAACGCCATTCTTTGCCCGCTGATGGGCTTTGTGGCCGATAACTTCTATGCCACCAAGATTGGCCGCATCTTTGGTCGTCGTCGTTTCTGGATCTTGCTGGCCATCCCGATGATGATCGCCGAGCCGCTCATCTTCGTGGCTACGCCGTTTGGCTTCCCGTACTACTTTGTGCTGTACCTGATCTACAACGTCGCGTACACGTTCTGCACCGCCAACCTGTCGCCGCTTACCATCGAGATGACCGACGACTTTAAGGAGCGTACGTACCTTACCGGCTACAAGCATCTCTTTGGTAACGCCGCCGGCTTCCTGATGGCAGCACTCGTCGGCTTTGGCTTTGGCACCTTCGGCGAGACCAACCCGTTTAGCTACTTCATCATCGCTACGATCAACGCTTCGGTCATGGCAATCTCGCTGCTCTGCGTGTACCTGTCCACGTGGGAGCACACCCCCGAGGAGGTCGCTCAGGAGAAGATCGAGAGCGTCGGCGAGGGCATCAAGAAGTTCTTCATCGACGTTATCTCCACCTTCCGCAACAAGTCCTTCCGCAAGGTCCTGTATGCACAGGTCTCCACGAAGCTTGCTGCTGCCTGCTGGTCTGCCTGCCTGTCCTTCTTCATCGTCTACTGCCTGCAGATTCCTAAGTCCTACGAGTCCGTGATGGAGATGCCTGGCAAGGTCGTCGCTATCGTCTGCACCGCCATCTGGGTCGCCCTCATGGCCAAGAAGGGCTTCCACAAGTCTTGGTACCTCGCAAATGCCGGTTGCGCTGCGTGCATCATTGCCTACAACTACTTCGCCTTTGGTCAGATCAACGGCACCTCCACGGTCGCCATCGCCATGATCGCCTACCCCATCATCTTCGCCATCTGGAAGTTCTTCTACGTCGGCTTCCAGTACCTGCCCGATGTTCTGCTCAACTACATCCCCGATGTCGATGAACTCATCACCCTGCGTCGTCGCGAGGGCATCTACAGCTCCGCGCAGCAGCTCTGCCAGCAGATCGCCCAGGCTATCGCCGTCAACGTGTGGGCTATCGTCCTTGCTGCCTCCGGCTTCATTCAGACCGCCGGCAATAGCGACGCCGTGACCCAGCCCGCTACCGTGCCTCTGTATATCTGCGGCTACATGATCATCGGCTGCGCCGGCTTCTTCCTGCTTGCGGCCGTCCTTGCCCGCGGCATCAAGATCGACAAGGAGCAGTGCGACATCCTTTGCGACGAGATTCACCGCGTCAAGGAGGGTGGCAAGATGGCCGACGTCAAGCCCGAGGTCAAGGCGCTTTGCGAGGAGCTCTCCGGCTTTAAGTACGAGGACTGCTTTGCCCACAACAACGTTGGCTTCCAGGACGGTAGCGTAACCCCCGCCGAGTAAGGCCGACATATCGTCCAAATCACAGGGCCGTGCCACCGGAATTCCGCCGGCAGGCACGGCCCTTTTTTAACAGCGTACAATTTGCCTTTAGAGCATCTTTTTGAGGGAGAAATCCATGGAGACGAACGTTATCTGGCGCAACGCCCGCGCGGCCGTGATCGAGCTTGACGACGGCGGCTACTTTACCTGTGCCGATACGTGGGAGATCTTTGTCAACGACGAGCCCGCCGGTACCACGAATACGGTCGAGACCTATGTCGACGGCCTGATCCCCGGCAAGCGCAACCTGGTTCGTTTTGTTTGTGGCGAGCGTGAGCTGAGCGTAGGTGTCACCACGCCGGCTGAGCCCTTTACCATCAACGTTCGCGACTGTGGCGCCAAGGGCGATGCCGAGCACGACGACACCACCAACATCCAGGCTGCCATCATGGCCTGCCCCAAGGGCGGGCGCGTGCTGATCCCCGTCGGTAGTTATCGCATCAAGTCCCTCTTCCTTAAGAGCAATATCAACATCGAGCTCGCCGAGGGGGCGGTGCTGCTGGCTCGCCACGATCGTGCGGCGCTTGCCTATATCCCCGGTACGGTCAAGGGCGACGAGGGCGTCGGGTATGCCGGCACCGATATGCTGCCCCTGGGCCGCTGGGAGGGCGAGAGCTTCTCGACCTACTGCTCTACTTTTACGGGTCTGAGCGTGCACGACGTGTGCATCTATGGTCGTGGTGCCATCGACGGTCAGACCGATTTTGCCGAGGACAACTGGTGGAACAAGGACTTTAAGAACATCTTTCGCCCGGAGGAGGGCCGCGAGGTCGCCCGCCCGCGCATGATCTTCCTATCCGAGTGTGAGAACGTGAGCTTGGCCGGCTTCACTGTCCGCAACAGCCCGGCGTGGAACATCCACCCCGTCCTGTGCGAGCACGTCGATGCGCTCTGCCTGTCCATCGAGGGTCCCAAGAACTCCCACAACACCGACGGCTTCGATCCCGAGAGCTGCGGTTTTGTTCGCATCCTTGGTTGTCAGTTCTCAGTGGGTGACGACTGCATCGCCGTCAAGAGCGGCAAGCTGGGCATTGAGCCCGAGCTTCGTCCCGCCACGCACGACGTGCTGATCTCTCACTGCTACATGCACGATGGTCACGGCGCCGTGGTCCTGGGTTCAGAGGCTGCCGGCGGCATCAAGGACCTTACCGTGAGCAAGTGCCTCTTTGAGCGCACTGACCGTGGCCTGCGCGTCAAGACCCGCCGTGGACGCGGCAAGGATGCCGTCAACGAGGGCATCACCTTCGAGCACATTCGCATGGACGAGGTGCTCACGCCCTTCGTGGTCAATTCGTTCTACTTCTGTGACAAGGACGGCAAGACCGATTACGCGCAGTCTCGCGAGGCTTTGCCTGTCGACGACCGCACGCCCGGCTTTGGTGCCACGACGTTTTGCGATATCGAGGCCACCAACTGCCATGCTGCCGCGGCCTATATCACGGGTCTGCCCGAGAGCAAGGTGACGCGCCTGACGTTCCAGGATGTCCACGTGACCTTTGCCGATGATGCTGAGCCCTTTGTTCCGGCCATGGCCTGCGGCGTTGAGCCCATGGTGCGTCAGGGCATCATTGCGCAAAACGTCAAGGTGCTCGACCTGCAAAATGTGGTGATCGAGGGCCAGGACGGCGAGGAGCTGCAGCTCCAGAACGTCGACAAGGTTGTCCGCTCCTAACTCGGGTTGATGACCAGGGCTGCATTGTCGGATAAATCGGCAATGCAGCCCTTGTGCGATACGGCCGTGTGCGCTGCGCTACGCATCATGGTGAAAGGGAATACATGCTCAATAAAACGATTCCTGTCGGGGTCGATGGCTCGTCTGCCACGATTACGTCTTATGTTTTTGCCCCGACCGAAGATGCTTATGCTTTAAAACCGCTGCCTGCAGTTGTGGTCGTGCCAGGAGGCGGCTACGATCACGTTTCGCCGCGCGAAGGCGAGCCGGTAGCGCTCCGTTTGTTGGCGATGGGCTACCAAGCGTTTGTACTGAACTATTCGGTTGCTCCGGCTGTCTATCCGCTGGCATTGCAAGAACTCGCGCGGGCGGTCGATACCGTCCGAAGCCATGCGGCAGAGTACTGTGTCGATCCTGATCGGATTACGGTCATGGGTTTTTCGGCCGGTGGGCATCTAGCTGGCTTGCTCGGGGCGCTTTGGGACCAACCTTGGCTTGCAGAGTCGATTGCGGCGTCGCCTGAGTCGATTCGGCCTGACACACTTTGCTTGGGCTATCCGGTCGTAAGCTCGGGGGCCTATGCTCATCGTGGTTCATTTGAACACCTAACGGGTGCCGATGGCGCTTTGGCTCAAAAGTTGTCGATCGAGAATATGGTGGGCGAGGGCTTCCCCCGTACGTTCTTGTGGCATACCGCCGAGGATGCATCGGTACCAGTTCAAAATAGCCTCCTTCTTGCGCAGGCTCTTGCCGACCACGGGATTGGCTTTAGCCTACATGTCTTTTCGCATGGAAAGCATGGGGCATCGCTCGCCACGGACCAAACGGCATTTAAGGGCTGCGCCGAGCATATTCAGCCACAGGTTCAGGGCTGGCCTGAACAGTTCGTTGCATGGGAGCGTGATGGACGATGAGCGAAAGTATCTATACGCTGCGCGTTTCGAGGGCTGCGGCAGGAGCGTATCCAACGATTTCCGATGCCTTGGCGGCAGCCGATCAGCTCTATCCGGATGCCGAGCAACCGGTGATGATTCGCGTCGAGCCGGGTGAGTACCGCGAGCGGGTCGAGATTCGTCGCCCGCATGTGACGATTGAGGGAGAGACGGCCGATAGCGTGCGTATCATGGGCGGCCTGGGTGCCAAGATGCCTTCGGAGGACGGCTCGGGCGCGGACGGCACGCTCGGCACGTTTAGGACCTATACCGTTTTGGTCGATGCCGACGACGTGCGGCTCGAGAACCTAACGATCGTAAATGATGCCGGCGATGGGCGCGAGGTCGGTCAGGCGATTGCCCTGTATGCCGATGGCGACCGTCTGGTTGTCGATGCCTGCTGCATTAAGGGGCACCAGGACACACTGTTTTTGGGTCCGCTGCCGCCGCATGAGGTCAAACCGGGCGGGTTCATAGGACCCAAACAGTATGCGCCGCGCCGGGTGGGGCGCCAATATTTCCGACGTTGCCGGATCGAGGGCGATGTCGACTTTATCTTTGGCGGCGCGCGTGCCTACTTTGAGGGGTGCGAGATTCGCTCGCTCAACCGCGATATGGATGTCAACGGGTATGTAACGGCAGCCTCCACGCCTAAAGGCGAGCCGTACGGATTTGTGTTTCATGGTTGTTCGTTTACAGCTCCGGATGGCGTGGCGCCGGATTCGGTCTACCTGGGCCGTCCTTGGCGCGAATGGGCGCAAACTGCGCTGATCGATTGCTGGCTGGGGCGACATATCAAGCGCGAAGGCTGGTGGGATTGGAATAAGCCGGCGGCGCACAGCTGCGCGCAGTATGCTGGCGCAATCCTGCATGGGCCGGCGGGTGATACTACCGACTGGGTGCCGTGGGCAAATAAACTCGATGTGATGGCTGCCGTCGGGTACGCTCGCGAGCAGGTGCTTGCCGGTGGGGATGGCTGGGATCCCGAGGGCGGCGACGGTGATGCGGTTGAGACGGCTGGGCTATCTGCCAATGGCCGCACCGTGCACATCGAGACGTACTGCGAAGACGAGCCTGCGCTGCGTGCCCGGCTGAAGCGCGAGGGACGTTCGGCTGCTTTTACGGGCAAGACTCCTGCAGATTTTGAGGCGTGGAAGATTGCGACCAGGACTCGTCTGTACGATGTTTTGGGCCTTTCGCTTATGGACCGCGTCCCGATTGAGATTCGTGAGCTCAGCCGCGTGCGGGTTGCCGGCGGCATCGTGCGCACCCATGCGATGCTGCAGGTGGAGCGCGACGTTTGGATGCCGTTCTACCTGCTCGAGCCGCAGTCGCCTAAGCTCGATGCGTGCGGCCGCAAGTGTTGCTATATCTGCCCGCATGGCCATCAGGGAGCGGGTGCTGCAAGCGTAGCCGGTGTTGCGGGCGTGCCGGCGGTCGATGATGCCGTGCGTAAGTTCAATTACGACTACGGTCTGCGTTTGGCGCGTATGGGTTACGTGACCGTCTGCCCCGACGCACGCGGTTGGGGATACCGTCGTGACTGGAAGGGCCAGGGCGATGACGAGAACAGCTACCTGCGCGGTACGTGTCTGAATCAAGCACGTATGGCCGAGCCGCTGGGTCTTACGGTTGCGGGCCTCAACGTCTGGGACAACATGCGCTTGATCGATTACTTGGAGGCGCGCGGCGACATTGCCATGGATGACCTGGGTTGCTTTGGTTTTTCGGGTGGCGGCTACATGACGTTGTACCTGGCCGCACTCGACCCGCGTGTGCGCAAGGCGTTTGTCTCGGGCTATCTGTACGGTGTCGACGATTCGCTGCTGCATCTCAATGGCAATTGCAGCTGCAACTACACACCCGGACTTTGGCGCTTACTCGACATGGGCGATATTGCCTCGCTCATCGCGCCGCATCCGCTGCTGGTGCAAAGCTGCGAAGAGGATCATCTGAACGGTTCGCGCGGGCTGAAAAATGTTGACGAGCAGCTCGAGATCGTGCGCGATGCCTACAAGTTGCTGAGCCGCAGAGATGGCCTGCGGCACGAGGTGTGTCCGGGTGAACACCATCTGGGCGTGGCACATCTTGCCGAGGATATCGAATGGCTCGATTCGCACGTTGCGGAATGCGCCCGTGCATAGCCCCTCGGCATGCTGCGAATAAACGGTACGTTCCTGTATGACCGCCGATGGGCGGATGAGGAGAAGATTATGGAAACGAAGAGTTTGAGTGAATCGACCATTTGCTGCTTTGGCGATTCGACCACATGGGGCGATAACGGATGCGGCGCAGGCGGCAACGACATCTCTTGGACTTCGCATCTGGGCGCGTTGCTGGGAGGCGCGGTCGTCGAGAACTTTGGCATCAAGGGTTCGCGTATCGCCATCAAGGCCGACCGTACCGATTCGTTTGTCGAGCGCCTTGACGGTATCGACGATGCGGCCGATATCTACATCGTCTTTGGCGGCGTCAACGACTTTAGCCGCAACGTGCCGCTTGGAGAGCTCGGCAGCACGGACGTACATGAGTTCTATGGTGCACTCGATTACCTGATCCGTACCATCACGGCGCGCTCGCCCCAGGCAAAGCTTGTGTTTATGACGCCGTGCAAGACGAGCGGCAAGCACGAGAAGGATATCCCGGCAAGCGACGAGCTCAACCACCTGGGGTTGACGCAGGTCGCCTACGTGCGAGCGATGCTCGAGGTTTGCGACCGCTACTCCGTGCCGGTGATTGACCTGTATGCGCAAAGCGGTATCAGCCCGTTTTTGCCGGAGCACCGCGAGCTCTATATGCCGGACGGTCTGCATTACAGTCCTGCCGGCTATGAGCGCCTGGCGCATCGCATCGCCGCGGGTCTCACCGCCGTTTGCCGCTAAAAGTCTGCCGTTTGCGGGGAATATAGGGTTAACGTTCACCCTATATTCCCCGTTCGCGTTACACTAGGGGTAACGTTCACCTATCGTTTATGTCAGAGGGGACAGCAATGGGTTGCAATCAAATCCTGGACCGTTATATCGAGCAGTTGATCGAAACCTCTACGCCGCAGGCGCCGGCTTGGAACATCGAAAAGATTCGCGCCGGCAAGGAGAACACCTGGAACTATATCGACGGCTGCATGATCAAGGCGCTCATCGAGCTGTACGAGATCACGGGTGAGCAGCGCTACTTGACGTTCGCCGATGACTACATCGATTTCTTTGTCCAGGACGACGGTACCATCAAGCATTACAACCCGCAGGAGTACAACCTCGATAACGTCAATGCGGGCAAGACCCTCTACAAGCTGTATGACCTGGTGGGCAAGCCCAAGTACCGTGCCGCCATGGACACCATCTACCGCCAGCTCGAGACCCAGCCGCGCACCAAAGAGGGCGTGTTTTGGCACAAGGCCGTCTATCCCAACCAGATTTGGCTCGATGGCATGTACATGGCACAGCCGTTCTACATGCAGTACGAGCTGAGCTTCCACAACCGTCGTGCCTGCTCGGACAGCTTCCATATGTTCCAGGTCGTGCATGACCTGATGCGCAACCCCCTCAACGGTCTGTACTATCACGCTTACGACGCGAGCCGCAAACAGTTCTGGTGCGACCCGGTCACCGGTCTTTCGGCTAACTTCTGGCTGCGCGCCGAGGGCTGGTTTGCCATGGCGCTCATCGACACCTGGGAGCTTATGCCGCCTTCGATGTCAGCCGAGAAGGACGAGATCCGCAAGATGTTCCACGATTTGATCGACGCCATGCTGCCGTATCAGGACGAGAAGACCGGCATGTGGCACCAGGTCATCAACCTGCCCAATATCGCCCCCAACTACCTGGAGGAGTCGGGCAGCGCCATCTTTGCCAATGCCATCATGAAGGGCGTGCGTCTGGGCGTGCTGGGCGAGCGTTACTACCAGTACGGCCGTCGCGCCTTCGACGGCATCTGCGAGACCTGCCTGTCCGAGTATGACGGGCAGCTGGCGCTCGACAACATCTGCCTGGTTGCGGGCCTGGGCAACACCGCGCACCGCGAGGGCACGTTTGATTACTACATGAGCGAGCCCGTGGTCAAAAATGATGCAAAGGGTGTGGCGCCGCTGGTGCTTGCCTATATCGAGACCATGCATCACGACAAGCTGGCCGGTAAGCGCGATCCGCTCGCCCCCTCGGGCGTGTGCTCCATCGAGGACCCGTTTGGCGGATACACCCCGGGCATCAACGCTCATAAGGGATGTGAATAACGTGGGGGCTATTACTCTGGGCGTACGTTTGCACGACCTTCCGCAGGGGACCGTCGAGGAACGCATTCGCATGGCGGGAGAGCTGGGCTTTTCGTGCATTCAGCTGCCGAGCAAGGTGCTCTACGCATCGATGGGGATCGATCGAGGCGGCCTGACCCGCGAGCTTGCCGACCATTTGCGTGCCGTGCTCGATGAGTCGGGCGTTTCGGTCGCCGTGCTCGGCTGCTATAAGAATTTGGCGACGCCCGATCGCCAACAGCTCATGGATAACTTTGCCGAGTACGAGGCATGCCTGAACTTTGCCCAGATGCTCGGCGGCTGCCCGGTGGGTACCGAGACCGGTCGCCCCAATGCGCAGAACCGCGTTGCTGACGACCGCACGACTGATGAGGCACTCGAGGCTTTTATGGACGGACTCGCACACGTCTGCGATCGGGCCGAGGCCGTGGGTGGGCAAATACTGATCGAGCCCGGTTGGAACGAGACGGTCAACACGCCAGATCGCTGCCGTGAGGTGCTGGAGCGCGTCTCGAGCCCGTCGCTCGGCGTGATCTATGACCCAGTGTCGCTGCTGCACCCCAGCGTCGTTGACGAAGCGCAGGAAATCACCGCGCGCATGCTCTATTTATGCGGCAGCAAGGTTCGCGTGCTGCATGCCAAGGACTACGAGGTCGTGAACAACGAGGATGAGGCCGGCTGGTGCGACGGCACGGGCTCGCGCCTGGTATGCCATGGCGTGGGCGAGACGGGCCGTTACGACTTTGAGCCCGTCGTCGCCTGGGCCGCTGCCGCCTGTCCGGGCATTCCGTGCGTGGTCGAGAACAGCGTGCCGGCGACGGCGGCCGGCTGCTTGACGACGCTCGAGCGTATGTCTGCTTGTTGCGAAGGCGCACATCGGGAGATGTAGCGTGGCTGGCGGCCGCTACGGGCGGCCGTCTTGCCGGTACTGGGCAGCATCTGGAACTGCCTGTTATTGTGTTGATGCGAATCAGAGGGGAATCGCGTGGCTATCCACATTGTCGAGGAAGCAAATCGTTGCCTGGGTTGTAAAAGGGCGTTCTGCCAGATTAAGGGCTGCCCGGTGCAGACGCCTATCCCGCAGGTCATCGATCTGTTTAAGCAGCGTCGTCTGGAGGAAGCGGGCGAGTTGCTGTTCCAGAACAACCCCATGAGCGCGGTTTGCTCCATGGTGTGTAACCATTCGGGCCAGTGCGAGGGTTCGTGCATTCAGGGTCGCAAGGGCACGCCGGTGCATTTCTCGAGCATCGAGAACTATATCTCCACGGCGTATCTCGACCGCAAAGAGTGGACGCCTGCGCCGTCGTGTGGCAAGCAGGTCGCCGTGGTCGGCTCGGGTCCTGCCGGCATTACCGTGGCCATTAAGATGGCCCAGCTGGGCTGCGCTGTCACCGTGTTTGAGCAGCGCCCCGAGATCGGCGGCGTGTTGGAGTACGGCATCCCCGAGTTCCGTCTGCCGCGCTCGCTGGTGCAAAAGTACCGTCACGTGATGTGCTCGCTTGGCGTGCGCGTGCGCCCCTCGACCACCATTGGTGGCGCGCTGCATATCGACGACCTGCTGCGCGACGGCTACGATGCGGTCTTTGTTGGTACCGGTACCTGGCGTGCCCGCAAACTGGGCATTCCCGGCGAGTCGCGCGGCAACGTGCTGTTTGGTATCGATTACCTGGTCGATCCCACGAGCGTGGCTATCGGGCAGAACGTGGCGGTCATCGGTGCCGGTAATGTGGCCATGGATGTGGCCCGCACGGCGCTGCGTTCGGGTGCTCGCAAGGTCACCGTGTATGCACGCTCGCGCCATATCTCTGCCATCGACGACGAGGTCGAGCTGACCGAGCTCGACGGTGCCGAGATCGTGTGCGGCAAGGCCATCTGCGCCATCGACGATAACGGCCCGGTGTTCGAGACGGCCATCTTTGACGAGGACAACAACGTGGTGGGCTACGAGGAAGAGCTCGACCATGCCGCGGCCGATACCATCGTCATTGCGGCCTCGCAGGTGCCCAAGGACAAGCTCGTGCTTACGACGGGCGGTCTGGAGACCGACCATCGCGGCCTGCTTTCGGTCGATGAGCGCGGCATGACCACCGTGCCCGGCGTCTTTGCCGCCGGCGACGTGGTCAACGGCCCGCTCACCGTGGTTCATGCCGTGGCAGGGGCCAAGCTCGCCGTCGAAGGCATGACCAGCTACCTGGGCCTCTAACACATTCCATCCATCAGTTGCGGTGAAATACGGACTGTTTTGGCTGTCAAAGGCCTTATCTACTCCGTATTCCACCGCAACTTTTTGTGGGGTGGGCTAGAGACGCTGCATGCGGTACCCGACACCCATGTGCGTCTGAAGCATCTTGGGATGAGAGGGGTCTGCCTCGATCTTCTTGCGCAGGGTGCGCATGAACACGCGCAGGCTCGCCAGATCGCTGTCCCAGCTCGTGCCCCATATCTCGCGGGTGATGAAGGTGTGGGTGAGCACCTTGTCGACGTTTTTCGCCAGAAGGACGAGCAATTTGTACTCGGTTGGGGTGAGCGAGAGCTCGCGTCCGTCTTTCGTCGCGTATCCCGCGGCGTAGTCGATATGCAGCGGACCGTTGTCGAACGTGCTCGCTTCTGTCGACTCGCTCGACGCCATCGAGGAGCGCCTCAAATTCGCGCGGACGCGCGCGAGCAACTCATCCACAGAAAAGGGCTTGGTGAGGTAGTCGTCTGCCCCTGCGTCAAGTGCTGCAATCTTGTCGGAATCTTCGGTGCGCGCCGAAATGACGATAATGGGGACTGCCGACCAGCTTCGGATCTTCGTGATGACCTCGATACCGTCAATGTCGGGAAGGCCGAGGTCGAGCATGATGAGGCTGGGGCCGTGCGACACCGCATCCATGATGGCGGCCTGGCCGTTGCAAACCTTGCTCACGACATAGCCGTGGAGGTCAAGCGCGGTCGAAACGAGGTTTTGAACGGTCAGGTCATCTTCGACCAGGAGGATGCGTGGCTTAGCGGCATTATTCATGAATCTCGATCTCCTCAGCGGGCAGGGTAAAACGGAAGACGGCCCCATGGGGGTGGTTGTCGCGAACTTCGATGACGCCGCCATGCGCCTCCACGATGGAGCGGCAGAGCGACAGCCCAAGGCCGATGCTTCGACGCGAATCCACGGGCCGCGTATTGCCTGAGGTAAAGAAGCGCTCAAAGATATGAGGCTTGTCGCAGTCTGCCACACCCGGCCCATCGTCTGCGACGTCCACCACAACGAACGCACCCTCGCGACGCGCGCTGATGGTGACAGTCGAGTCCTCGGGCGTGTACTTGAAGGCGTTCATGATGAGATTCGTAAGCACCTGCATGATGAGATGGACGTCGATGCGTACCAGCAGGATGTCGTCAGTGTGCTCGATGGTGACGGCACGTCCATGCGATGCTTGGGCGACATGGCTGAGGGCGGCCTCGATGACTTCGTCGATGAGCTCGGATGTTAAGTTGAGGCGAATGGTGCCGTCCTCGACGCGTGTGATGGCGAGGAGGTTCTCCACGGTATCGATAAGCCAGAGGGAGTCGTCGTAGATGGCATCGGCAAGATCGCAGCGTTGTTCGAGGCTGAGCTTCTCGTCGCTCTTCCGAAGGATTGCCGCAGATCCGGATATAGCCGTGAGGGGTGTCCTCAAATCGTGGCCGATGGAGCGCAAAAGGTTGGCGCGCAGCTGCTCGTTTTTCGCCAAGACCGCAGCCTCTTCGCGCTCTTGCGCCGCCCGGTCGCTTTCGAGCGCCAAGGCGCATTCACCTACGATAGATAGGACGATCGAATGCTCGAAGGCTTCGATTTCGCGCCCCTCCAGGTCGATGCCGATGACACCGAATACCTTGTCGCCGGTACGAACCGCGAGGTAGAGACAGCGCGCCTCAGGCAGGGTCCGCGTGCTTGCGCCCGCGCGCTTGTTGTTGGTGTAGGTCCAGGTTGCAACGGCGCGCTCGTAGTCGGTGAACAGCGACGCGGATCGGTTTTCGGTGCCAGCGGACTCATAGAGGGTCTTGCCGAGCGTGCCGTGCTCGGCGGTGTAGAAGACCACGTCGAGTTTTAGCAGTTTGACGAGTTGGTTCATGGCGACGCGGGCACACTCCTTCGCGCTATGGGCTTGCTGCAAGAGCTGGTTCGTTTCGAGGAGTACGCGCGTTTTGAATGCGTTCTCGGCGGAGGTACGGGCGTTGTCGGCGATGCGCGCAGTTAACTCGCCGGCGACCATAGCGGTAGCGAACATGATGCCGAACGTGACCAGATAGCTTCGGTCGTAGCTGGCGAGCGAAAACAGAGGCGTGACGAAGCAGAAGTTGTAAAGCACTACAGAGAGCACGCTCGATACGATCGTGCAGATACGCCCCGTCGTGGTGACGGCGGTCAGCAGGGCCGTGAGGATATAGAGGGATATGATGCTGGAATCGGCAAATCCCAGATGGCGGAAAGCCGTGCCGATCGCCGTGGCGACAAGAGAGAGGGCCAGCGTGCGAAGCACGTTTCGGCTGTTGGGCGGCTGCAGGGCGACCGCGCGGCGGCGTCCTTTGGGCCGGGAGGGCGGAGTCGACTGGTCTGGAATGATGTAAATGTCGAGGTTCGGGGCGAATGTTATGAGCTGTTCTACGAGAGATTTGCGGCCGAAGAGGGCCTGACGGACGCTGCTGCGCTCGCCCGTGCGCCCCATGACGATCTTCGAAATACCCGACAGGCGCGCGAACTCGGAGATCTGAAACGCGATGTCGTCGCCATAGACGGTTTCCATATGTGCTCCGAGCTGCTCGGCTAGGGCGATATTGGCTGCAAGCTTGGCGCGCTCATCATCGCTCATGGCTTGCGTGCGCGGGCTCTCTACGAACAGGGCGACGAGCTCGCTGCGAAACGCTTTCGCCATGCGTGCGGCGGCACGGACGATGCGGGGATTGGTCGGCGCCGGGGAGACACAGACTAAGATACGCTCCCTGGTGTAGTAGTCACGGTTTCCCAGCACGCGTGCGGCATCTGTGAGGTGGCCGGTGCGATCGGCGCAGCGGCGCAGCGCGATTTCTCGGAGTGCGGTGAGGTTCTCGACGGTAAAAAAATGCTGTTGCGCTCGGTCGGCTTGTGCGGGACGGTAGACGAGGCCGGCGCGAAGGCGCTCAAGTAGGTCTTCGGGCTCTATGTCGACGAGCTCGACCTGGTCGGCATCATCGAAGATACGGTCGGGGATTCGTTCGCTCACGACAACGCCGGTGATGGATGCAACCATGTCGTTTAGGCTCTCGATGTGCTGAACGTTCACGGTCGTATAGACGTCGATTCCCGCATGTAGAAGTTCCTCGACGTCTTGATAGCGTTTGTCGTGGCGAGACCCCGGCGCATTCGTATGGGCAAGCTCGTCGACAAGGATGAGCTGAGGGGCGCGTTCGATAGCCGTATCTAGATCGAACTCGCTGAGCGCAATGCCGTTGTGCTCGATGAGTTTACAGGGCACGTTCTCAAGCCCTTGTGCAAGATGGGCAGTTGCCGGACGTTCGTGCGGCTCGATGTATCCCGCGACGACGTCGACACCTCGCCGCTTGGCGGCGTGGGCGGCTTGAAGCATCGCATAGGTTTTGCCTGCGCCAGCAGCGTAGCCAAAGAAAATCTTGAGGTGTCCCCGGCTGGTTCGAGCGTCATCGGCGGCCTCGTCTTTCTCAATTGCCTTGAGGATGAGGTCTGGGTTGACGCGAGTGTCCGATGCGTCGCGCTGCATAGCGTAGCCTTTCTGAAACGTTGTCCATGCGTGCATACGCGGTGAGGACGCCACTGTATGCTCGCGAGGTCGAGTATAGGCGCACTGCAGCCGCAATAGTGCTTACTACCTGCATCTTTACGGCATCTTAAGGACGTGAGCCCCGGCCCTCACGCCTCTTTAATCCCTAGAAGCGTTTACTGTCCCCAGACGCTTGCGAGAGCAGGCGTCCGAGACATCGGACCGCGCGTGAAAGGGGCGGTAAATGGACATCCTCATTCCCATCATCGGAGTCGTCTGCATTGGACTCCTTATCTATTACATCTACATTCTGATGAGGAGTGATTCGTAAACTATGGACGCTGCGATTCAGTACATCTTGTACTTTGCCGTGCTCGTCGTCCTGGCCGTTCCGCTCGGTCGGTTCATGGCCCATATCATGGATGGTGAGCATACGTTCCTGTCGCCTGTGATTGCTCCTGTGGAGCGTGGCGTCTATCGTCTGCTTCGCATCGACGCGGCAGAGCAGATGGGGTGTAGGCGCTATCTGGCGAGCGTGCTGGTCTTTTCGGGGATCGGCCTCGTGGCTCTTGTGGCACTCCAGGCGTTTCAGTCCTTCTTGCCAGGCAATCCCCAGCACCTGCCGGGTGTGTCATGGAACCTGTCGTTCAATACGGCTGCTTCCTTCATAACCAACACCAACTGGCAGTCCTACTCCGGTGAGACCACCCTGTCCTACCTTGTGCAGTTCATGGGTCTCACCGTGCAGAACTTCGTTTCCGCCGGCACCGGTATCGCGGTCATGTTCGCGCTGATCCGCGGCTTCCGTCAGGTCAAGGAGCAGGGTCTGGGTTCCTTCTGGGTCGACCTCACCCGCACCGTCCTGTATGTGCTCATCCCGCTGAACCTCGTGTTCGGCATCTGCCTGGCTGCCGGTGGCGTCATCTCCAACTTCCAGCCGGCTCAGAAGGCTGAGCTCGTAGAGCCCGTCGCTGTCCAGCCTAATGCAGACGGCGGCTGGAGCGTCATCGACGGCGCCGAGATCGAGGGCGACACGGTCAAGGTCGACGGCAAGGTTGTCGAGGGCGCGCGCGTGGTCACCGAGCAGTTCCTGCCCCAGGGTCCCGCGGCTCCTCAGGTCGCCATCAAGCAGTCCGGCACCAACGGCGGAGGCTTCTTCGGAGTGAACTCCGCTCATCCGTATGAGAACCCCAGTGCCTTCACCAACATCATCGAGATGACCAGCCTGCTGCTGATCCCGGCCGCCTGTTGCTTCACCTTCGGTATCGGCGTCAAAAACACCAAGCAGGGCAAGGCCATCTTTGCCGCCATGTTCATCCTGCTGGTGATCTTCGCCGGCATCATCGCCCTCAACGAGCATGCGGGCACCCCGCAGCTGGCAGATGGCGGCGCGGTCAACATCGAGATGACCGATGGCCAGGCTGGCGGCAACATGGAGGGCAAGGAGAGCCGCTTCGGTATCGCCTCCTCTTCCACCTGGTCCGCTTTCACGACGGCTGCTTCCAACGGCTCGGTTAACTCCATGCACGACTCCTACACCCCGCTGGGCGGTTTTGTCCAGATGCTCCAGATGGCTCTGGGCGAGGTCGTCTTCGGCGGCGTGGGCTGCGGCCTGTACGGCATGATCGGCTTCGCCATCCTCACAGTGTTCATCGCCGGCCTCATGGTCGGACGCACGCCTGAGTTCCTGGGCAAGAAGATCGAGCCGGGCGAGATGCGCTGGGCAGTTGTCCTGTGCCTGGCAACTCCGTTTGCCATTCTGGTGTGTTCGGCCATCGCCTGCATGGTGCCCGGTCTTGCCGACCAGCTCAACAATGGTGGCGCGCACGGCTTCTCCGAGGTGCTGTATGCCTTCACCTCATGCGGCGGCAACAACGGCTCGGCGTTTGCAGGCATGAACTGCAACATTCCCTGGATCAACGTCATGCTCGGCCTCGAGATGCTGTTCGCCCGCTTCATGCCCATCATCGGTACGCTGGCTATCGCCGGCTCGCTGGCCAAGAAAGGTAAGGTCGCCGAGAGCGCCGGTACCCTGTCTACCACCAACGGCATGTTCGTATTCCTGCTCGTGTTCATCGTTCTGCTGATCGGTGCCCTGAGCTTCTTCCCGGCCCTGGCGCTTGGCCCCGTTGCCGAGTTCTTCCAGATGATTGCGTAAAGGAGGGCGCAGATTTATGGCTATGCAAAAAGACATGATGGGCCGCGCGGTCCGCGACTCGTTTGCCAAGTTGGATCCTCGCGTCCAGATTCAAAACCCGGTCATGTTCCTGGTGTGGTTTTCCGCCGGCATGACCTCCGTCCTGGCCGTCGCTTCCATCTTCGGTGTGCAGGACGCGGGTGTGCCCACCTACTATGTGGTCGCCATCGCGGTCATCCTGTGGCTCACAGACCTGTTCTCGAACTTCGCCGAGGCGCTTGCCGAGGGCCGCGGTAAGGCTCAGGCCGATTCCCTGCGTGCGGCCAAGAAGGATGTCGAGGCCCATCGCATCGAGTCCGTTGAGGACAAGGAGCACTTCACCGTCGTTCCCGGCACCGAGCTTACGCGCGGCGACCTGGTGATCGTACGCGCCGGCGAGCAGATTCCCGGCGATGGCGACGTCATCGAGGGCGCTGCCTCCGTTGACGAGTCCGCCATCACCGGCGAGTCCGCCCCCGTGGTCCGCGAGGCCGGCGGCGACCGCTCTGCCGTTACCGGCGGTACCACGGTGCTATCCGACTGGATCATCGTCAAGATCTCCAGCGAACCCGGCCAGAGCTTCCTGGACAAGATGATCGCGATGGTCGAGGGTGCCGCGCGCAAGAAGACCCCTAACGAGATCGCTCTGGAGATCTTCCTGGTGGCCCTCTCTATCGTCTTTATCCTGGTCACGCTGGCCCTGTATTGTTACTCCTGCTTCTCGGCCGGTCTTAACGACATGGTCAACCCCACGGCCGTGACCACGCTCGTGGCACTGCTCGTGTGCCTGGCTCCCACTACCATCGGCGCCCTTCTGTCCGCCATCGGTATCGCCGGCATGAGCCGTCTGAACGAGGCCAACGTGCTGGCCATGTCCGGCCGCGCCATCGAGGCCGCCGGCGACGTCGACATCCTCATGCTCGACAAGACCGGCACCATCACCCTGGGTAACCGCCAAGCCGCCGAGTTCATCCCGGTCGACGGCGTCGATCCCGCGGAGCTGGCCGATGCCGCCCAGCTTTCCTCGCTGGCCGACGAGACCCCCGAGGGTCGTTCCATCGTCGTGCTCGCCAAGGAGCAGTTCGGTCTGCGCGGTCGCACGCTCGAGGATAAGGGTATGGAGTTCATCCCGTTCACCGCGGCAACGCGTATGTCCGGCGTGAACTACGAGGGCAATGAGATCCGCAAGGGCGCTGCCGATTCCGTGCGCACTTATGTGGAGGCAGCCGGCGGCGTGTTCTCCCAGGAGTGCGACGAGGCCGTCGAGCGCATCGCCAAGGCCGGCGGCACCCCGCTGGTCGTGACCAAGAACTGCCGTGTGCTGGGCGTTGTGTACCTTAAGGACATCATCAAGTCCGGCGTTAAGGAGAAGTTCGCCGACCTGCGCCGCATGGGTATCAAGACCATAATGGTGACGGGCGACAACCCGCTCACCGCCGCGGCAATCGCCGCCGAGGCCGGCGTTGACGACTTCCTGGCCGAGGCCACCCCTGAAGGCAAGCTCGAGAAGATCCGCGAGTTCCAGCGTGAGGGGCACCTGGTCGCCATGACCGGTGACGGCACCAACGACGCGCCCGCTCTGGCCCAGGCCGACGTCGCCGTGGCCATGAACACGGGCACCCAGGCTGCCAAGGAGGCCGGCAACATGGTCGACCTCGACTCCAGCCCTACCAAGCTCATCGAGGTCGTGCGTATCGGCAAGCAGCTGCTCATGACCCGCGGTTCGCTCACGACCTTCTCGGTGGCCAACGACATGGCGAAGTACTTCGCTATCATCCCGGCCCTGTTTTCGCCGATCTACCCGGGCCTTGGCGCGCTCAACATCCTTGGTCTGGCAAGCCCGCTGTCCGCGGTTCTTTCGGCCATCATCTATAACGCGCTCGTTATCGTCGCGCTGATCCCGGCCGCGCTGAAGGGCGTTAAGTACCGCGAGGTCCCGTCCGGACAGCTGCTGACCCACAACCTGCTCGTGTGGGGTCTGGGCGGCATCGTTGCCCCGTTCGTATTCATCAAGCTCATCGACATGCTGCTCGCGTTCTGCGGCATTATGTAAGTGGAGGTTTGTATGTTCAAAGGTGTTGCATCGCGCGCACTGGGCGTGTTCGCGCTGTTTACCGTTGTCTGCGGCCTGGGCTATACGCTCGTCGTGACCGGCATCTCCCAGGTTGCGTTCCCGTATCAGGCGAACGGTTCGCTCATTACGGTCGACGGCAAGGTTGTGGGTTCCGAGCTCATCGGCCAGAACTTCGATGACGAAGCCCACATGTGGGGTCGTATCCAGAACGTGTCAATTGTCGAAGGCGAAGATGGCGGGCTCATGGCGTATGGTGCCCCGTCCAATTTGTCCCCGGCGAGTGATGAGTATCGGCAGCTTGTGGATGCGCGCGTGAAGAAGATCCGCGCCGCCAACCCCGATGCCGATATGGACGCTGTGCCCGTCGACCTGGTGACGTGTTCTGGCTCAGGGCTCGACCCCGAGATCTCCCCCGATGCCGCCGAGTACCAGGTACCGCGCCTGGCGAAGGCCACGGGCAAGAGCGAAGGCGAGGTTCGCGAGATCATCGCCCAGTGCACCAAGGGCCGATTCCTGGGCGTCTTCGGCGAGCCTACGGTCAACGTGCTCAAGGTGAACCTTATGCTGGACGGCGCGCTGTAGGTGAGGGAGTGGCGGATGAGGGCATGACTGACTACCTGAGCCCTTAATTCCACCCCGCCCATCAGTTGCAGTGGAATACGGACTGTTTTGGCTGTCAAAGGCCTTATCTACTCCGTATTCCACCGCAACTTTTTTGTGAGGGTCGGGATTGAAGGTGGAGAGTGCGAGCGAGTGCGAATGCGGCGGTTGCTGATACGATAGGTGTGTTAGCAACTGCCGCCGAGCGGCTTAAACGAAAGGAACCCTGTATGGAGTCTTCCGCCTATCCGATGCTCTTTAGCCCGATCAAGGTCGGTACAACCGAGGTCAAGAACCGCGTCTTTATGCCGCCGGTGTCCACCAACCTGGCCGATCACGGCTATGTGACCGATGACTTGGTCGATCATTACCGTGCCCGCGCCAAGGGCGGCGTGGGCCTCATCATCACCGAGGTCGTGACGGTCGAGCCCACCTATACCTATCTACCGGGTGACATGTGCTGCTACGACGACACGTTTATCCCCGGCTGGGAAAAGCTCGCCGCGGCCGTCCACGAGTATGGCTGCAAGATCATGCCGCAGCTCTTCCACCCCGCCTACATGGCCTTTAACATTCCGGGCACGCCGCGCCTGATCGCTCCGTCCTTTGTGGGCCCGTCTTACGCCCGCGAGGCACCGCGCCCCATCACGGTCGACGAGATTCACGAGCTCACGCATCAGTTTGGCGACGCTGCCGTGCGTATGCAGAAGGCTGGCGTCGATGGCGTCGAGGTCCATGCGGCACACGCCCACGGCATGCTCGGCGGCTTTTTGACTCCGCTCTACAACAAGCGTACCGACGAGTATGGCGGCTCGCTCGACGCCCGTATGCGCTTCTTGCTCGAGGTCATCGCCGAGATTCGCGAGCGCTGCGGCAAGGACTTCATCATCGACGTCCGCATCTCGGGCGACGAGTACACCGATGGCAGTCTGACCCTCAACGACATGATTTATGTCTCGCGTCGCTTGGAGAAGGCCGGCGTCGACATGATCCACGTGTCGGGCGGCACCACCATCAAGCGCGGCTCCGCGATTCCCGCTGCCGGCACGCAGCAGGCCTCGCACGCCGCCTGCTCGCGTGAGATTAAAAAGCACGTCAACATTCCCGTCGCCACGGTCGGCCGCATCAACGAGGCATGGATTGCCGAGGAGCTGATCGAGGACGGCGTCGCCGACATCTGCATGATGGGCCGCGCCAACCTGTGCGATGCCGAGTTCTGCAACAAGGCGGCTGCCGGCAACGCCGACGAGATTCGCCCCTGCATCGGCTGCCTGCGCTGCCTGAACGGCATCATGTTTGGCAAGCGTATCTCCTGCACCGTTAACCCCGATGTCGAGCGTGACGAGGCTGGCTACGAGCCCGCCGCCGAGGCCAAGAACGTGCTCGTTGTGGGCGCCGGTCCCGCCGGCATGGAGGCGGCGTTCATTGCCGCTAAGCGCGGTCACAACGTGGTGCTCGTGGATAAGCAGGACGAGCCGGGTGGCGAGATGCGCATTGCAGCCGTCCCGCCGGCAAAGCAGGAGCTCACCCGCGTGATCAAGTACCAGTATCGCCGTCTGGCCGAGGCCGGCGTGAAGTGCGTCTTTGGTACCGAGCTTTCGGCCGAGGACATCCAACGCGACTACGCCGGGTACGAGGTTGTTCTGGCCTATGGCGCCGAGCCTATCGCTCCTGCCTTTATGCAGGGCTTTAAACAGGTCATGACGGCTGACGACCTGCTGGGCGGCAATGCCTTCCCGGGCAAGAAGATCGTCATCGTGGGCGGCGGCACCGTCGGCTGCGAGACGGCCGACTATCTGGCTCCGCTGGTCAACGACCTGTCGCCGGCCAACCGCGACGTCACCGTCATCGAGATGACCAAGACGCTCGCCGCCAACGAGGGCGGCGCCGGCCGCGCGGTGCTCATCACGCGCATGCTCTCCAAGGGCGTCCACGTGCTGACCGAGGCCAAGGTGACCGAGATCACCGAGGATACTATCAGCTACGAGAAGGACGGCGAGGTCCACACTATCACCGGTGCCGATACGCTGGTGCTGGCGATGGGCTACCGTCCCAACACTAAGCTTGCCGACGACCTGGCAGCTGCTGGCGTTACCACCCACGTTCTGGGCGACGCCAACAAGTGCGGCAACATCCGCGACGCCATCGGCGACGGCTATAAGGTTGCCTGCGCTCTCTAGTCAACCCCTTGGTGCATGGGGGTCAGGTTACTTTGCACCAATCTGGTGCATACAAACCTGACCCCTTTGCACCAGTCATCTTGCTTCTCTGTATGATATTGTATAGCTACTGTCATACAGGAGGCTAAGATGAGTGCTTCAGTTTTGAGCGTCCGTGTTGATGCATCAATTAAGGAATCGTTTGCCGAGCTCTGCGAGGAGCTCGGCATGACGTCTTCCGTGGCGGTCAACATGTTCATGCGTCAGATGCTGCGGGAGCGGTCGCTTCCATTTACCCCTTCTCTTTCAGTCAAACGGGACGAGGCGAAGACCGACGTTTTGACCGTTGCTGAAATCAGGGATGCCGTTGCTCGCGCGGCGGGTACTCGAAAGGCGATTCGGTCGGTCACGTTGTTCGGCTCGTATGCTCGACGTGACGCAAATACCGATAGCGATATCGACCTGCGTATAGAGGTCGATTCCGATGCGACATTTGGGTTATTCGCTCTTTCCTCGTTCGCGGAGGAGATCAAAGAGGCAACAGGCAAGCAGGTCGACGTCGTTTCGAGCGAACACTTGCGAGAAGACATTGCGCATGCCATCGAGAGGGAGGGTGTGGTGCTGTATGTTCGCCCGTAAATCAGATGCGTTGCGCGCCCAGGAGATTCTCGAGGCGATTGATGAGACGACCGAGAGAATCAAAGCGTTCGGTGTGACGGAAGACGAGTTCCTCCATGCGGATGACATCAAGGCCAGGACACTCGCCGATTCTCTCCTTATGTGTGCCCTCAGGGTGACGGAGGAGGCGGGTAAGCTGTCCGAGAAGGCGCAGCGACTACATCCCGAGATTGAGTGGCGCGGTATAGTGGGGATGCGTAACTATCTTGCCCATGATTACGGCAACGTCGATCGCGCCGTGGTTTGGGACGCGGTGACATCAGAGTTTCCCGCTCTTGCAGCGGCATGCCGACAGATTATCGAGGAATCCTAATCTTGCTCTCTTTGAGCCAACATGGTGTGAGATAACCTGACCCCATTGCACCATTTGATAGCAAAAAGCGGCGGCCGTCCCGTGTTGGGGCGGCCGCCGCTTGCGTTCGCTGCGATGGGTCGTGCGATTAGAGCCCCAGGAGCTCCTTGACCTTGGCGATGATTGCCTCGTCGGTGGCGTTGGCGAAGAAGTACTCCTGGAAGTGCTCGCCAGCCAGGGCGCCCTTGACCAGATCCTGGTCGATCTCGCCCAGGACGTCGACGAGCGGACGCATGGTCACAGCGCGGACGCCGTCGAGGATCTTCTTGTTGCGCTGCTCGGGCTCAACACGCTCGGCAGGATAGCCGTTGCCGGAACCGAAGCCAAAGAGCTTCTCGAAGGTGTACTCGAGGTTGAGCTCCTGGCCCCAGCCGTTCTTGAGGGCGAAGGGCATGGCGACGGCGTTACCGTCGTTGACCTGGGCGAAGGTGTAGGCATCCAGCGGGTCGGCGACATGGCCGCAGAGCACACCGGGGAAGGAGTTGCAGGCGAGCATGGCGCCCTCGCCGGTGCCGCAGCCGGTCACGACATAGTCGGCAGCGCCGGAGTTGAGCAGCACGGCGGCAAGGATGCCGTTCTGAACGTAGGTGAGCGGCTTGGAGTCGGCATCGGCATACATACCGTAGTTAAAGACGGTGTGGCCCATGGGCTCGACGACCTTCTTAAGGGCAGCCTCGATCATGGGGTTCTTGGAGTTCTGGGAGTTCTCGTTGATGAGAGCGATTTTCATGGGAGTTAACCTTTCAACCAAATGTTTCTTTTTTTGTTTCTGCATGCGGGCGGCGGCAAAACCGACCCGCGATGAGCTGTGCGGGCGGTCGGTAGTTAAGTCTGTCGCGAGTTCCGCACGCAAAGGAAAGCACTTAATGTGCTTTCCGTCTTGCGCAGGACTGTCCGAGCAGCAGACTTAACTGCCGACCGCCTCGCCCAGTTTCCTTATTGCGGCTGCTTGCCGATGTAGGCGAGGATGCCGCCGTCGACGTACAGAATGTGCCCGTTGACGAAGTTCGATGCGTCGGAAGCCAGGAACACGGCGGGGCCCTTCAGGTCCTCGGGCGTGCCCCAACGGGCGGCCGGCGTCTTGGCAATGATGAACTGGTCAAACGGGTGACGGCTGCCATCGGGCTGCGTCTCGCGCAGCGGTGCGGTCTGCGGGGTGGCGATGTAGCCGGGCCCAATGCCGTTGCACTGGATATTGGCCTCGCCAAACTCAGAGCAGATGTTCTTGGTGAGCATCTTGAGTCCGCCCTTGGCGGCGGCATAGCCGGCGATGGTCTCGCGGCCGAGCTCGCTCATCATGGAGCAGATGTTGATGATCTTGCCGTGGCCTTTGGCGATCATACCGGGCAGGCAGGCCTTGGACACGATAAACGGCGCATTGAGGTCGATGTCGACGACACGGCGGAAGTCCTCGGCGCTCATGTCGAGCATGGGGGTGCGCTGGATAACACCTGCATTGTTGACCAGGATGTCGGGCGTGGTGCCAAAATCGGCCTCGATCTTGGCGACGAGCTCGGCGACGACGGCCTCGTCAGTGACATCGGCCACGTAGCCGTGAGCCTCAAAGCCCAGCTCGCGGTAGTGCTTCTCGGCCTCGGCGACCTTGTCGGCGTGGCGGGCGTTAAAGGCGATCTTGGCGCCGGCCTCGCCGAGCGCCTCGGCAATGGCCATGCCAATGCCGTAGGTGGCGCCGGTCACGAGTGCGACCTTGCCATCCAGGCGGAAGCTGTCCATAAGATCAGACATAGCGATCCTTTCAAAAGAAACGTTCATCTATATAAGTCTTGCTTTTAATACAAGCTCAGTATAGGAGAAGCGGAGGAATTGACGCCCCTTATTCCCTAAAATCAGGTGAACGTTCACTTTTAAAAGGCGAACGGTAGTCTCGCCCTTGCCGTGCGGACGTCTATTTGCTCTGTTCCTGCGCTCCCTCTGCGATCATGTTGCGGTTGTACACCAGATGCAGGTACATCGCGTCGTGCGCTGCGGTGGGATTGCGCGCGGCGATGGCGTCGGCCACGCCACGGTGGGTGCGGATGGTTTCCTCAACCAGCTTTTTGCCGGTCACGTCAATAAACAGGGGGACAGGCGCCTTGAGCACGCCCATTAGGCGGGGAACGACGAGGTTGCCGCAGCTTTCGGCAATTGCGATGTGAAACGCGGTGTCGGCGGCAGAATAGTCTTCGTCCCGCGCGGCCAAGTGCTCGGACTCATCGCAAAGCTCTTTAATGCAGATGATTTGATCGTCGGTCGCGTGCTCTGCGGCCATGCTGGCCATCTGCGGCTCGATCATAAAGCGCACTTCGAGCAGGTCGCGTGCCAGGCGCCTCTTGTCATCGATAAAGGTAAAGCCCAGCGGATCGTCGGCAACGCCGGGGTTTGATGCCACATAGGTGCCCGAGCCCTGTTTAATGCGCACGATGTTGCGCGACTGCAGCAGCTTTATAGCCTCGCGTACGGTGCTCCTGCCAGCACCCAGGCGCTCGACGAGCACAGCCTCCTTGGGCAGGCGGTCACCTTGCTCAAGATGCTCATCCAGGATCAGTTGAATAATTTTCTCCGAAATCTGCTCGGGGAGTCCCGAATCGGCTCGTGCCACGCTTCACCTCATATCAAAAGAATTCATCAGAGCTATTCTAGCTCATTTAACAGAAGCCGCGGTGGTTCGCTCCGACAATGGAGAACTGTAAGTGGCCGTTTACCGTCAAAAACAGATCGTTCAGCAAATACATCAGATGTATTTCGAACAAATTTCAAAATAAAACATCAGACCTTTCCAAAACACGCTATAGTCATCAGACGAATTCAAAAGGTCTGATGAATTGGAGGAAAGATGTCAGACCCAACGTTTATGGCCGACCCCACCAGGCTGGTCATCGCCGCTATCGTGGGCATCGCGCTGCTGCTTGCGCTCATCATTAAGTTCAAGCTGCATCCTGTGCTTTCGATGATGGTCTCGGCGCTCGCGATCGGCATCGGCGCCGGTATGCCGCTCGACCTGGTGGCGGACACTGTCACCAAGGGCGTGGGAACCACGCTGCAAAACATCGCCCTGCTCATTGGCCTCGGCTCGATGTTTGGCCAGATTCTTGAGGAGAGCGGCGGCGCCAAGAAGATCGCCCAGACCTTCATCGATACCTTTGGGCAGGGTCATTCCAGCTGGGCGCTGGGCATTACCGGTCTGGTTATCGGCACTACGGTGTTCTTTGAGGCCGGCGTGGTCGTTTTGATCCCACTTGCGTTTAGTGTGGCATCCCAGACCAAGAAGTCGACGCTCTACTACGGCATCGCGCTGCTCGCGGGACTGGCCGCTGGCTATGCGTTTGTGCCGCCTTCGGCCGGTTCGGTTTTGGTCGCCGGCACGCTCGGTGTCGACCTGGGCACCATGATTCTTGTCGGTATCCCTACCGCCTTCATCGCCATGGCGATCGCCGGCGTCATCTGGGGCCGCAACGTGGGCGGTCGCATCTTTACCGATGTTCCGGAGCACTTTACCTCTGCCGAGGGCGCGAGCGACGAAAAGGAGCTTCCCTCCTTTGGCATGGTGCTTGCCATCGTGCTCACGCCGCTTTGTCTGATTTTGCTGGGCACGCTGTCTTCTTATATCCCCATGCCCGCCGAGCTCGCCTCGATTCTCGCCTTCCTGGGCAAGCCGTTCGTCGCTTTGACGCTCGCCACGCTCGTCGCGATGTATCTGCTGGGCGCGCGCCGCGGCTACTCCGGCGCCGAGCTCAAGGCCTTGCTCGACCGCTCTCTTAAGCCCGTCGGCATGATCTTGCTGGTTATCGCCTGTGGCGGCGTCATTCGCTGGATGCTGCAGGACTGCGGCTTGGGGCAGGTTATCGGCCCTATGCTCGAGGCTTCACCGCTGCCTTTGGTGGTCGTTGCCTTTTTGATTGCCGTCATGGTGCGTGCCTCTGTCGGCAGCTCCATCGTCGCTATGACCATGGCATCGGGCATTATGGCCGCCATGCCCGCGGTTGCCGGAGCCTCAGTGCTCATGCGTGCCGCTATCTGTCTTGCTATCTGCGGCGGTGCCACGGCCCTCTCGCACGTCAACGATGCCGGTTTTTGGATGTGCTCCTCGTTCCTGGAGATTGACGAGAAGACCACCCTCAAGTCCTGGACCATTATGGAGACGCTCATCGGCCTTTCGGGTCTTGCCTGCGCCCTGGTGATTTCGTTCTTCGCCTAGTTCGCGTAGCTAAGCATCTTTTGCCGAGTGCATCGCTCGGTACCCATTTACACCTGATTCATTAACCAACGATTGGTACAACTGTTCAAATCAAAAGAGGAGAGCATCATGGACGAGAAGACCAAGGCACAGATTCAGCAGGAGGCAGCCGACCTGGTTGCCAAGCTGCAGCCGCGTTCCGGCAAGTTTCGCACCATCAGCCCCGAGATGGACCCGCTGCGTCTGGGCTCTGGCTGGTCCATCGAGGATCTGGACAAGCCGCAGGTCATTATCGAGTCGACGTTCGGCGACTCGCACCCGGGTTCTGCCGGCCTGTTTGAGCTGGTCGAGGAGGTCCGTGCTGGCGTTGCCGAGGCTGGCGGTCACGGTGCCCGTTACTTCTGCACCGATATCTGCGACGGCGAGGCCCAGGGCCACGACGGCATTAACTACTCGCTGCCCAGCCGCGACATGATCGCCAACATGATCGAGATCCATGCCAAGGCCACCCCGTTCGACGCCGGCGTCTTTGTCGCCAGCTGCGATAAGGGCCTGCCTGCGAACCTCATGGCCATGGGCCGCATCAACATCCCCTCCATCGTCGTTACCGGCGGTGTCATGGATGCAGGCCCCGACCTGCTGACCCTGGAGCAGCTCGGCGCGATTTCTGCCCGCTACGAGCGCGGCGAGATCTCTCGCGAGGAGCTTGAGTTTGCCAAGCACAACGCATGCCCCAGCTGCGGCGCCTGCTCGTTTATGGGCACCGCGTCGACCATGCAGGTTACCGCCGAGGCCCTGGGCCTTATGCTCCCCGGCACGGCCCTGCTGCCCGCTACCAGCTCCGACCTGCGTGAGTTTGCGCGCGAGGCCGGCCGCCAGTCCGTGTGGCTCTCCGAGCACAACCTGTGCCCCCGCGACATCGTGACCAAGGAGTCTTTCGAGAACCTCATCATGGTCCACGGCGCCATTTCGGGTTCCACCAACTCGCTGCTGCATATTCCTGCTATCGCCCGCGAGTTTGGCATCGAGATGTCCGCCGACGACTTCGACCGCCTGCACCGTGGCGCCCACTACCTGCTCAACGTTCGCCCCGCAGGCGAGTGGCCGGCGCAGTTCTTCTACTATGCAGGTGGCGTGCCGCGCATCATGGAGGAGATCAAGTCGATGCTCCACCTCGATGTCATGACCGTCACCGGCAAGACCCTCGGCGAAAACCTCGAGGACCTTAAGAACAACGGTTACTACGAGAAGTGCGGTCGTTACCTTGAGAAGTGGAATCTCAAGCGCGAGGACATCATCCGTCCGTTTGACCAGGCCTTCGGCACCGACGGTTCCATCGCCATCCTCCACGGCAATCTTGCTCCCGAGGGCGCGGTCGTCAAGCACACCGTCGTTCCGCGCGAGATGTTCCAGGCTACGCTCAAGGCCCGTCCGTTCGACTGCGAGGAGGACGCCATTCACGCCGTCCTGACGCACGAGGTCAAGCCCGGCGATGCCGTTATCATTCGCTATGAGGGACCCAAGGGTTCCGGTATGCCTGAGATGTTCTACACCACCGAGGCTATCGCCAGCGATCCCGAGCTGGGTGCGAGCATTGCCCTTATCACCGATGGCCGCTTCTCCGGCGCCTCCAAGGGCCCGGCTATCGGTCACGTTTCGCCCGAGGCTGCCGTGGGCGGCCCGATTGCCCTGATCGAGGAGGGCGACCTTATCCAGATCAACATCCCCGAGCGCTCGCTGTCTATTGTGGGCATCGCCGGCAAGGAGATGGAGCCGGCCGAGGTCGACGCCGTCCTGGCCGAGCGCCGAGCCGCTTGGAAGCCCAAGGCTAATCGCTATACCTCCGGCACGCTCAAGTTCTTTACCGAGCATGCAGTTTCCGCCATTCAGGGTGGCTACATGGAGTAGCGCACGTACGCATCGAATTTCTCCTCTCATAGATGTGCGGCACAAAGAGCCCCGAGTTCAGCCACGTCACCGGGGCGCGTTGTTCAGCGCCGCCGGGGCGCTCCACTCAAACGACAAGAGACGTCTTACGCAAGCGCCCGCGTCCGTGGATAAAACCACGGGCGTGGGCGCTTCACTTTATTCCCAGCCGCTTTATTCCCAGCCCTTCCACACGTCAGGCTCGTAGCCAACGGTTGCCTGGCGGCCGTTGCGAACGATGGGCTCACGAAGAATCTGCTGGTTATCGAGCACCTTTTCGAACTTCTGGTCGGCAGCAAGATACTGTACGAGCGCAACCGTGTCGGCATCTTTCGCCTTTGGATCGATCACAGCGTCGATCCCGCCGACGGCGCGCGCCACGCTTTCGAGCTCGCCTTTGCTCATCCCCTTTTCCTTCAAGTCGATGAACTGGAACTTCACACGACGTTCCTTGAAATAGCGCTGCGCCTTCTTAGTATCGAAGCTTTTCTTCGTGCCGAATATCTGGATGTTCATACGTACCGCCTTCGCTCAATTCTCGTCCGTCCATGATACGACAAGGGAGCAGAGCAAAAACAGAGCAGGCGGAGATGGAGGAGGACGGCGACCGACCGTCGGCAAGAGTCGGCCGGATCGGACTGGCGCCCAGCGCGCGCCGGCGACACGCTCGCAGCTGCACACATAGCCGATGTACAAGCTCGCCGCGGCGTTCCCTCGCCCCGCGGTGTGGCGATAGAGAAGCACGCCACCCGTCAACGATGGCGCCTCGGTGAAGAAAATCAACGTCTGGGTTACATCCCTTGAAAGGGGCGAAGACGGCTGCTAGAATACCTCCCCGCTATGAAGGATTTGACCAAAGCATACATCGCAATTCGGCGGCCCCTGGTATACGGGGCCTCTCCTGTTGTTCCCCAAGTGCGCTCTGAGCAGCCGCTTTCTTCCTGTCGTATCTGATGCACGCATAGCACGTGCATGTTATTTCGCCCGTGGGCCGGCGCGCCTTCGGCGAAGAATCGAATAGATACGAAGGAAGCTTATGTCTGATAATTGTACGGTCGCGCCCGCCAATGGGCGCATTACCGGTACCCAGATCCGCATCGTCGCGGTCGTCGTCCTGGGTGCCTTCTTGGCGCTACTGAACCAAACGGTGATGTCGCCTGCGCTGCCGGTCATCATGTCCGATTTCGCCATCGATGCCTCGACTGCCCAGTGGATCATGTCCATATACCCGCTGGTGAGCGGCATCATGGTCCCCGTTTCGGCGTTCCTTATCGACAAGTTCAGCACCCGCGCGCTATTCTTCGGGGCGACGCTGGTGTTCGCGCTGGGCACGCTGCTGTGCGCCGCAGCCCCTGATTTCCTGTTCCTCATCATCGGTCGCGTGTTGCAAGCGGCGGGCTCAGGCGTGCTCATGCCGCTTGTCTCGGTGGTTCCCATGCTGGTGTTCCCCGTCGAGAAACGAGGAACGGCTATGGGCATGGCGGGCATCGTCATGTCGGCGGGTCCCGCGGTCGGCCCCGTCGTAGGCGGCGCGGTGATCGACACGTACGGCTGGCGCACCATGATCGGCGCCATCGTCCCCCTCGCAATTCTCGTGCTGGTGCTGGGCGTGTTCATGCTGAAAAACGTGGGCGAGCTGAAGAACCCCAAGCTCGACCTGCCCTCGGTCGTCCTCTCCACCATCGCCTTCGGCGGACTTCTCTACGGGTTCTCGAGCGCCTCGTCGATGGGTTGGGGCAACCCCGTGGTGCTCGGCTCGATCGTCGCGGGTGTCGTGTGCTTGGTGCTGTTCGTCGTACGCCAGGGCAAAATCGAGGACCCGCTGCTTCAACTGGGCACGCTCAAGACGCGCGAGTTCCGCGTGGCCGCCATCATCGTCACGCTCATCAACGCCGCATGCCTGGTCACCAACACGCTGTTGCCGTTGCTGCTGCAAACCTCGCTTGGCGCTTCGGCCTTCGAAACCGGCATGGCCATGCTTCCCGCCGCGGCGGTGGGCATCATCATCAGCCCTATCTCCGGCGTGGTGTTCGACAAGTTCGGTCCGCGTGCCATCTCGATCGTCGGCCTGGCCCTCATGACCGGCGCCCTGTTCCTGCTCTCGCTTTCGACGGTAAACACGCCCATCTTGGTGGTTGCGCTGTTCTGCATGCTGCAGTCCGCCGGCCAGTCGCTCGCGAACATGCCGGTGAACACATGGGGTGTCAATGCCTTGAAAAATGACATGATCGCCCACGGCAACGCCATCGCGAACACCGGCCGCCAGGTCGCCGGCGGTTTGTGCACGGCGCTCATCATCACGGTCATGACAAGCGTCACCGCGTCGGCCGGCGTCGATGCGAGCATCCAAGTAGCCACCGCCGTGGGCGCGGGCGTCGCTTACAAGGTGTGCGCGGCAATCGGCCTCGTTTCCCTTATCTGCGCCATATTCAGCGTGCGCACCAAGAAAACCGCACCGAAAACGAAGGAGGCATAAGCGATGTCCGAGATTCTGTCCGAGCGCATCCCGCTCGAGCTCGAGGGGACGCCCGTTTCGAGCATCATGATTGAAGAGCCGTTCACCTGCACGCAGGATTGCACGATTTCCGACGTGGTGCGCATGCTCGCCGAAAACGAGGTGAGCAGCATGCCCGTAATCGATGAGCGCAACCAGGTGGTCGGGTTCATCTCCGACGGCGATGTCATGGGAGCCATCGCGCAGCATCGCGCTCACACCATCTTCACGGGCGGCGACGCGTCCATGCTGTACTTCGACGATCAGAGCCTTGAGCAGCGCATCGAAGACCTGAAGGATCGCTGCGTCATGGATTTCGCGACGCGTCAGGTAGTGTGTGCCCGTCCCGAGCAGAGCATCGCCCGCGTCGCCGCGCTGCTGGCGAAGAAGAAGTTCAAGAAGCTTCCTGTGGTTGATGACGAGGGCAAACTCGTGGGGGTCATCCGCCGCTCCGCCATCACCAAATACATCTTCGGCATCCTTTTCCAATAGGGGCAGGTCGCACTTGAGGCGAACATCTCGAGGCATCGAGCCAGCAACTGGACCAGACAACCTTGACACGCACGCGCTTTCCCTCGATGCTTCGGTAAGGGGAGCTGCGAAAATCGCAGCACGGGTGATCGGCGCCGCGCCCCCGAAGGCAAAAGCGAACACGGGAGCGATACGATGGGAAAAGTCCTGGACGAAGATTTGGTTTATGAGATTCTCTCCGTCGTGGCAGAGATTCCGGCGGGATGCGTCGCCTCGTACGGTCAGATAGCGCGCCTCATCGGCAGGGAGAAAAACTCTCGCCTGGTCGGAGCGGTGCTGAGCGAGGCGGATCGCTACGGCGATTATCCCTGCCACCGCGTCGTCAACCACGCGGGACGCCTCGCGCCAAACTTCCCCGACCAGCGAGCACTACTGACGGAGGAAGGAGTCGCCTTCCGAGACAACGGCTGCGTCGACATGAAAAAGCACCAGTGGAACGAGTAGCCAGGCAGCGTAGCGTCGAAAGGAGCGACGCCACGGGGAACGACCTGCGCCCCGCCGCCGGACAACCTATGGCAAAGTGACACGTCCCACAAAGAGCGGCGCACCAGTACGAGACACGACCGCGACGTAAAAAGACCCTATGATACTCGTAAGCATCTATCTGATTGCCCGCCTCGAGGTACCCAAAGAACGAGAGATGCCGAAACCCCTAGACAAAGAAAAAGGTCGGGAGCTTTTATGCTTCCGACCTGAAGTTTCATGGTCGCGGGGGGCGGATTTGAACCACCGACCTTCGGGTTATGAGGTCGCTACGACGTTGTTTCATTCAGACATTTCGACCCAAATTGAAGTCAATATAACTCCAGGTCATTTGATGTTTTCATAGATTTACGAAAGAAAAGTACGCGGAATAATTCGACCCAAATTCGACCCACAACGAGCTTGAAAGCGGTCAGGCGGAGCATTACCCTTGGGGTGTGACCCCACGCAGGGCCCACCACCAAGGGTAATGCCCACCCGCCCCAGCCCTTTGCGCCATTCCGCGCAACCGAGCGCGATTCTCAGGCACTTCAGGCAAGGAACACGATGAACGACCGACCTCTCGTCATAGGCAAAGGAACGAAGCAACGCCGCGACAAATACACGTGGCGCTACCGTCACAGCCTCGGCAAGGATCCGGTCACGGGCAAATACCGCTATTCGCCGTGGCAGACCATACATACCACCAAAAGCCGAGAGGTCGACGCCGCACTCGAAGCCTACAAGGCAGAACTCAACAGCGGCACCTACGTCCAAAAATCGAGGGACACCGTCGGCTCGTACGCAAAAAAGTCCCACGACAACCGCGAAGGAACCATCACGCCGCTCGCCTACTCGACATCCTACTCAATCGAGAACCGGACGCGCACATCACATGCGTGATGCTCATGCTCGACACCGACATGAGAAGGGCAGAAGCCCTCGGGATGACGTGGTCCGATGCCTCCGTCGAGAACAGAAGCATCCTCATTGAGCAGCAGTTCGCGGCCGATCGAAGCGTTCGCTCGCCCAAAAGCAAGAAAAGCGTGCGGAGGATCTCGATAAGCGAGACGCTGACGTCGTATCTCGAATTCTGGAAAAAGGAGCAGGCCCGCGAAATGGAAGCCTTCGGCCTGGAACAAGTCAAAGGCACTCCGCTCGTCCACTCATTCGAACGAACGAAAGACAGGCATCCCCAAGTCAACTTCATGGACCTGAATGGGTTTTCGCGCTGGTTCAGAAACTTCAGCGTCGAGAACGGGTTCGGCAAGTTCGAAGGCGTTCGAACATACCATTATGTGAAGGAAACTGTCGACGGGGAAACGATTTCGAAGCGTTATGAGCATAAAGAGTGGCTCGAATTGAGGGATTACCTCAGGAAGCATCCCAAGGTTCGCGAGGCGAGGCATATCAGCACATATGAGAGCGAGCACCTTCCTTACGGATATTCGGGCCTATCGAGCCACACCGCTACTGCCGCTACTGCCCGCTACTGCCCGCCAGCTTCCGAACCAGCGGGCGGTAGCAGCACCCCGAACATCTCGCCGACAGCGCAGAGAGTCGTCGACCTGGCGGCCAAGGCCGACATCGAGGACGTGATGCTGTGCGACCTGCCCGGCGTCCTGTCCTTCCTAGGGCTGCCACCTGAGACGGAGATGCCACCGGGCAACAAGGGGAAGACGAAGCTCAAGAAGCTCTACAGGAAGGTGGCGCCGAACAAGGCATACCACTCCGGCGAGCGCGCCAAGGATTTGATCTCGCACCTCGACATGGCAGAGATCAGGGCATCGGCGCCCGTCCAAGAATTGGGATGCAGTTCAATACGAGCTCGGGGCTCTTTTCGTCTAGATTGGGGACGCATGGCCGGACGAAAACAATTTGCGTCTGGTAATAAGCGTACGAAAGCGCAATTTACGTCTTAATTCCGTACGCAAATCAAGACGAAAATCGTTTACGTCTGCTTTAATCCGTACGAAAACGGTTTTCGTCTTGCAGGGCAGTTGCCGTTTCTACAGTTCAACTTCCAGTTCGGCTTTGTGCTCGCAGAGGTAGTCGCGCATGTAGGGGATGGCAAATGAGACCTTGCCGTACGAGGGAGCCTCGATAATCGATTCTCTTAACAGGCGGCTGCGGACGGAACTCACCTGTTGAGGCGTTTTGTTTAGGGCATCGGCAACCATGCTGGTCGAGCTCGTCTGCCCCAAAGACGCCATGCTCAGCAGATAAGCGATGCACGTGGGCGGAATGCGCTGCAGCGCGGGCTCAATCACCATGGCGCAGAAGCGTTCGCGTGCCGTTGCAATGCCACGCTCGGCTTCTTCTTCTCCAATAATCGTTGTATGTGCGCGTCGTGCCAGTTGCCATGCGTAATATCCAACGAGCTGAATCATAAAGGGGTAGCCTTGCGTTGCCTCGGCAAGTTGGCCGGCAATACCTGGTTGCAGCTCCATGCCAGACGCTTCAATGGTTTCTTCGAGGGAGTACGACACTTCGGTTACTGCCACAGCCTTCAGATCAAAGGGGAGGGCACGGCGCAAAAACGTAAGTGTCTTTCCGTTGATGACGCTTTCTATCATCGAAGGCAGCCCCGCAAAAACAAAGGCGATATCAAGGTCTTCGCCGATAACCTGCTGAATCGCAATGGAGAGCGTTCGGACCTCTTCGAGCTCTGCGTCTTGGACCTCATCGAGGGTGATGAGCAGACCATTGCCGTTCTTTGATATTGCCTGCCTCATGGCGTCACGCAGCGATGGGCCGATTCGCTCAATGTCTATGCTGCCGATGGATATGCCAGCTACGCTTGGCTCAAATCTGGCGTGTTTGGCCTGGAATTTGGGCTGCAGCTGCTCGAGAATGCGCTGACAAAGTCCTTCGGTTGCGACTTCTTTTATGACCGTCCAGCCATGGCTTTGCGCCAAACGTGAGCACTCGTCAAGGAGGACCGTCTTGCCCGTTCCGCGGACGCCGGCTATGCGCATAAGGCGTCCCGGGGCGCCAGGCCCGTTGACGAGGCCTTCATTGAATTCTTCAAGTACATCTTCGCGGCCGATAATCGTGGGAGGTGTTTTGCCTGCTGTGGGCTTAAAAGGGTTTGTTTGCATGCGAGCCACCTTTGCTCAAGATATAGCAAGATATAGCAAAGTATAGCAACGTATAGCAAGATATAGCAAAGTATAGTGAGATATAGCAACGTATAGCGCTGCTCGCGAGTTCTTGCGGTGGCGCTATTTTCCAAAGGCCACGCGGATAAAGCGCTGGGCGAAGAGCTTATTGGCGACGTTGATGACATGGCCCAGGAACAGTGCCGAGATGGCGGTCGTGACGCCAAAGCCGCCCAGGTTGTGCATAAAGACCAGCGACAGCGCGAGCGAGGCGGCGACGTGCGAGCAGTCAAACACGACTTTTACGTCACCAAAGCGGCGTTTAAGCTTTTCGGCAATGACTTGCACCAAGCCGTCGGGCGCGTTGGGGACAACGCCCATGTTGACGACGAGACTTACGCCAAATGCGGTGACAGCGAGGGAGAGCAGCATGGTCGCAATCTGTGTGGGGAGTGCCGTGGGATGCAGTGGGTTGACCGCCATGAAGAGGTCGGTCAAGCCGCCAATCAGCGTTGAGAAGAACAACTCGAGCAGGATGCGCGGCTGGAACTCGCTTCGCAAGATGGCTAATTGCGCCACGATGTAGGCGACGTAGGTTGCGGTGATCCAAAAGCCGAGCGTCTTGCCAGTGAGCATGGATAGGGTTGTGGCAAAGCACGTGAGCGCGGCGACGCCCAGGCCGGATGCCGTCTGGAGACTCATACCGAGTGCCAGTACTGCAACGCCCACAAGATACATCAGCATTCTAATGACGGTATGGCACCAGTCGATGTTCTCGCCATGCATGATAATGAGCGGTCGCATGTTGCTACCCGTCCTTTCGGTTGTGTGAAAAAGCTGACCCGGGCCGGCAAAAGAGGGTTATCGGAGGCACTGCTGCAAAAGCAGAAAAGCCGGCCCCACGGTCAGTCGTCTAGGAAGTGTCTCGCTGTGCCGGAATGGGACTAAAGGTCCAACGAGACGGGAAGAAAGCAAATGGCATTGCGTGGGCGATAAGATGCCAAGATGGTAGGGTGTGTCTTAACACCCTATTGCCCACGCTCAACGAAATCGGTTTCGTTTGAGCCTAAGTATACGCACGGGATTTTATTTGCGAAGAGAAAAACAATAAAAAGGTGAACGTTCACCTAATCGCAACAACTCGTTGGCTGTAGTTGCGGTGGAATAGTTCCTGTTTTTGCTGCTGAAGGCCTTGAACAGGAACTATTCCACCGCAACTTATGATGGGGCGGGGGATGCGATAGTATTGCATGGTGAAATTCGACAAACCGTGAGCTTCATCCGAGGGCTTTATGGAACAGCACCAGCATTATCAGAGCCTGCAAGACCAGGCGTACAACGCATTGCGCTCCAAGATCATCTATGTCGAGCTCAGGCCCGGCACGCGTCTTTCGGCGATTGGTCTGGAAAAGGAGACGGGAATCGGGCGCACGCCCATTCGCGAATCCTTTGTGCGCTTGCGTGAGCAGGAGCTGGTGGAAACGCGTCCCAAAAGCGGCACCTACGTCTCTAAGATCAGCATGGAACGCGCCGAAAACGCCTGCTTTTTGCGCGAGAAGCTCGAGAGAAGCGTGCTAATTAAATGCTGTTCGGCCGCCTCGCCCGAGCAAAAGCAGCGGCTTGAGCAGATTCTTACCGAGTCCGAGTCGCTCGACCATGGCGAAACGCGCCGTTTCTTTGACCTGGATAACCTGTTCCATGAGACATGTTTTGAGATTGCCGGTCGTCACATGTTGTGGGGTTGGATGAAGAGCATCAACACGCATTTTGAGCGATATAACTGGTTGCGTATGGTGTCGCAGGATTTGGATTGGGAGCCGATTCGTCGGCAGCATCGCCGGATTCTCGAGGCCATTAAGAGGGGCGATACCGACGCGGCGAGCTATCTGGCAGAGACGCACCTGCACCTGATGCCCGAAGAGCAAGGTCCGGTTATCGCCTTGCATCCCGACTATTTTGAGCTGTCCAAAGACTCGTTCATCTAATCAATCCCCATATAAGTTGCGGTGAAATAGGGACTGTTTTGTGACCTAGGTGGCGCAAACAGTCCCTATTTCACCGCAACTGCGTTGGGGTGTGACCGGGGCACAAAGATGCGGTGCCGCTTGGAGGAAAAGACCGGAAGCAAAGGTCCATTCCTCCAGACGGCGCCGCAGCTGTTTTGATGGCTCGGCTTTTACCGAAGTGGCTCAGTTGAGCGCGACTGCCAGCCGATTATACAAAGCGGCTCGGGGGCGTGTCGCTTCCGTCACGTTCTATCAGCATACAAGACGGTTTTGGTTCTTGTTCGTGACGGAAACGGCGCGCTTCCGAGCCGCTTTAAAAGAAAGGGGGCGAGGTCTAGGGCACGCCCCCTTTCACGATAGAGAGCTAAACCTAGCCGCGGACCTTCTTGACGACGTCCATGGCCTCGCGGGCGATCTGCTCGACCTTGGAGAAGTCGCCGTCGGCAAACAGGGCCGGCTTGACCATCCAGGTGCCACCGCAGGCGATGATGGCGGAGGAGCTCAAGTACTCCTCGACGTTGGCGGTGCTCACGCCGCCGGTAGGCATAAAGCGGTGACCGACAAACGGAGCGGCGAGGGCCTTGATGGTGTTCAGGCCGCCATACTGGGACGCGGGGAAGAACTTGGTGACCTTGAGGCCCAGGTTCTCGGCTGCGGTGACCTCGGAGGGGGTCACGGTGCCGGGAAGGACGGGCAGCTCGATGTCGATGCAATGCTTCACGACGTCCTCGTTGTAACCCGGGGAGACGATGAACTTGGCACCGGCGGCGCGGGCCTGCTCAACCTGCTCGACGGTCAGGACAGTGCCGGCGCCAACGCACATCTCGGGCTCGGCCTCGGCCATAGCGGCGATGCACTCGGCGGCGCAGGCGGTGCGGAAGGTGACCTCGGCGGACTTCATGCCAGCTGCCATAAGAGCGTGGGCGAGCGGGGCGGCGTCCTCGACCTTGTCGAGCACAACGACCGGCACGATGCCCAGGGACTCAAGCGTGGTGTAGAACTGATCGAACATGATGTTCCTTTCGATGTGTGGCGTGCATGGGCGCGTGATTACCAAATGTGCTGGTCAGGAGCCGATTTTGGATTGGTTATCGGAGGCACTGCTTGGGGTTCAAGCAATTCCAAAACCGGCTGCTCGACCAGTCATGTAGGGAATGCCAGACAAAACCGGAATGGGACTGGTGGTTTTGCCCGACCGGAGGAATCGGGGAGCGGGCCGCAGGGGTATGGGATTGGAAAGCTGCGGCCCGCGGAATGGAGACGGACTAGCGCGCGACGCGGGTGCCACCGTCGGCGGCGGATGCCACGGCTGCGATCTCGCCTGCGGTCACCAAGTTGGAATCGCCCTTGATGGTGAGCTTGAGGATCGAGGCTGCAATCGCATAGTTGACGGCGTCCTGCGGGTCAAAGTCGTTGATGAGGGCATGGACGAGGCCGGCGTTGAAAGCGTCGCCGGCGGCAACGCCCTCGAGCACGTGTACGTCGTGAGCAGGGGAGAACCAGTGCTCGCCACTCTCGGCGTCAAAGAGCATGCCCATCCAGATGGAGCGCTCGACGCAGGAGATGTTGCGGACGACCGAGGCGACCTTCTTGCAGCCGTACTCGGCGCAGATCTGGCGGGCCATCTCGACGTAGGTGTCGCGCTCCTCGATGCCGTGGGCAAGGGAACCGGAGACGCAGGTCATGCCGAGGCCGGCAGGCGCATCCTCGTCGTTGGCGATGCAGATGTCGACGAGCGGCAGGAGTTCCTTCATGGTGGCCTGCGATTTCTCGGGCGACCACATCTTGCCGCGATAGTTCACGTCGCACACGGTGGTGATGCCCTTGGCGCGGCAGACGGTGAGGGCATCCTTGCAGGCGGCAGCCATCTCATCGGAGACGGCGGGGGTCACGCCGGAGAAATAGAAGACATCGATGCCCTTGAGGATCTCGTCCCAGTTAAAGACGTCGCGCTTGGCCATGTTGATGGCAGAGTACTTGCGGTCGTAGACGCAACCGTTACCGCGCTGCGAGGCGCCGACCTCAAACACATAGGAGCCAAGACGGTCGCCCTGACGCACGACGCGCGTGGTGTCGACGCCGTAGGCCGTCAGCGAACGCAGGGCGCACTCGCCCAGACGGTTGGCCGGGACAACGGAGACGTAAGCGGCCTTGTCGCCCTGGTAGGCCAGGGAAAGCGCAGTGTTGGCCTCGGCGCCGCCGTAGCGGACGTCAAACTCGGTTGCCTGCTCAATACGCAGGTGGTCTTTGGGTGAGAGTCTCATCATGATCTCGCCGAAGGTAAGAACCGTTTTACCCATGGTCGCGCAGCTCCTTTTACTCGTGCGTACACCTTTGATATGGCGTTGGCACGCAGGTGCCAAGACGGTAGGGTGCGTCTTTGCACCTGCGTGCCAACGCTCGCCGAAATCGGTTTACGAAATCGGTTTCGTTTCGAGTCGTAGTATACTCACCTACAGCGTTTTGCAACCGAGATTTTTAAAAAAATGCCTAAAATGGCTCAGATCGCCGACAATTGGGAAACGGGGTGCGTTATGGCGCAGATGAGAATCAAGGACATTGCCGCCGAGGCGGGCGTGAGTCCGGCCACGGTCTCGCGCTACCTCAACAACCGCCCCGGGCAAATGACCGAGGAGACCCGTGCTCGCATCGCGGCAGTTATCGAGCGCACCGGCTATCGCCCACGTGCCGCCGCGCGCAATCTGCGCAGCTCGCGTACGAACCTCATCGGTGTGATTCTGGCTGACATCGCCAACCCGTTCTCGAGCGCCATGCTCGAGGGCCTTTCCGCCAGCGCCGCGGCGCGCGGCTGCTCGCTCATGACGGCCATTAGCGGCAACGACCCCGCTAAGGAAGCGGAGTCGCTCACCAGACTTATCGATGCCGGCGTGGACGGCCTGGTCGTCAACACCTGCGGAGGCAATGACGAGGCGATCGCCGCGGCAGCGGGACGTCTGCCCGTTGTGCTGCTCGACCGCGACGTTGCCGACGGCGGTGTTGACCTGGTGACATCTAACAACCGTGAGCTGGTCGCCGGCTTGGTAGATGCCTTGGCAGCTGCGGGCAGCGAGCGTCTGTGCCTGCTCACCGAGGCAAGTGACGATAGCCCCGTGCGTCGAGAGCGCGCCGAGGCCTTTGCCGACGAGCTTTCGCGCCGCGGCCTTGCGGGCGAGGTCGTCACCCTGGCCGACGGTGGCGCCACGGGCGTCGGTCGCTTGGACGAGACCATCCGCGGCTATGCAGGCAAAAAGCTCGGCCTCATTGCCGTCAACGGCCTGGTTTTCCTGCGTCTGACCGAGGCACTGGCGCAGCTTGGTCCCTCGCTGCCGGCGGGTCTCAAGATCGCAACGTTTGACGATTACCCCTGGAATCACGTGCTCTTTGGCGGCGTGACCACGGCCGCGCAAGACACCCTTACCATCGCCGAGCGCGTGGTCGAGCGCCTGTCCGAGCGCATCGACGTTGTTACCACTACTGTGGGCGAGGCCGCAAAGCTGGCGCCCAAACGCATCGAGATCCCCGGCCACATCGAACACCGCGCATCGACCTCGCGCTAACCGCTCGTTCGCAACGGCCTGTTCGCGCACGTTTTTTGAGCGCTTGATACGCTTTAACCCTGCGGAAACATTTTTCTGCGATAGTATCTGCGATATAGACCAGTCGAAACCCGCCCGAAAGAAAGGGGAGCGACATGAACCAGCAGAACATCGATTACGTACTTCGCTCCGTAGAGCAGCGTGACATCCGCTTTGTGCGTCTGTGGTTTGTCGACATTCTCGGCCGCCTCAAGAACTTTGCCATTAGCCCCGAGGACCTCGAGGTCGCTTTTGAGGAGGGTATTGGCTTTGACGGCTCCGCCATCGAGGGCTTTGCTACGCCCGAGGAAGCCGACATGCTCGCATTCCCCGATGCTTCGACCTTCCAGATTCTGCCGTGGCGCCCGAGCCACAACGGCGTCGCCCGCGTGTTCTGCGACGTGTGCACCCCCGACCGCAAGCCCTTCGCCGGCGATCCGCGCGATGCGTTGCGCCGCATGTTCCGCAAGGCCGAGAAGGCTGGCTACCTGCTCAACGTGGGCGCCGAGCTGGAGTATTACTACTTCCCCGACGAGCACACGCCCGAGCCGCTCGACAACGTGGGCTACTTCGATCTTTCGGTGAGCGATGCCGCCCGCGACCTGCGCCGCAACACGGTTCTCACGCTCGAGAAGATGTCCGTGCCCGTGGAGTACACCTTCCACGCTGCCGGCCGCTCGCAGCACGGCATGAGCCTGCGCCACGCCGAGGCCCTGAGCATGTCCGACGCCATCACCACGGCCAAACTAATCATTAAGCAGCAGGCCTACGAGAGCGGTTGCCACGCCTCCTTTATGCCCAAGCCGTTGGCGGGCGAGGACGGCAGCGCTATGTTCCTGTGCCAGTCGCTATTCGACCACGACGGCAACAACGTCTTTTGGGGCGAGGACGACGAGAAGTACCACCTCTCCGATATCGCCAAGCACTACATGGCCGGCATCCTGGCGCATGCCCGCGAGATTAGCGCCATCACCAACCCCACGGTCAACTCGTACAAGCGCATCACCACGGGCGGCGACTCCGTGCCGCAGTACGCCACGTGGGGCCTGCGCAACCGCGCGAGCATGGTCCGCATTCCGGTCTACAAGCCCGGCAAGCAGCTGTCCACGCGCATCGAGCTTCGTAGCCCCGACCCCATGGCCAACCCGTACCTGGTCAACGCCGTCACGCTGGCGGCTGGTCTGGACGGCATCGAGCGCAAGCTGGAACTCCCGCCCGAGGCAACGGCCGAGACGCTCAAGCTTACCGACCGTCAGATGCTCGAGGCCGGCTACACGCCGCTGCCGCGCTCGCTCAAAGAGGCGCTCGACGTGTTTGAGGACTCGCAGTTTATGAAGGATGCCCTCGGCGAGCACATCCACAGCTTCTTCCTCAAAAAGAAGCGCGACGAGTGGCATAAGTTCGAGTCTACGATCACCGAGTGGGAGATTAAGCACTACCTGGCGAACTCCTAATCGCGCTGGCTTGTTTCAGTACGATTGAGCTCATTTTTTTGGAGGCCGATATGTCCGAAAAGAGTGCCCTGTTCATGGCGCGCACGACGCGCTTCCACGAGTTTGCCCGCAGCTTGACGACCACCCTGGGTGTCGAGGTGAGCCTGGCCACCCCCGATTCGCCGACTGCGGCGCACGACTTTGACCTGCTGATCCTCGATTCCGATGGAATCCGCAGCGACCGCATCGATCAGATTGCCAAGTGGCTTGACGACCGCGGCGGCGTCCCCATGCTGGTGATCGTCGACGACGAGGCGCTCGGTACCTTGCGCCTGCCCAATCACGCGCATGCCGACTTTGTATGCCCCACGGCGACACCCAACGAGCTCAAGGCTCGCGCGCAGCGCCTGATGGGCGAGGAGGAGACCGTCACCGCCGACGATGTACTCAACATCGATAACCTCGAGATTAACCTGGCTACCTACCAGGTAACGCTCGATAACGAGCCTATCGACCTGACGCTGATGGAGTACTCGCTGCTGAGCTTTTTGGCGACGCATCCCAACCGCGCCTACAGCCGCGAAGTGCTGCTGCACCGCGTGTGGGGCTTTGAGTACTGCGGCGGCACGCGCACCGTCGACGTGCACATCCGACGCATCCGCTCCAAGGTGGGCCCGCAGATTGCGGCACATATCACCACCGTCCGCGGCGTGGGCTATCTGTTTAAGGACTAGCTTTCCACCACAAAGGGGACAGGCACCTTTGTGGTGGTTTTGACGCGGGTGCGGGTTCCTCTCGAATCTGCAGCAGAACTTAAGCCTTCCTAAAAGATTGCGTTCTCATACACTTGTGCCCGCATATTGGGGTACAACTCAACGTGAACAATGATGGCCCGCCACATGTTTGGCGGGCCTTTGGTTATTTGACGAAAGGATCGCAGCTATGAGCGAGAACGATTCCCAGCGCCCCCAGGATGCGGACCACGCCGGCGAGACTCAGCAGCAGCCGCGCGTGCAGGTGGAGTCGACGCCTGCCGATGGCAACATTCCCTACGTGCAGGCCTTCGACACGCAGACCGGCAAGCCGCTGGGCGGCCAACAGGTCGTGAACAAGCACACGGTGGTCAAGACCAAGACCAAAAAGCTGCCGATCTTTATTACGGCGCTCGCCGGCTGCGCCTGCGGTGCCCTGCTGGTCATCGCGCTTATCATGAGCGGCACGCTCAACATTGGCGGCGGCAAGAACGCCGTGACGGCGGGCGCTTCGGGCTCATCGACGCAAAAGATTACGATTGATTCCGAGGACACCACGTTGGCCGAGGCCGTTTCTGCCAAGGCCCTGCCCTCCGTCGTTTCCATTACCGCCACTTCGAGCGGTAGCCAGAATGGCTCGCTTTCGCAGTCTGCCGACGAGTCGGACAGCTCGGGCAGCGTCGGTTCGGGCGTGGTGCTCGATACCGAGGGCCACATCCTCACCAACAACCACGTGGTCGATGGCTATGACCAGTACGTGGTTACCATGGACGACGGCACCACCTACGAGGCCGAGTTCGTGGGCAACGACGCCTCGAGCGACCTGGCCGTCATCAAGCTCAAGGACGCCGACGCCTCCAAGCTCACGCCGATCGAGATCGGTGATTCCTCCAAGCTCAACGTGGGCGAGTGGGTCATGGCGATCGGGTCGCCGTTCGGCAACGAGCAGTCTGTCTCCACCGGTATCGTCTCGGCGCTCTACCGCTCCACGGCCATGAGCTCTACCAGCGGTAACACCATCTATGCCAACATGATTCAGACCGATGCCGCCATCAACCCGGGCAACTCCGGCGGCGCGCTCGTCAACGACAACGGTGAGCTGGTGGGCATCAACTCGCTCATCGAGAGCTACTCGGGCTCCAGCTCGGGCGTGGGCTTTGCTATTCCCGTTAACTACGCCAAGAACATTGCCGACCAGATCATCGGCGGCAAGACGCCGGTGCATCCGTACATGGGCGCTACGCTTTCGAGCGTCAACGCGCTCAACGCCCGCACCAACAAGCTGAGCACCGATAGCGGCGCGTATGTGGCGAGCGTCGTTGAGGACGGTCCTGCCGCCAAGGCCGGCATTCAGGAGGGCGACGTCATCACCAAGTTGGGCGACGACGAGATTACGAGCGCCGATGGCCTGATTATCGCGCTGCGCAGCCACGAGGTGGGCGAGAAGGTCGAGATCACGCTCATGCGCGGCAAGGAAGAGAAGAAGGTCACCGTCGAGCTGGGCTCCGATGAGGAGCTGCAGAACCAGCAGCAGGACGACAGTTCGACCGACACCGGCAACGGCGGTATTACCGACGAGCAGCTGCGCCAGTACCTGGAGGAGCTGCTGGGCCAGCAGGGCCAGGGTCAGGGCTACGGCCAGGGTTACTAACGAGCCATTTCGCACATGCCGAAGCCAGAGGGGCTGTCCCGCCAGCGCGGGACAGCCCCTCTTTTCTTATTGATCCGTTGGGGACGGAGGAAAACGGATCACTTGTGGCTGGCAAGAGGCCTGGTTCGTAATGGTCTGGACAGTTAGTTCAGATACGTATAAATCTGGGGCAGCTTGGGATGCGTTTTGAGCAATTTTTGATTGGGATGGGGTTTGAATGGGTGTTTGGGAGGGCGAGCGGGACGTTTACATGGTCTCAGGGAGCCCAAATTAGTTGAAACAGGGGTGTTCGTGCCTAATCCAGCTCTAGGATTTATACGTATCTGAACTAACTGTCCACCCCAGTCTGGCGGCTGCCGATTCGGTGCGGTTTGAGACCGCTATTCGACCCCGTTGCGACCGGTGGTACTCTTGTATCCGTTTGAAATCGAGCGAAGGAGTGCCGCTATGGAGCAATCGAGCCTGTTTGGTGACGGCGTGGACATCGATACCGAAACGCCCGCGACCGCGGAAGCCACCGCACCGACCGATGCCCGTGCCCAGGCGGCAGCGCGCGCGGCCGAACTGCGCCACGAGCTCGACTACCACGCCTATCGCTACTACATGCTCGATGCGCCCGAGATCACGGACGCCGCCTTCGACAAAATGCTCGTTGAACTGCAGGAAATCGAGGCCACCTACCCCGACCTGGTGACGCCCGATAGCTATACCCAGCGCGTGGGCGGCTACGTGAGCGAGCAGTTTACGCCGGTCACGCATATGGCGCGCATGTATTCCATGGACGATGCCATGGACCTGGACGAACTCGACGCGTGGCTCCAGCGCACTGAGGATGCCCTCGGTGCCGGTAGCGTCACCTATACCTGCGAGCTTAAGATCGACGGTCTGGGCGTGGCCCTTACTTACCAAAACGGCACCTTCGTACGCGCAGCCACACGTGGCGATGGCACCACGGGCGAGGACGTGTCGCTCAACGTCCGTACTATCAAGGATGTGCCCATGCACCTGTCCGAGCCGGCGCTCGCCCACATGGGCGCCGACCGCGAGCGCACCATTGAGGTACGCGGCGAGGTCTATATGCCCAAGGGCAGCTTTGTGCGTCTGAATGAAGAGGCCGATGCCGAGGGCCGCGACCCCTTCGCCAACCCGCGCAACGCCGCCGCCGGCAGCCTGCGCCAAAAGGACCCCAAGGTCACGGCGCGCCGCGACCTGGCCACCTTTATCTATGCCATCGCCGATACCGACCCGTTGCACGTCCACAGCCAGCGTGAGTTTCTCGATTGGCTGCGTAGCGCCGGCTTTAGCGTCAACCCCAACGTGGCACGCTGCGCCACGCCGGCCGAGGTCCACGAGTTCTGCGCCCAGGCCCTCGAGCACCGCGGCGACTTGGACTACGACATCGACGGCGTGGTCGTAAAGGTCGACAGCTTCCAGCAGCAGCTCGACCTGGGCTTTACCGCCCGCGCGCCGCGCTGGGCCATTGCCTTTAAGTTTCCGCCCGAGGAAAAGCAGACCGTCCTGCGCGAAATTCGCATCCAGGTGGGCCGCACCGGTGTGCTCACACCGGTCGCCGAGTTCGACCCGGTGACGGTCGCCGGCTCCACCATCGCGCGCGCCACGCTGCACAACATCGACGAGATCCGCCGCAAAAACGTGCGCGAGGGCGACACTATCATCGTGCACAAGGCGGGCGACGTAATCCCCGAGGTTGTGGGCCCGGTGCTCGACAAGCGCCCGGTCGATTCGGTCGACTGGCACATGCCCGAGGTCTGCCCCGTGTGCGGCAGCCCCGTTGTCCACGAGGACGGCGAGGTGGCTTACCGCTGCGTCTCCATCGACTGTCCCGCGCAGCTCAAGGAGCGCCTGCTCCACTGGGTGAGCCGCGGCTGCATGGACGTCGACGGCCTAGGCGACGAGATTGTCAACAAGATGATCGCCGCCGGGCTGATTCACGACGTCGCAGACTTCTACCAGCTCACGGTCGACGATATCGCCGGCCTGGACACGGGGCGCACCTATGCCAGCTCCAACAGCAAAAAGGGCGTCAAGAAGGGCGACCCCATTCCGGTGGGCCTCAAGACGGCTGAGAAAATCATCGCCGAGCTCAACAAGTCCAAGAGCCAGCCGCTCGGTCGTGTGCTGTTTGCCCTGGGTATCCGCCACGTGGGCAAGAGCGTGGGCGAGGTCATCGCCGAGCGATTCCTGTCGATTGACAAGCTCATCTTGGCGAGCGAAGAGGATATTGCCGAGTGCGAGGGCATTGGCCCCAAGATTGCGGCGAGCGTCAAGCAGTTCCTGGCCGTGCCCGAAAATCTTGCCGTGCTGGAGCGTCTGCGCCAAGCGGGCCTGTCTCTCGAGGTCGACTTGGGCGCCGCTCATGCGCAAGCCGCAGCCGACGCTGGCGTGGCAGGCGAGCTCGCCGACGCACAGCCGCTCGCGGGTCTGACCTTCGTGCTCACCGGCACGCTCATCAACCGCACGCGCGACGAGGCAGGCGCGGCGCTCAAGGTGCTCGGCGCCAAGGTTTCGGGCAGTGTGTCAAAGAAGACGAGCTACCTGGTTGCCGGCCCCAAAGCGGGCTCCAAGCTCACCAAAGCCGAGCAGCTGGGTGTGCCTGTGCTGGACGAGGACGCACTCGAGCAGATCCTGGCTACTGGCGAGGTGCCCCAGGCTTAGGACATCGATAATCAAATTAGAAAACCTCCCGGAAAGGTTGATACTTTCCGGGAGGTTTTTATTTGGGCGTGGTGGCGGGCAGCATGATCTGCGTCATGTAGGTTGCCGAGGGTGACCCTGCGGAGCGGTGTCGTTCCGGAGCGATAGAAGATTCATACAAAGCAAAGGGGCCTCGCAGTGAGGTCCCACAACGGGGCTGCCCCATTGTAATGAGTTTTATACACTTTAACATTAACATTAACGTGTATACTTAGCAGTAAAGATATATGTTGAGAGGAGCAGTTATGGTTACCGTCGCGTTTTCGGAGCTGCGCCAAAACCTTACGCAGGTGGCCGAAAGGGTTGCCAATGATGGCGAGGAGGTTGTGGTCTTCAAGCGGAGCAAGCCGTTGTTCAAAATCGTGCCGCTCGACTATCAAGGCCCGGTTGCAGTGGAATATGATGCTGCCCAGGAGCGTGGGGGCACAAAACCGACGTGCGGCTCGGACAAGCCCAAGCGCGACATGGGTACGATGTGGCATCCCAAGATCACCTGGAAGGAGATCCGTGAGATGCTCGCGGAGAATGAGGACTACCAGGAGTATCTCGATATCGTGGCTAACATGCCAAAGGGAACGCCGCTCGATACGATGACGGTTGAAGATGAAAAGCGCGTCGCGAGGGAGCGCTACCTATGAGGGCATTTCTCGATACCAATTTTCTGCTCGATTGTGTGCTGCCGGGCCGGCCGGAGCACGCAGCGGCGCAAACGATCAAGGGGCTCGTCGACGTGGGGCTTATCGAGGGCGTTGTTTCGGCCTGTTCTCTCAAGGACGCGTACTACATTCTCACTAAACAGGCAGGCGAGGCGCGCGCCCGCGAGGTAGTGCGCGACTGTCTTAAGAGCTATTCGGTAGAGCCTCTCGACCAAGAAGCTTGTTTTACCTCCGCCTATTCCGATGAGCCGGACTTTGAGGACGGCTGTATCCGTGCGATGGCCGAGCGTGCCGGCGTGGACTTTATCATCACGCGTGACCGCGCTGCTTTTGTGCGCTCGACCATCAAGACCTTCTCGCCTGCAGAGTTCATCCGTGCGTTTCCGATTCCGGAGGAGTAAAACCGCCATATCGGGGACTGTCCCCGGCATGGCGGTTATCCTGTAGCCGACGCTCGTTAGCTGAGCTATACTTCATAATTATGTACACAATTATGTTAGGAGTGTGCCATGCCTGTTTGCGTTCCAATTAAAGATATGCGGGACACCGTGAAATTCTCGGAGCTCGTTGAAACTACTACTGGTCCAGTGACTGTTACAAAAAACGGCTATAGCAAATTTGTTGTACTTCGATCCGAGGACTACGACCTCATGGTTCAGGAACAGGCTAAGGCTCGTCTGATGGCTCGTATAGCTGTGGCCGAGCGGGAGCGTGCTGCTGGCACGGCGCGTGATGCCTTTGAGGCTCTCGATGACCTTGAGGCAAAATATGGCCTATAACGTCAAGATTCTGCCTACAGCTGAACAAGAAGTTGACGATATCGTTGATTATCTATTGGGGCATGGTATTTTTACTGCCCGGCACTTTCTTGATAAATACCGTAGCCAGCTCCAGCTTCTTCAAAGTGGTGTAGTTGACTACGGCTTATCGAAGTTACCCGAGCTTGCAGTGCTTGGTTACCATGCTTGCCTCGTTAATTCTTATGTAATGCTTTATTACTACGATAACGAGGACGTTGTGATTGCCCATGTTTTTCACCAAAGCCAAGATTATGCTGCATTGGTGATATCTAGAAATCGATTCGAGTTGCTGGATGATGATTAGTAAGAACCGCCCGGAAGCATGATGCCTTCCGGGCGGTTCTTACTTTGCTGGGGCAACCGGCACCGCGATCCGCGTCACTTGGGTCGCCGGGTCGTCGCTGATGATGTCGTCGATAAGGGCGATTTCGCGTTGCCCCGCTACGCTGCCAACTTGTCAAAAGCCCCGCGTCGGTTGAGCACGGTAAACGCGACAACACAGATGACTGCCGACAGAATCGACCCGC
>URKU01000002.1 GCA_900548515.1 uncultured Collinsella sp. | reverse complement strand
AGTGGCGGCGGGGAGGCACGGTGGCCATTATTCGGTGACCGGGATTGGTCAAAATAGTTTGACTATTAGCGGCTAAAATCGCCCGGCGCTAACATCTGGAACTCGACCGGCCTCGGCACGTTGGGCAGGATGGCGGTCTATGACTCGGCGAAAAACAGATACGGCTGGGCCGTCGCCGACAGCCACGTGACGGTGATCAGGACGCGGGAAGATTGGCTTGATCACCGGTTTGCCTTCGCCTATTTCGCGGGGCCGTCAGTCCAGTCTGAAATTGAAGACCAGGCAAGCGGCAGCACGAAGCAGAAAGAGCTTGCGCAGGAGACGGTCAGAAACTACCTAATCCCAGTTCCGCCCCTCGCCGAGCAGCGTCGCATCGTTTATGAAGTTGACTGGCTTTTCAAAATACTTGTCTAACTGTTTTCATGACCTCGTCGAAAGGAAGATGTCATGAGAATGTTTGTACAATACTTGCAGGAAAAGGGTTATGCGGAAAACACTGTTGATTCTTATTCCTTTGCAATATGCCAGCTTATCGATAAAACTCAGTCTCTAACAAACCAGTCACTTCTTGCGCACAAAGAGTGGCTGGTTTCTTCATTCGCTCCGAAAACGGTTAACAACCGCATCGGCGCAATTAACACCTACCTTGATTTCATCGCTTTCGATGGAATCCGACTCAAAGGAGTGCGAATTCAACAGAAGCCGTTTCTCGACAATGTCATCAGCAATGAACAATACATGCAGTTAATCAGCGGCCTGAAGCAAGACGGTGATTGGTTTTGGTATTTCATCGTTCGCTTTCTTGGTTGTACGGGTGCGAGAGTAAGTGAGTTAAGACAGTTCAAAGTAGAACACGTTACCGCTGGATATATGGACATTGTTTCAAAAGGCCAGAAGCTCAGGAGAATTTGGATACCTGACTCTTTGCGTGAAGAAAGTCTTACATGGAAAGCCAAGCCAATGAATGGCCTTCTATTTCCAGGCAAAAACGACAACGCGATTACTTCGCGCGGCATATCCGTAGGGTTGAAGCGTGCCGCACTGCGCTATGGCGTCGACCAAGACGTCGTATACCCGCATTCATTTCGGCACTTGTTCGCAAAAAACTTTATCAACCGCAACCCAGATATTTCACTGCTTGCTGATCTTATGGGACACGAAAGCATTGAGACAACGCGAATCTATCTGCGGCGCACTGCCGATGAACAGCGCGCCGCGGTTGATGAAGCAGTCAATTGGTAAGAGCAAATACTTCGGTGACTCTAGAAACAATTCGTTTCTGCTCGCTGGCCGGGGGAACAGGAACTAGAGCGCGATACAGCCTGTTGTCATTGATTGCCGGATAGGCAACCCCCTTCGCGTTCTCATTGGCATTTGCATAAGAGTCAAAGCTAGGAGAAACCAAAAAGTAGAGAAGAAAACTAGGAAGGAATCCGTCAAGACATGAAAGGACAGCAAACCCAGTACTTGCGATGGGCTTAATATTAAAATCCTTATCTACGATACAGGCATTATGCAAATAAGGGCGGACGGTCGCATAGAGCACATCATTCTTTGCGACTAGCTTTCTTGCTCGTGAGGGCGCGTCAGCTGCATTTATAACAGTTTCTTGTCCGAGCTTTTGGTTCACATTGTCAATCGACGAGATGTCGATATAGGCAAAACGCGCCTCAGGCCTCTTCTGCCCGCGATTCAAGACAAGAGACCCTAAACGACGCCACTCCCAGCTCTCGGGTATCTCGAACGGGATCTCGTCCTCGATGCAGACGGGCTCGGACTCGCGGCCCCTGGCGTCCACCCTCTTCTCATAGCGGCGGCCATCGGAACCGGCGAAGATGATCGACTCACCGCCCTTCGGGGCCTTCATCTCCCCCTCGGCCACGAGCTGCCGGCGCTGCCCGCGGATGCGCTCCAGCAGAACGCCGGCGGGCTCGTCTGCGGGGTCCTGCGGCACGAGCCCTCCCTGAACCGCCAGCTGCAGCACCGACTTGCGCAGGCGGCCGGGCAGCGCGGCGTCGAGCTCCTCGCGGGCGTCCTCGAGCTCACCGTACTCCTCGACCAGGGGCATGAGCTCGTTCACCCGCTCGACGATGCGGCGCTGCTCGGCGAGAGGCGGAACTGGGACCAGAATGACGTTCAATGACTTCTGATTAGTCTTTGGCATTTTGACACGCGTATCACCCTTAAGCGTCTCCTCAGTGAAGAAATTGCTGAGGAGAACCGTGAGGACATATTCAGGTTGCAGCTTGGTGTTGAGCGGATACATATCCGCACTACACAGCCCATCAAAAGGGGCGATAACCGCCTTTCGAAGAGCTGGACGAATCTTCGAATAGAGAATCTGTCCTGCAGAGAACAGGTGATTGGCGCTCTTAACCTCGTCGGCCTTAACACTATGACAGAACAAGAGCTTTCCGGTGCCTTTTTGGATGTTGTCAGGCGCGATATGAGGAAAGTCCTGATATTTCAACGGGTCGACCAAACGCGCTGCAATTCCAATGACTTCACTAAATCTCGCCCAGGCCCAGCTTTCCGGAATCCCAAACGGAACCTCGTCCGCGATGCACTTGTCGCTCAGAACGCGTCCCTTAGTGTCCACGTGTTTCTCATAGGGGGAGCCATCGGAACCGATATAGATAATGCTCTCCCCGCCCTTCGGGAATTTAGCCTTACCCTCAGCAATAAGCTTATGCTTCTCTTCACGAATACGCTCAAGCAGGACGCTTGCAGGCTCATCACTCGGGTCTTGTGGAACGAGCTTTCCCTCAATCGCCATTTGCAGGATTGAGTTCTTCAGGTCTTTTGCCTTCATCTACGCCTCAATCCCAAGAATCTCGCAAATACGAGCAAGCTTCTGGTCAATCTCGGCATCGAGCTTAGCGCGCTCTTCTTTGTAGTTCCTGATCAGTTCGTCAGGCGGTAAGATCTCCTCTTCCTCGTGAGGATAGCCGCACACGTCAAAGTTAAAACCGCCGTCTCGCAACTCGTCAACCGTATAGTACTTGGCCTTGGGATTGCCGTCTTCCTCGATATCCCGACGGTTCTCCCACCATTCCTTTACAGGTGCAAAATGTTCGATCCTAATGGGCTTGGTCTTAGAGAAGTGTTTATACCCCTCGGGCATGTCCATGCGATAGAACCAAACGCCCTCAGAGGCCCCCGTATTATCGAAGAACAGAACGTTAGTAGTGATGCTCGTGTACGGAGCGAAAACACTCTGTGGAAGGCGCAAGACAGTATGCAAGTTCATGTCCTCAAGCAGGCGACGCTTGATCTCCGTCTTTGCACTATCCTGGCCAAAGAGAAAACCATCCGGAATGATAACAGCAGCGCGGCCGCCTCGCTTAAGACGATAAAGAATGAGTCCAAGGAATAGATCTGCGGTCTCGGAGCTACGGAGTGCAACAGGGAAGTTGTTTTGCACCGATGCACTCTCGGACCCGCCATAGGGCGGGTTCATAAGTACGACGTCAAACTGGCCGTCAGGCTTGTGCTTCCACTCGCGAACATCCTTCTCGAGAGAGTTATCGTGAAAGACTTCAGGATTATCGATATCGTGCAACAGCATGTTGGTCACGCACAGCAGGTAAGGGAGCTGCTTCTTCTCGATGCCGTAGACCGATCTTGCATAGAGTTCACGATCGGCTGGAGTCTGAACCTGGGAGTCGAGAATCTTGAGGGCGCTCGTCAAAAAGCCGCCCGTGCCACACGCGAAGTCAGCCACAGTCTCGCCGAGCTTGGGCGCAAGTGCCTGGGCCATAAAGTCAGTCACCGCTCGGGGCGTGTAAAACTCGCCGGCATTACCCGCGGACTGTAAGTCTTTCAGGATGGTCTCGTAAATTTCACCGAAGGCGTGGCGCTCTTTGTACTCGGTAAAATCAACCGACTCGTCAATCTCGTTGATGACTTGACGAAGTAGAATCCCATCCTTCATGTAGTTGTTGGCGTCAGTAAAAGCAGCCTTGACGACGACGTGTCGCAAAGGCGCATCAGGTGCAAGCTCAAGACTCTCAAGAGTCTTGAATAGATCATTGTTCACAAAGTCGAGAAGCTCATCGCCAGTAAGCGCCTTGCCGTCTTTCGCATCGTGCGCCCAGCTATACCAGCGCAGGCGCTCGGGGATGATGGACTGATAGGAGTCATCGTGAAACTCCCACTCCTGCTCCTTGGCATCGTAAATCTTGAGGAAGAAAAGCCAAGTCATCTGCTCAATGCGCTGCGCATCGCCATTGATGCCGGCGTCTTTGCGCATGATGTTCTGCAGGGTCTTTACGAGAGATCCCAGTGCCATTTGCTATCGCTACCTTTCTCTATGCGATGTAGAGCTCGTCCTCGAGCATCTGCGCTGCCTGAATGTACTGTTGTTTGCCGCCGAATGCGGCGACGATCTTCATTGGGCTGCCAAACCGACGGAATTCCTCGAGGTCGAGGACGTGGGTGTCGTCCAAGTCTACGAGGTTCGACGTCGCATATTTGTCGAGAAGCGCTTCAAGGACCTCACGCGCGACGCCGGCATACTCATAGAGCACGCCCTTTTTCTTGACACTATTGGCTCTCTCGCTGCGCGTAAGAGGTCTCTGGTCGTAAGCAATGTGGCAAATGAGGTCAAAGTCGCTCATTTGCTCCTGTCCAGTCTCGAGCCGCAGCTCATCCAGGAATACGCCACGCGCGCGCAGCTCATCGATAATCGCTTGTTTCTTATGTTCAGAGTTCCACGCCGCTAGGAAGTGGTCAAGAGTGTCGTATTCGCCGAGAATGTTTTTTCGCGTATAGTCCTTAAGGCTCTCAGTTACAAGAAGGCCATCGGAGGAGTAATACTGCACCATCTCCGACACTACATAGACGTCGGCCCCATGAACGTGATATTTCACATGGGAGGACGGATCGTCCGGCGGCAATACGGGTGGGTCTACGATCGGAGGCGGAGGCGGAACGGGACTGCCGCCATTGCCGCCGGGACCCGGATCCGCAATGGGGTCACCCGGATTAGGCTCAAACACAACAACAGGTTCGCCATCAAACTCGGGATCTGCAAACAAACGCGATGCGTCACGAAAATCGAGGATGGTGAAATAGAGTTTGTCGTAGTCCTCACAGATACGGGTTCCGCGGCCGATAATCTGCTTGAACTCCGTCATTCCGTGCTCACCGAACTTGTTGTCGAGCACGACTACCTTACACGTCTTGCAATTAACACCAGTGGTGAGAAGCTTCGAAGTCGTAACGATGGTCGGGTATTTCTCGTCGGGGTCGATGAAGTTATCTAACTGAGCCTTACCTTCCCTGTCGTCACCCGTAATCTTCATGATGTAGGTGGGGTGATCTCTTACGATATCGGCGTTCTCGTTTACAAGGGCACGTCGCATATTTTCGGCATGCTCGATGTCAACGCAAAAGACTATGGTCTTGGAGTAACGATCCGTCTCCTTTAGAAATTGAGTTATCCGCTTGGCAACTTCCTCGTAGCGCTCTTTGATGACAATCTCGCTGTCGAAGTCTTGCTTCTCGAAAACACGTTTGGGCAGAGCTTCGCCGCGATCATCTATGGTGCCTTCCTCGGTACGGTATCCGTAAATGTCGACGTTCAGCTTAGGACGAATAACTTTATACGGGGCGAGAAAGCCATCCTCGATTCCCTGTTTAAGGGAGTAGGTGTAGACAGGTTCGCCGAAGTAGGTAATGTTTGAAACCTCTTCAGTCTCCTTTGGCGTAGCCGTCATACCGATTTGAATTGCACAATTGAAATACTCAAGTACCTTACGCCATGCGGAGTCCGCCGCGGCGCTTCCGCGATGGCACTCGTCGACGATAATCAAATCGAAGAATTCCGAGTCGAACTCGCGGAATATTTCTTCACCGTTTTCTCCAACAAGCTGTTGGTAGAGCGAGAAATAGACCTCGTAAGCAGAATCGAGCTTTCGACCTACGACCTTGGTTGTAACCCTCTTGAGAGGCTTGAAATCGCCGTCTATGGTCTGATCGACGAGAATATTGCGGTCCGCCAGATAGAGAACCTTACGAACCTCGGTAGTCTGTCGCAAGCGATGAACGATTTGAAAAGCCGTAAAAGTCTTTCCCGTTCCCGTTGCCATAACGAGCAAGATGCGATTCTTACCTCGCGCAATAGCTTCAAGCGTACGATTGATGGCGATGCACTGATAGTAGCGAGGATGATTGCCGCCATGCTCCTGGTAATACGGAGCGGTCACAATCTCCTGGCTATACGGATGTTCAAGCCCCTTAGCTTTTGAGTATCGTGTCCAAAGTTCCGCCGGAGTGGGAAACTCGTCCATGGCAAGAGCGCGCTCTTTCCCGGTAAGAAAATCGTGCTCAACAAAACCCTTTCCATTTGAGCTGTACGCAAACGGAATATCGAGCAGCTGGGCATATCCCATCCCCTGTTGGAGACCGGCATCAACGGTGTGCTCCGTATCCTTAGCCTCGACGATTGCGATAGGGATGCCCGGAGCATACATCAGAAGGTAGTCAGCCTTCTTCTTGTCTTTACGGGTGACCATACTTCCGCGCACAACAATCTCGCCACTGGTAAAGAAATACTCAGTGAAGACTTGGGTATTGCGATCCCACGACTTCATAATCGCAGGATCAATGAGTTTAAGCCGTGTGTCAGACTCGTTCATACGTCTCGGAACCCCTCATTGCGCAAAGCGACAGCTATTGATGTTGAGTTGATTAATTTTATCATCACTATGCAATCTAGCAGCCGCTTTATACTAAATGAGACGAAGTAAAGTCAGCCCCGTGAGAAAGCTCCAAAGAAAGCAAAATGAGCCCCGTTGACTTGAGTCAGAGGTCATTCCCGGAGCCCCGCCTACCTCCCCTCCGCCTTCAGCTTCAGCAGCAGGTCGCCCAGCTCGGGGCACTTGTTGGAAAGGCGCATCTGGGCTCGATCGCCCATCCTCCACCGCTGGCGGATCTCCTGAGCACGCGGACTCACGCGATAGTCCCCGTCCATCACCTGCTTGAGCAACTTGGCGGTCACGCGCGCGTCGGCTAGGGCACTGTGGGCGTGACCCGTCGACTCGTCAAACTCGATGCCAAACCACGTCGCCGCGTCATTCAAAGAGACGCACTCGTGGCTGCCCACGTCCATGATCGAGGTGTAAAACGCCTGCAGATCGGCCCAGTCCGTAGGAAATGCGGCAAGGTCGATTTGCTTTGCCTGGCGCTCGGTCATAAGCTGTCGACGGTCCGTCCCGCTCCAGCAAACTATCTGGGCGGAGTAGCGGCCGATCCAATCGCTGAGCCTTTTGATCACCATGTAGAGCGGGTCGGCCATCGCGGTGTCCACGGCCGATATACCTGTGAGCTCGCGGACGGGAAACGCAACGCCTTCGGTAAATTCCGTCTGCACAAACTGCGAGAACTCGCCCATAACGTTGCCGTGGTAATCGAGCTTGACGGCGCCGACCTCGATAATCTCATTGCGCAGTCCACGGCGCTGGCGCTGCTTTGGCACCGGCGCAAACTCAAAGTCCAGCACAATCTGGCGCGCAAAGTTCGTCGTATCGATAGCCGAGATACCCGGCGTCTTTTTCAACTGACACGGTTAGGGCCTTTCTCCGTTGCCTGCCGCTTGCTACATAGGCGGCTACATTGCCGTAAGGATAGGTGGCCGCGCGGACATGAAAGCTGGGCGCAATACCATGCGCCAGGCACACGCCATGCAGACGGCCCCAAGAGAGTTGCCCGCTCTATTCAAATGCATGAAAAAGATTTAGGCCCGGTGACTTGAATCAGCGGTCATCCCGGGCCCATCAATATGCAGTGTACCTACAGAGGGCTGGTTAATCAAACGGGCTTTCGGTGACGAAGACCTGCGCGTCTAGCCCCAATCGCCCAGCGCCGTCTTCTGCCGCCCTTACGAAAGGCTGCTATTCGAGGGAATCACGTTGCTGTTATTATCGAACATATATTCGTATTTATGACCGCGCTTTGATAGAATGGCAGTTGTTGACGGCAGTTCCATGTGCCGGGCAGCGCCCTCCATGCGACGGGAGGTGATGCCCATGACCGATCTGATTGATTTCGTGAAGCTCCTGACCGCTTTGGTCTCGCTCCTCACGGCGCTTATCGGACTTTCCGAGGCACTTAAGCAGCGTACGAAGCAAAAGAAGAGGGGTCGACGCCGTTAAGGCATTGACCCCTTGAACTAAGTAACGGCGCTGCCCAGCTATCACCCTTGGGCTGCCGTCGACTTTATTCTACCTACGGTTGCCAGGTTTAACAAATGAATTTTCAGTAATGGAGCCCCGGAGCCCGCTCGCTCAACCACCTGGCCATCGGATTAGCCGGATTCTGGGACACGCCTTCCGTCCCAGGCCTCTACCGGAAAATGCGTCCCACCCTGAGGCTCAATTCCGGAACACGGTTTCCGTTTGAAGCCCCGATGGGAAAGCGTGTCCCGTTCCGAGAGCTCATTCCTGGATGCAGTTTCCGCTAGAGATGCCACCGGGAAAGCGTATCCCGTTTTGGAGCCAAATTCCGGGTCGTAGTTTCCGCCTGAGGGCCGATCCGGAAACGGCATCCCATTCTGAAGCCGAAATCTGGAACGCACTTTCCGCCAAAGGTCGCAAAAGGAAAGCACATCCCATTCCCAGCATCAAATCAGGACGCGCTTCATTATCCCCGCCCTCACATCTCGGCAAACGAGATCAGCTTGACGTCTCCCCTACTCTCCGCGGCATCCCGACATCCCTGCGTAAAACCGCTTTTTGAGAAAAGCGCATAGCTTTTTCGTTGCCGTCTAAAGAGCTCGCTTCGGTGCACGAGCTTTTGCAGCACGTCTTCGCCCACCGGTTCATTGCGCCATTTGCACTCCGCAAACAGCGTAGCGCCCTCGCCATCGTCAACAATCAAGTCGATTTCTTCCTGCGTATGCGTGCGATTATCCGTCCCCCACCAGCGCCCGACGCTTGCCGGAACCACATCGAGCTGGCCCGCGCGCGCGAGTTCGTACACGTATTGTCTGCATATAAGCTCAAAGACCGTACCCATGTAATCCGATACGTGCGGCTCAATGCGCTTATACGCCATCTCGGCCATATCGTTTTGAATCAGCCCAATGTTCTGCGGCACAAACTTATACCAGAACCTAAACATCTGGTCGCTCAGCAGATACACGGCTCGCTTATTGCTCGTCTCGTTTAGGGGCAGCTCGCGCTCGACAATCCCAAGCGACGCCAGCTTATCCACATAGCTCTTTACGTTGCTCGCAGGGATTCCCGTAGAGCTCGCAATCTCCGAGATCTTCGAGCGCCCCTGGGCAATTGCTTGCACGATCGCATCATATTGCTCGGGATTGCGGCACTCTTGCAATAGCAGGTTACTCGGCTCCTCAAAGAGATAGCCCGTAGGAGTTAGAAAAAGACGTTTGATGTTGTCCTTGAGCGGTGCAACAGGATCGACTTTCTCGATATATGCAGGAATGCCGCCCGTCATGCCATAGCAAACCGCAGCGTCTTCGCGACTCATGCTCTTCCACAGGCCGAGGGTCGTCGTAAAATCGAGCGGCATGATCTTAAACTGGGCCGTACGCCTACCGTATAGTGGGCTCTCGTAGCCCAACACCTGTTCCTCCATAAACGAAAGAGACGAGCCGCATAGGATCAGCATAAGCTTGGTCTCTTTGTACAAGTGATCGATCTTGTCTTGCAGCAACGAGCTGATCTCGGGATTCGATTGGGCGAGATAGGGATACTCGTCGATCACGACAATCAAACGTTCCGTGCGAGCCATGGTAGCCAATGCATCGAACGCCTCGTCAAAACTACGAAACGACACGCCAGCAACACCAACGGAGCCCGCAAGTATCGCCTGGCTAAAGCCATGCAGGTTTGCCTCTGCATTGGTACGACGAGCTTGAAAGTAAATAGCCTTCTTGCCTTGGATGAACTCTGTGATAAGACGCGTTTTGCCCACGCGACGGCGGCCGTAAATTACAGGCATCTCAAAGGAGCCCGTGCCATACAGTCGATTGAGCTCGGACATTTCCGCCGTTCTTCCGATAAACATAGGGCCATCCTTCCTTTACGTTATAGCTAGCTATATTATACCTTTCTATAATATAGCTAGCTATAACGTAATTCGACAAGCGGCGCACGCAAAAGGGGCGGCGCACCACCGCACGTGGACCGTTCCGGAAAATGTATCCCGTTCTGGAGCCAAAAACTGGGCCGTAGTTTCCGCCAAGCATCCCATCCGGAAAGCGTGTCCCGTTCTGAGCCTGAATTCTGGGATGCACTTTCCGCTGAAGCTTCTACCGGAAAATGCATCCCATTCCGAGCGCTCATTCCGGGACACAGCTTCCGCAGATACAAGACGACGATCCGCCGCCCTTATCACATGCCTTCAAGCATGCGATCCAGAAACACAAAACAGCAGATAGAATGCTCTTTTTCAAAAAGTACACGTCCCGAAACTTACCCAGTCTTCATAACTCGCTACCGTTCAAGGTCGCCGATTACCGCTCACCGATTCAAACAATAAATATGTCGCCAAAAGCAGGTCATCTACCTGCATGGTTAGATTTTGGTCAGCTTTTGGTCAGCTGAGCGGCAAGTTCCAGCTGATACGTTTTTTGCTACCCAAAAGGAGGCGGTAGCTCATGACCCATTGCAATGACCAATTCATCGACCAGCTGTTGAACCAAGCCGAACAAGAGGGGCGCTGTCTGATTCCCCCGAGCGCGGCGATCCGAAAAGCGCTCCTTCGGCGCATCGGCAGCGCGGTCGTCTCCCCCATGCCGGGTTTGTTCGCGCGCAAAATGCGCTGGGATGAGCTCAACCGGGCGCAGCGTCATTGCGAGATTATCCGCGCCCTTGCGATCATCCATCCCGATTGGACGTTCTGCTCGTTTTCGGCAGCTTGCCTGCAGGGGCTCGAGGTCTCGTGGCGACACCTGAACGTCGTGCATGTTTGCAGCTCGACAAAGCCGTCGGCTCGTCCGGGCGCACATATTCAGCGACACCAGATTGAGCCGGCCGGAGCAATACGCAAAGCCGGCATATCGGTAACGCCGCCCATCCAAACGGCCACAGATTGCCTGCTGCAAACTGGTTTTGCCGACGGCATGCCCATTACCGATTCGGCGATCTCAAAGCTCGGCCTTGCGCCGGAACAGCTGATGGAGGCCGTTGAGCAACGAGCGACTGCCCGCAATGGTCGCGCGATTCGCACCGCCCTCACAACGCTTCGATATGCCGACGTCCGCGCCGAGAGCGGCGGGGAATCGGTCGCCCGAGCCGTCATGATCGAGACGGGCTTTGCGCCCGACTGGCTTCAATACGAGCTGACGGACCCCTTCGATTCGGCCAAGCCCATACGAACGGACTTTGCCTGGGAGCGCCAGGCGCGGGAACTCACGCTGGGCGAGCTCGACGGGCTCATCAAATATACCGACCAGACCATGCTGGCCGGACGCACCACCGCCGAGGTGCTCGTTGCCGAACGACAGCGCGAGGCGCACCTATCGCTCTACGGCCACCCTCTGCTGCGCTTTACCATGAACGAGGTCCGCTCGGCAGGAGTGCTCGCCAAAAAGCTGCAGACGGCAGGCATCCGGCAGACCGCGCTGCCGACATGGCTCAACGAGGTGGACCTGTAGGAGCTGCTAGGCCACGCATCGCCAGATCGCATTCCCCTATCTGGGCCGCGTTTTCCCAACGACCACGCCAACGGAAAGCGCGTCCTAGCCTGGACGCTCAAAACGGGATGCACTTTCCGTATGGCGGGCCTAGCGGAAAGCGTGTCCCGGAATCTAGCCTCGGAACGGGACAGGCTTTCCGGTTGAGTCCTTCAGCGGAAACCGCATCCCGGAATAAACGCTCAAACTGGGATGCGCTTTCCAAACGACCGGCCAGCGGAAAACGCATCCCATTCTGAGGCATGATTCCGGGACACAGCTTCCGGTTGAGGGCCGATCAGGAAAGCGCATCCCACTCCGGGACTGGATTCCGGGACGTAGTTTCCGCCGAGGGCCCAAAAAGGAAAGCACATCCCGTTCTGAGTGCCAATTCTGGGATGTAATTTCCGCCGAGGGCTCCAAAGGGAAAGCGCATCCCATTCTGAGCGCCAAATCCGGGACGCAGTTTCCGCATGCGGAGGCGCTCCAAACAAAAGGCCCCGGCTCGCGATGGAGCCGGGGCCAAAGGCGCAGCGTATGTAGTTGATGTTGAGCGCGAACAGCCCATCAGCAATGGTCGTCCGCACCCCACCCTACCCGCGGTTGCGAACGCGGCTGTACGGCGTATCCACCATGGGCAGATCCGGACGCAGCTTGCCGTCGAATGCGCGATAGGCGTTCTGTACGGCGGGCGCCGTGGGAATCGTTGCGATCTCACCGATGCCCTTGCCGCCGTATGCCACGGGCAACAGCTCGTCCTTCTCCACGTAGATGGCGTGGATATTCGGAATCTCGGGCGCACGGAACAGCCCGAGCGTACCGTACCTTGCCTGGGGCACGCAGTCCTTGAGCGGCCAGTCCTCGGTAAGCGCATAGCCCATACCCATGAGCACGCCGCCTTCGATCTGACCCTGGATGGAGATGGGGTTGACCACCTTGCCGGAATCGTGCGCGGCATAGACCTCGCTCACGCGACCGTCATCATCCAGAATGACCACATGCGTGGCAAAGCCGTAGCAGATGTGGCTCTTGGGGTTGGGAACATCCGCACCCAGCTTGTCGGTCGGCTCCAGGTACACGTAGCCAAACTCGCGTCCCTCGAGCGCCTTGATGGCGGCCGCGGGATCCTGAGGATGCATACCCTGGCCGGCGACGAGCTCCTGCGTGTGCAGCTGATAGGCGCGACCGTCGTCGTACTCGATCTTGACGCCGTCGCCATGCGCACTCACGGGAGCATCGGGCGCGGGCTTGCCGGCCTCGATGTCAAGCATGGCATCGCGCAGCAGGAAGGCGGCGCCGCGCACGGCCTCGCCGGTCACGACCGTCTGACGCGAACCAGACGTGGTGCCGGAGTCGGGAGCGTTCTCGGTGGAGCACTCGCCGTTGGCGATGCAGCTCAGCGGCAGGCCGCATGCCTCGGCAACGTCCTGCAAAAAGACGGTGTTGCAGCCCTGGCCGATGTCGGACGTGGCGGCATAGACCACGGCCACGCCGTCCTCGATGCGAATCTTGCAGCGGCCGGCATCGGGCAGGCCAACGCCCACGCCGGCGTTCTTCATGGCGCAGGCGATACCGGCGTGTCCGGGATGCGCATAGTAGGCATCCTTGACCTCGAGCAGTGTCTCCTTCAGCGCCGTGGAGCAGTCGGCAATCTGACCGTTGGGCAAAACCTCGCCCGGCTCGATGGCGTTGCGGTAGCGAATCTCCCACGGATCCAGGCCGACCTTCTCTGCCAGCAGGTCGATCAGGCTCTCGAGCGCAAACTCGGACTGGCAAACGCCAAAGCCGCGGTACGCACCGGCGGGCGGGTTGTTGGTGTAGTAGCCAAAGCCGCGGATGTCGGTGTTCTGGTACTTGTAGGGGCCGACGGCATGCGTACAGGCGCGCTCGAGCACCGGGCCGCACAGCGACGCGTAGGCGCCGGTGTCAAAGTTGATCTCGCAGTCTAGGCCGGTAAAGTTGCCCTCGGCGTCGCAGCCCAGCGTAAAGGTGCCGTCCATGGCATGGCGCTTGGGATGGAAAGCGAGCGACTCGGCACGCGTGAGCTTACACTTCACAGGACGTTGGAACTTATAGGCGGCGAGCGCGGCCAAGTGCTGGATGGACACGTCCTCCTTGCCGCCAAAGCCGCCACCCACGAGCATGGTCTCTACAACCACGCGCTCGGGCTCGCTATCCCAGCCAAACATGTGGGCGCACTCTTTGCGCGTATCGTAGGCGCCCTGGTCGGTCGACTGCACCTTGACGCCGTTCTTGTACGGGAAGGCGACGGCACACTCGGGCTCCAAGAAGGCATGCTCGGTAAAGGGCGTGGTAAAGCGCTGCGTCACGGTGAACGCGCTTTCGGCCAGTGCCTTGGCGGCGTCGCCGCGCGTCACATGACGGCTCTGGCACACGTTGTCCTTGAGCTCCACTGTGTTGCCAAAGGCAAAGAAGCTGTCATGCAGGCGCGGGGCGTCGGCGGCCCTGGCCTCCACAATGTTGCGCACGGGCTCCAACGGCTCGTAGTCAATCTTTACGAGCTTCTTTGCCTTCTCGAGCGTCGCCTCGTCCTCGGCGACCACCAGCACAATGGCATCGCCCACGCAGCGGGTGATATCGCCCTGAGCGATCATGACGTCCCAGTCCTGGATAAGGTGGCCGACCTGGTTGACCGGCACGTCCTCGGCGCGCAGGACGCCCACCACACCGGGCAGGGCCTCGGCCTTGGAGGTGTCGATGGAGAGCACGCGGGCGCGCGGATACTTGGAGCGCACGGCGCTGGCATAGGTCAGGCCCGGCTGATCGAGCTCGTCGATGTCGTCGGGATACTTGCCCTCGCCGAGCACCTTCTTGCGCACGTCGATACGGAAGGCGCGCTTGCCCACGCCGTAGTCATCGCCGCGCTCCAGGTCCTCGTCGATCTGCTTTTCGCCGCGGAGCACCGCAGCGGCCAGCGAGATGCCCTCGATAATCTTTTTGTAGCCGGTGCAGCGACAGACGTTACCGCGAATGGCGTACTTGATCTGCTCCTCGGTGGGCTCGGGGTCCTCGGCGATGAGCGCCGCACCCGCCATGACCATGCCGGGAATGCAAAAACCGCACTGCACGGCGCCCACGGCGCCAAAGGCGTACACAAAGGCCTCGCGCACGTCCTCGGGCAGGCCCTCGACGGTCACGATGTTGCGGCCGGCGGCAAGAGCGGTGGTCAGCACGCAAGCCTTGACGGCCGCGCCGTCCACGTGGATGGTGCAGGTGCCGCAGGCACCCTCGGAGCAGCCGTCCTTGGCGGAGTGAATGTGCAGGTCGTCGCGCAGGTAGCGCAGCAGTGGCTTGTTCTGAGTCGTCGTACGCTCGACGCCGTTAACGGTAAAAGTGAATTCCTGTGCCATGGTGATTCCCTTCTACACGCCGGCGGCGATGCCGGTGCGGTCGTGGATGGCGCCATGCGGGCAGACGACGGCGCACATGCCGCACGACAGGCAGTCCACGCCGTCGATATGGGCGCAGTTGTCCTCGATGCGGATAGCGCCGGCAGGGCACTTTTTAGCGCACATGCCGCAACCGATGCAGCTCGTGTCGCAAATCTTGCGCGCAATGGCGCCCTTATCGGTGTTGTTGCAGCGCACCAGGATGTTCTGGTAGCCGGGAACGAAGGCAATCACGCGCTGCGGGCACGCCATGCCGCACAGGCCACAGCCCGTGCACTTGGAGCGATCCACGCGGGCGATGCCATCGACCAGCGCAATGGCGCCGTGGGGGCAGGCCGTGACGCAGGCGCCACAGCCAATGCAGCCTTCGCTGCAGCGGGCGTCGCCACCTGCGGAGGCGCAACCACTTCCGCAGGCAACGTAGGCCACGTTATGTTGAATGGATTTGGCCATAAGAGACTCGCCTATTTCTTAAGAAGGTACGAATAGTTGTCGCGCACAGCCCTGATGGTCAGGCGGACGGCCTCGGGAAGACCGGTGTTGACGGCATCGACCGAGACGGTGCGGACCGTGCCGGCGACGCGGACCTTAAAGTGGTCCTCGTCCACAGCCAGGAAGCCCTCGTTCTCGGAGTTCTCCATATCCTGCTCGCTCCAGAACAGGGTGAGCTTGTCCTTGTAGGGACGACCCTCCTGGTAGGGACAGAACACGGCGCAGTTGCCGCACTCGTTGCACATGCCATCGACGTGGACGACCTGATGCTTGGCCAGGCCCGGCACCTTAATGGCAACGTTGGCGCGGTTGGGGCACACGTCGCAGCAGACCTCGCACACCGAGCCGCAGCCCAGGCAGCGGGTCTTGGTGCAGTTGCGCTTGTCGCGGCACAGCGATCCCTTGCGCTCGTAGCAGGTGTCCTCGCGACCGGCCTGCTCGTTGCAGTCGGCGTACTTGTTAAAGTCCACACCGGCAATGGCACGGGCAACCTCGGCGGCGTCGGCGATAGCCTCGACCACGGTGGCCGGACCGCGACGGCAATCGCCTGCAGCCCAGACGCCCTCGACGCCGGTGGAGGTGGCGGCAAGGCGACCGCGACGGTCGTGTTCGACGCCCGCGGCATCGTACAGGCTGGCATCGATGCCCTCGCCCACGGCGCAGATCACCGTGGTGGCGGAAAGCTCGACGGTCTCGCCCGTGGCGACGGGGCTGCGACGGCCGCTTGCATCCGGCTCACCGAGCTCCATAACATCGCAGGTCAGCACGGCGCCGTTGAGCGCCTTGGGCGCCAGCAGCTCGCAGAACTCAACGCCGTCTGCCAGAGCAAAATCGAGCTCTTCCTCGTCGGCGGGCATCTGCTTCTTGGTGCGGCGGTAGACCAGGCGCACGTTCTTCACGCCGGCCAGGCGCTTGGCCACGCGGGCGGCATCCATGGCGGTGTTGCCAGCGCCAATGACCACGACGTCCTCGCCCAGCTCGAGCTTCTCGCCCTTCTTGGCGGCCTCGAGGAACTCCAGCACGTCGAGCTCGGCACCCTCGCCCAGGCCCGCAGAGCCGGGCATCCAGGCACCGGTGGCCACGACCACGTCGGTAAAGCCCTGGGCCTTGAGCTCGTCAATGGAATCCACGCGAGCATTGAGCTGCACCTTGGCGCCAAAGGCCAGGCAGAGCTCGGCATCGTGGGAGATATCGTCGCTCGCAATGCGGAACTCGGGGATGACGTGACGGACCACGCCGCCGAGCGAATCGCGGGCCTCAAAGATGGTGACGGGCACGCCGGCACGCGTCAGGAAGAACGCTGTCGCCAGACCGGCCGGACCGCCGCCGATAACGGCAACGTTGCGGTCGCTATCGTTGGCGATGGCCTGGGCGCGCAACTTGGGCAGCACGGCGGTCATGGCCTCGCGGGCGGCCTTGAGCTTGCTGGCGCGGATCTGGGCGCCCTCGGGCTCGTAGAATGCACGCTCGCAGGCACGGCCGCAGGGATGCGGGCAGATGGTGCCGGTAATGAACGGCAGGGCGTTGCGCTCGATGATAATGTTGAGCGCGTCCTCGTAGCGGCCCTCGTCAACAGCCGCCAGATAGGCGGGAATATCCTGCTGGATGGGGCAGCTCGTGCGGCACGGCGTGGTAAAGCAGTCGGAAAGCGGGCTTTTGCCGGCGACCTTGCGGTCGGGCAGCGGGCGCAGCGGCTTCTTGTAGAGCGGGTTGGTGAGCGAGTCGGTCTGGATCGCCGTCACGGCCTCGAGCGAGACGCCCGCAAACGGCTTGCCGTCCAGGTCGGTAAACTCGCCGGCCATCTGGCTAAAGCGCTCGTAGCCACCGGGCTTGAGCACGTCAGTCGCCAGGGTAACGGGCCAAATGCCGGCATCGTACAGGGCACGGATGTTGTAGACCGTGGCACCGCCGGAGTAGCTGATGCGCAGCTTGCCATCGAACTGCTCGGTAATGCGACGGGCGGCCTCGATGGTCAGCGAGAACAGCGAACGGCCCGACATGTACATCTCGGTGGAGGGCAGCTCGTTCCTCGTCACGTCGACGGGGAAGGTGTTGGTCAGCTTGACGCCAAACTCCAGGCCGCGCTCGGCGCACAGGGCAATCAGGCGCTCGAACATGGGCACGGCGTCGGCCCACTGCAGGTCCTCGCGGAAGTGCGTATCGTCGAAGACGATGTAGTCAAAGCCCAGCTCGTTGAGGCGCTGACGTGCAAACTCATAGCCCAGCAGCGTGGGGTTGCACTTGATGTAGGTGTTGAGGCCCTTCTCGGTGATCAGATAGGTCGCGATGCGCTCGATCTCCGCCGGCGGGCAGCCATGCAGCGTAGACTCGGTGATGGAGTTGGAGACGCGTGCCGGGATGGATTCGACAAACGCGGCGTCGACATGCTCAAACTTGTCCAGGTTGGCAAGCGCCCATGCGCGGCACTCATTCCAGACGTCAGAGCCGCTGGCGTCCTTCATGCCCTCGATGTAGGCGTCGACCTTGGGGCTCTTAATACCCTCCAGGTCATAGCCCACGGACATGTTGAAGACAAAGCCGTCCGGGCTGCCCAGGCCGTACTCGCGAGCGATCAGGTGGCAGGCGAACCATGCCTTCACGTACTCGGCAAAGGCCTGCGGAACCTCGAGCTCGGTCGACCATTCGCAGTTGTAGCACTCGTCCTGAGCCACGATGCAGGGCTTGTTCACACACTTGGAGAGCTCCTCGCCATCCATAACCTGAACGGTCTTGAGCTCAAAGAAGCGGGAGCCGGCCACGTAGGATGCCACGATGTTCTGGGCCAGCTGCGTATTGGGACCGGCGGCCGGGCCAAACGGAGTCTCGATGCGCTCGTCAAAAATGGGAAGCGCGCCCTCCTGGTTGGTCGTGACCATCTTGCGCACGCCAAAGACGGCGCCCTGGGTCTTGTGCTCCTCGATGATCCAGTTCATCAGCTGCGAAAACGGGATCGGCCTCATGATGTCGCTCATAGTGAGCTCCTCTCTGTAACGCCCGGCGAGACCGCGCGGCGGGCGCAAATACGGTGTAGCGCTAGCACAGCGCCGGCGACCCCGCGGAGGTCGCCTATACGCGCGCCGGATGCGGCGAAACATCCGACGCGCGTGAATCTACTTGTGAATTAGTAGGTGCGATCGTTGAGCGTGCTCCAGAGCTTCTTGGACTCAGCCATGGTCCACGCGTTGATCTTGTCCTCATCAATGCCAACGAACTCGCGATCCTTGTACAGGACGCGGCCGTTGATGATGGTGGTGCGGCAGTTTTTGCCCATCATGCCAAAGAGCATGTGGCCGTCGATATTCTCCTCGCTCAGCGGCGTAAAGGGCTTGTAGTCCATAACGATAACGTCGGAGGCAGCGCCGGCCTCGAGCACACCGAGCTTGCGATCGAAGTACTTGCTCGCCATCTTGGCGTTGTTCTCGAACAGCATGGTCATGGCCTCGTACCAGCCCACGTTGGGCATGGCGGCGTTGTGGCGCTGAATGATCAGGAAGACCTTAAGGCTCTCGAGTATATCGTGGGTGTAGGCATCGGTGCCCATGCACACGGGAATACCGCGGCGGAAGAACTCGAGCACGGGGGCGCAGCCCACGGCGTTGCCCATATTGGATTCGGGGTTGTTGACGAGCCAGGTGCCGGACTCCTTGACGATATCCATCTCGGCAGGCGTCACGTGGATGCAGTGGCCCAGCATGGTGTCGGGACCCAGCAGGTTGTGCTGCAGCAGGCGCTCGACGGGGCTGATGCCGCCGCGGTTGAGGCGGGAATCCCACACGTCGTTCATGCCCTCGCACACATGGATGTGGAAGCCGGTCAGGCCGTTGTTGGCCTCGGCCATCTTATCCATGGTCTCGTCCGACAGCGTAAAGGTGGCATGCCCGCCAAACATGGCAGCGATCATGTGGTTGTCGTTATCGCGACGCTCCTTGGCGGCCCACTGGGCAAATTCGGCGTTCTCGGCAATGGCCTGGTCGCATTTTTCCTGGCCACGGCGATCGGAAACCTCGTAGCACAGGCACGAACGCATGCCCAGCTCCTGAGCTGCATCCTTAATGGTAAAGAGGCTTCCCGGGATCTCACAGAAGCTCGCGTGATGATCGAAGATCGTAGTGACGCCATCGCGGATGGAGTCCAGAATCGTGGCATAGGCGCTGGCCTTGGTGCCGTCGAGCGTCAGGTTGTCGTCGATCTTCCACCACTGCTGCTCAAGATTCTCCAGGAAGTTGGTGGGGTTGCAGCCCTTAATGGCAAGGCCGCGGGCCAGACCCGAGTAGATGTGGGTGTGGCAGTTGATGAGTCCAGGCATGATGAGGTTGCCCTGGGCATCGACGTACTCGGCATCCGGGTACTTGGCCTTGAGCTCGCACTCGGGACCTACTTCGACGATCGTATCTCCGTCAATGGCGACCGCACCGTTTGGAATGAACGGGGCCTGAGCATTGCGGGTAAAGACGGAACCGTTAGCGACCAGAAGCATAAATGCTCCCTTCAACATCAGGGGCGGGGTTTGACACCTCTGACATGGCGGAGTGCGAAGCGCCGGCCTACACCGGAAACGGGCCCTCTCCCGTCAACGCTTCACCAAAGGGACAAACCCTTTGAAGTGCGGCTTGGCACCGCATGACGTCGGCGGACGAGGCGATGCGCCCGCCGACGAATAGCACCGAATTGGTTACTTCTTGCTCTCGGGCAAGACCAGATCCACGGCAGCGTCCTTGGCAGCATCGATGTGCTGAGCCACGACCGGCGTCTGCGGAAGGATCAGGTTAAGGACAATGGCCATGATGGCGGTGGGGGTTACGGCATTGGAGCCGATGACGGTGGGCACCCAGGTGGGCATACCCTCACCGGCAAGGCAACCGCTGGCCATCCAGATACCCAGGCCAAAGACGACGGAGGTACCGACGATGGTGGTAGTGCGCTGCGTGAGGCCCTCGCGGGTGAACATGCGCACGCCGTTCATGGTGATGGTGCCAAAGACGCCGACGGTCGCGCCGCCGATGACGGGCTGCGGGATAGCGGAAAGGACGGCAGAGAGCTGCGGGAACAGGCCGGCGATGGCAAAGACGGCCGCGATGATCACAAAGACCCACTTGTTGACGACCTTGTTGGAGCAGATGATGCCCACGTTTTGGCCAAGGGCGCTGGTGGGAAGACCGCCAAGCAGGCCGCCGACCATAGAGGTGAGACCCTGGGACACGATAGCGCCGGAGAGCTCGCGCTCGGTGGGCATACGGTCGATGGAGCCCAGGCAGGCGGCGGAGACGTCACCGATAACCTGGATGGCGACCATGGGGAACACGACGGCGAGGGTAATGCAGACCTCGGGATCAAACTCGAGCGCGTAGGGCATGAGCTTGGGAAGGGCGAAGACCTGAGCGGTGGCGACGCTGGAGAAGTCGATCATGCCAAAGGGGATGGAGACGATCATGCCGACGATCATGCCAAAAAACACAGAGCCCAGCTTGAGCGTGCCCTTGCCAAAGTTGGCGAGCGCAAAGACCACGGCGAAGGTGATAAGAGCGACGCACCAGGCCTGCGGGGTGCCCCACAGCGGCGTACCCATACCGCCGGCCATATACTTGACGGCCGTGGGATAGAGAGAGACGCCAATGGAGAAGATGACCGTACCGGTCACGACGGGCGGGAACAGCCACTTGATCTTGCTGTAGGCCAGACCAAAGAGGACCGCGACGGCGCCGCCGACGATCTCGCCACCCAGCAGCGCACCAAAGCTAAAGCCCGAGGCACCCATGGCCTGCAGGGCCGGCAGGAACGCGAACGAAACGCCCATGACGATGGGCAGGCCGCCGCCGATGCGACGGAAGGGAGCGAAGGCCTGAAGGGCCGTATCGATCGCCGAAAGAATGAGGGCGACCTGGATGATGTCGGTGCTCTGCTGGCTATTAAAGCCGTAGACGCCGGCCATGATGACCGCCGGGGTAATGATGCCGGCAAACGATGCCAGTACGTGCTGAAGGGCACACGGGATCATTTCCTTAACGGGAGGCATGCCTTCGCGAGTGAACAGGGCTTCAGTGCCGTTCGTAACCGTCTCCTGGGTCATTTGACCACCAATCCTCGAAGTAGTTGTTTTCGCATCTAACGCTCTATTGTGACGCAGTGCGGGGTTGAGGTTGTGCCTTCATTGCATATCGTATTAAAGATGATTCTCATTCTCAATAATAATTTTTTGTTATCAGACTATTCTTCAGCTGAAATAACGCATTTCCGCAGGTCAGGAAAGTGTCTGGTCAAAATAACATCTAACTTTTCTTTTGGTCAACCGTTTACCGCTAAATTCCTACCGTTCGTCTGCATTACGCAATGTACCTGCGGATATACGAGATGGTGGGCAGCGTGTTACCATGAGAAAAAATTGTTATGAACATTTCCGTTTTCACCCAAAGGAGTTGCCCGTGAACGAGACCGTACGTCGCTTTTTGCCGATGGTCGATTTCCTGGAGCAGGTACTCGGTAAGAACAGCGAAATCGTGCTGCACGATTTCTCGGATCCCGACCACGCCATCATCGATATCCGCAACGGTATCGTGAGCGGCCGCAAGGTCGGCGGTCCCGCCACCGATCTGGCGCTCAAGATTATGCACGACCCCAAGTATCGCGACCTGCCGTTTATTACGGGCTATGAGGGGCGCGGTGCCGGTGGCAAGACGTTGGAGTCCGCGACGTTCTTTATCCGCGAGAATGACGAAATCGTCGGTATGCTCTGCGTCAACACCGACCTCTCGACCGTGCGCTCCATCAACGCCATGGCACAGCAGCTCATGGCCTGCTTCGACGCGGCGCCGACGCGCACGGAGCCCGCGTCTATCGAGGTCGAAAGCCTTTCGGAGTCCACACAGGAGCTCATCGACCGCAGCATTGCCGAGTTGCTGAGCGCGCGCGGGCTGGATGTAGCATCGCTTGGTCAAAGCGACCGCGTGGACGTCATTCGCCACCTCAACGGCAACGGGGTGTTCATGCTCAAGGGTGCCGTGGCCTGCGCCGCCACCGCGCTGGGCATCTCGGAGCCCAGCGTCTACCGCTACCTGCAAAAAGTTCGCAAGGAGGGCTAACGAGCAAAATGGAGCGCGGCTCCACAAGCGATCCGTCACTTAACAAAAGACCCTGCAGCTCGCACGCGCTGCAGGGTCTTTTTGCATGTCATGTTTAGTTGTTGCCAACGCCTTAGAGAGCGGCGACGACCTCGATCTCGACCAGACCGCCAGCCGGAAGGGCGGCAACCTGGAAAGCGCTGCGCGCGGGGAACGGGGCCTCGAACTTGGAGGCGTAGATCTCGTTCACGGCAGCGAAGTCGGCAATGTCGGCCAGGTAGACCGTGGTCTTGACGACATCGGCAAACGTAGCGCCGGCGGCAGTCAGCAGGGCCTCGACGTTAGCAAGGGACTGCTTGGCCTGGGCCTCGACGCCCTCGGGCATCTTGCCAGTTGTGGGGTCGATGCCCAGCTGGCCGGACAGGAACACCATGTTGCCGGTCTGGATACCGGGGGAATACGGTCCGATGGCTGCGGGTGCGTTATCGGAAGACACGACGGTCTTGCTCATGTTTTTCTCCTTACGATCAGATAGAGAGCGTGAGCGCGGCGTTCGCACCGGGAGGCACAATTCGGTCTGAACACCGCGCTTGATTTGGGATAGTACTCAAGGTTTCTGTTTGATGCAAGAATATTATCAGCTGGAGAGAATATTTTATCGCCCAACGGCGCCCGTTGGCAGCTGAACGGTTCTCCACGGGGTCAGCCAGCCTAAGCTGCTGAAGACTTTATCCCGCTTGGAGCACGGGCATCGCCTGCCGCAACGGCACCACTATACTTTTGAATATCTGAGCATTTTGAAAGGCAGGATATGACCGCAACCGCCAGTCGAACCACCAACCGCAGACCCGAGCTTTTGGCGCCCGCCGGAGGGCCCGAGCCCTTTGCCGCCGCGCTCGCTGCCGGGGCAGACGCCATCTACTGCGGCATGGGCAGCTTCAACGCCCGCCGCAAGGCAACCAACTTTACCGACGAGGCCTTTGAGCAAGCCTGCCGCGCCGCGCATCTAGCCGGGTCGCGCGTCTACGTCACGGTAAACATCGTCATCAAGCAGTCTGAGATGGGCGATGCGCTGCAACTCATCCATCGCTGCTCCACGCTGGGCGCCGACGCCTTCATTATCCAGGACTGGGGTCTGTTCTTTGAGGTCAAGCGCACCATGCCCGGCATCGAGACACACATCTCGACCCAGGCGAACATCCACGACGACCGCGGAACCCTTTGGTGCCGTGAGCAGGGCGCCGACCGCGTGACTCTCTCGCGCGAGCTCTCCATCGACGAGATCGCCGCCATTCACAACGCCGCGCCCGATGTGGACCTTGAGGTCTTTAGCCACGGTGCCATCTGCTTTTGCTACTCGGGTCTGTGCCTGCTGTCGAGCTTTGCCATGGCTGGCCGCTCGGCCAACCGCGGCATGTGCGCCCAGCCCTGCCGCCTACCCTACAAGCTAATTGACGAGAACGGCCGCTCGCTCTCCCCTGCCGGACGCGAGCGCGCGCTGTGCCCGCGCGACACCAACACTTCGCAGCTTGTTCGCCGTCTGTATGACGCCGGCGCCGCATCGCTCAAGCTCGAGGGCCGCATGAAGGCCCCCGATTACGTGTATTCCATCGTCGACGTGTATCGTCATCAGATTGATGACATGCTGGCCGATGTTTCGACCTCTAAGGATGAGGATGCGGCCCGCCAGCGACAGCTCAAGCGCTGCTTTAACCGCGACTTTACGCACGCCTACCAAGACGGTACCTCGGGTGACGAGATGATGAGCTACGAGCGCTCCAACAACCGCGGCCAGATCGTGGGCACGGTGCTGGGCAGCCGCCCGGCCAACCGCGATGTGCGCGGCCTCAAGCCCGACGACCGCCGTCGGCGCGCCGCCATCGCCCGCATTGAGTTGTTTGAGCCCGTGGGCAAGGGCGACCTGCTGGAGCTTCGCCACGATAACGAGTTTGACCAGTTCCTGACCACCATTGCCGCCGATGATGCCGCCGCCGGTGACATCATCGAGTGCCGCGTGCCTCGCAGCATGCCCGAGGGCTGCCGCGTGCGCGTGATTCGAAGCCAGCGCGCCATTGACGCTGCCGGCGCCGCGCTCAAGCGCGATGTGCTGCGCCGCCGCGCCGTTGATGTAACCGTTGTGGCGCGTTTGGGCGAACCGTTTGCCGTCACGCTTACTTGCTGCGACGCCCCTTCGCTTACGGCCACGGCCACGGGCTTTACCGTCGAGGCCGCCAAGACCCGCGCGGTCGAGGCGTCCGATCTGGTAGAGCATGTGGGCCGCATGGGGTCCTCGCCCTTTGAGTCCGCGAGCTTTGATGTGGCGCTCGATAAGGGCTGCGGCATGGGCTTCTCCGCTGTGCACAAGGTGCGCGCCGCCGCCTGCAAGGCGCTGGAGGAGGCCATTCTGGCACCGTATGACGAGCGTGCCCGCACGCTCGAGCTGCCGGTGCTCGACAAATGTACGCGGCCCATGCCCGAGCACTACCGCGACGAGCCGCAGATCTGCGCCACCGTCACCTCGCTCGAGGCCGCCGAGGCAGCGCGAGCGGAGGGTGCAACGCGCATCTACATGACCACCGACGCGCTCGATGCGGCCGAGCTCTCCCCCGCCGATGCGTTTGAGCAGGGCATCGTGCCCGTGCTCGACGAGGTCTGCCGTGCCGTTGACCACGAGCGCGTCGACCCGTGGGTTGTTGCCGGCGCCACGGTCGCTATTGGCAACATCTCTGAGCTTGCCCTGGCCGCCCAGGTTGGCGCCACGGCCGAGATTCGCTCTTGCCTGCCGGTGCACAACACGCCCTGCATGGAGGCGCTTGCCGAGCGCGGGGCCGGTGCGTTTTGGCTCTCGCCCGAGATCACGCTCGACGAGATTGTCTCGTTCGGCGCCGCCGCGCCCGCGACTCTGGGCATCACCGTCTTTGGCCGCCCACGCGTCATGACAAGCGAGCACTGCATCCTGCAGGTTGCCAACGGCTGCATCCACGATTGCGCCAACTGCCGTCTGCGCGCCCGCAAGCTGTCGCTCAAGAATATCGACGGAAAGGTCATGCCCGTCCGCACCGACATCCACGGCCGCTCTCGCTTGTACGACGCCTACCCCATCGACCTCACACCGCAGGTTCCTCAGCTGCTCAATGCCGGCGTGCGTCGTCTCATGGTTGACGGAACCCTGCTCGAGGCCGATGAGATTGGCCGTGCCGTCGCTCGCGTCCGTCGCGCCGTCGAGGCGGCTCAAGCCGGCCGCAAGCCCGCCGCCCGCCTACGCGGGGCGACCTCGGGCTGCATGTTTGTGGGAATCAGCTAACCGAAAGGCTTACACGTGAACGAAGAACCTCAAGTCCTCTACTGCGACGCTTGGCTCATGGCCATCGACAAGCCCGCCGGCATGATCGTCCACGGCGACGGCACCGGCGAGCGCACGCTTACCGACTACGCCAGCGACCTGCTGCTGGCCATGGGCGACGGCTTTGCCGCGACTGACATGCAGCCGCTCAACCGTCTGGACCGCAACACCACCGGCGTGGTGCTGTTTTCGCTCGACAAACAGACGCAGCCCGCTTTTGACCAGGTGGTGATCGACCACGCCTTCGAAAAGCACTATCTGGCGCTGGCCGAGGGCAAGATCGACTGGAACGAGAAGCTCATCGACATGCCCATCGCCCGCGATCGCCACGATAGCCGCAAGATGCGTGTCGGCGCCAGCGGAAAGCCCTCTCAGACGCGCGTCAAGGTACTCAAGCGTCTTAAGAGTCGCCGTGGCCTGCCCACGCGCTCGTATATCGATGTCGAGTTGCTCACCGGCCGCAAGCACCAAATCCGCGTGCATCTGGCGAGCGAGCGTCATCCCCTGGTTGGCGACGACCTGTACGGAACGCCGCGCCCCTGTGGCCTGATGCTCCACGCCCACAGCGTGTCCTTTACGCATCCCGTAACCGGCGAGCACATCCACATCGAAGCCCCCTGCCCCTGGGAGCCCTAAAGTCTGTCGAAAATGGACAGGTTTATTTTGGCAGGTTTTATCTGGACAAACGTCAAAACCACCACGATGGCTCAGCCGTGGCGCCAAAACGTCTCGATCTGTAACAGTTAAAACCCGTTTTCCGGTCTGTCTGTTACAGATCGAGACATTCGAATCTCCCTCAAGGAAAAATCTCAATCTATAACAATAACTCGGCAAAATCGGTCCCAGATGTTACAGATCGAGACAAAGGGACGGCGCGGTTCGGAAGAATCTCAATCTGTAACATCTAACCCACTTTTAACGGTCTAGTTGTTACAGACTTAGACAAAACGGCAGACAACAAAAGCGGCATCGCCCATCGAGGGTGTTGCCGCTTTTCTATTGAGGAACCTAAATGGTTTTGACCTTGCCCTGTCGCTAGACCGTGATGACGTTGTCCATCGACTGGTACTTGGCTGGCACCTCGCCCGCGGTAATAATCGTTGCGTCACGGAAGTCCGCGAACTTGACGGGCGCCACCATACCAAATTTACTGGCGTCCGAGATTACGAAGCGCTTGGCTGTATGACGCATCGAGATGCGCTTTACTTGCGCTTCCTCGATATCGGGCGCCGTGAAGCCCTGCTCGGCGGCAATGCCGTTAGAGCCCCAAAAGCCACAGTTGAAGTTGTAGCGGTCTAAGGTTGCCAAGGCATCGGGGCCAACGAGCGCCTCGGTCTCGGGTTTGAGCTCGCCGCCCAACACCACGGTACGCATGCCGCGCAAAGCAAGGCGCTGAGCATGGAGCACGGAATCGGTCACATAGGTGACATCTTCAAGGTGTGGAAGATGCTCGATGAGCCTGAGCGTCGTCGAGCCCGAGTCGATGTATACAAAGCTCTCAGGCTCCACAAGCGCCGCCGCGCGGGCGCAGATACGCTCCTTGTCATCGTTATGGAGGTCGCTGCGCTCATTAAGCGTTAGATCGCGCGTCACGTGCGCGCGCTCAAGACTCGTCGCCCCACCGTGGACCTTGGCGATGCGGTGCGCTCGGTCGAGCGTCTGCAGGTCGCGCCGAATGGTAGACGCCGTCACGCCCAGGGCCTCAGCAAGCTCTGGTACGGTAACCGAGCCGGCTCGCTGCACCATCGACACAATCGCGTTGAGCCTATCTTCCGCCAGCATCGCTTACTCCTCCTCGGGGTACACGACTCCCCAGTCGGCGCGTAGCTTGGTCATAAGCTCCATAACATCGGAAGCATAATCCAGAAGTTCGCACTTCGAGTTATCGCCGGCAACCGCCTTCTCGAGGTCGGCCATCTCATAGCAAAGGGCGTAAGCCTCGGTGCCGACGTGGACCTCCTCGCGGTGGCCGTCCGCAGTCCACACGATGGTCGCGTGATCGGCGCGCGGATACTCGTTGACCTCGATATAGCACTTATCGAAGCTAATAATCGAGCGCTTGGGTTGCTTGGAGTGGAGCGTGAGGCTCACAACACCCAGCTGCTGCTCGGCATTACGGCAGACGATGCCACCCGCTACGTCAACGCCGGTCTCGCAGGTGTTACCCAGCGAAATGACCTCAGCGGGCTGGCTTGCCATAAAGAAGCGCATGACGGACAGGGCATAGACGCCAATGTCGAGCATGGCACCGCCAGCAAGGTTACGATTGTAGAAGCGGTTGGTCAGGTCGCCGTACTCCTTGTAGCTACCAAAGTTGAGCTGGGCGAGGTTCATGCGGCCAAAGTCGCCCGCATTCATGCGACGGCGCAGCTCCTGGTACAGCGGCATATGAAGCACCGTGGTGGCATCCATAAGGACCACGTTGTGCTCGTCGGCGATGGCACGCGCCTCGTCGAGCTCAGCGGAATTGAGGGTAATGGCCTTCTCGCAGAGTACGTGCTTGCCAGCTGCCAGAGCGGCGCGCAGGTAGGTGATATGCGTGTTATGCGGGGTGGTGATATAGATCGCGTCGATGTTCGAATCGGCATAGAGGTCCTCGACCGATTCATAGACCTTCTCGATGCCATACTGCTCAGCAAAAGCCTGGGCCTTGGTGAGCGTGCGGTTGGCGACGCCCGCAAGCTTGCGGCCGGCCAGCGCGAGGGACTGGGCCATTTGGTTGGCGATAACGCCACAACCGATCACAGCCCAGCGAAGCTCGGGAGCCGTAAAGATGTCGTTAGGGAACGGCTTATCCTGGACCGAAGCGAACGCTGCTTTTGCGGCTGCCGCGGAGTCGAGTGGAGCCTGCTTGGAATCTGCCATATGTGCCTCCTGAGTCATCGGAAGTTCTTCATTTCCAACAGCCTTATATTCGCACAAATGCGCGCGCATTTGCTTGTATTTGCGTGTTTATTTGTTTATCGGTCAATATTTAGCCATATTTTGCACATTTTTACGCGGTCATACGCATTAACACGCAATGCTATGCGCGATAATGCGCATGCGAGGATCCTTGTAAAGGATAAAGAAGCGGAACACCAAAGCCCAAAAAGGCAGAGCAGGCTGTCTTACTCTTCCCCTCTAGGGGCATCAGGCATCAATGGACCGTCCCAAACTGCCGACACATGGGGACTGTCCCCAACTGCCGGGACTACTCATTTAAGTCTGTCCCCAATGAGCACAATCACTCATGTAAGTCTGTCCCCAATGAGTATCCCCAATGAGTGGGGATAGAAAAAGGCCCGGGTGCCGTGGGGCATCCGGGCCTTTGCTAGCAACTTGATGTTGCGGGCAGCTTAGAACTTGTGGCCGCACTTCTTGCAGACGCGCAGCTTGTTCTTACCGTCCTTCTCGTGACCGACGCGGGTAACCTTACCGCACTCGGGGCAAACGAGATTGACGTTGGAGGCATCGATGGGAGCCTCCTGCGAAACGATGCCGCCCTGCTGGTTGGCAGCGTTGGGCTTGACGGCCTTCTTGACGACCGAAACGCCCTCGACAACGACCTTGTTCTCGGCGGGGAGAGCACGCAGGATAACGCCCTGCTTGCCGCGATCCTTGCCAGAGAGAACCTGGACCTTATCGCCCTTCTTGATATACATATATCTCCCCTAACTACAGGGTCTCGGGAGCGAGCGAGACGATCTTCATGTACTTCTTGTCACGAAGCTCGCGAGCGACGGGCCCGAAGATACGGGTGCCGACGGGCGAACCATCGTTGTTGATGACAACGCAGGCGTTCTCATCAAAGCGAATGTAGGAGCCATCCTTGCGGCGGATCTCCTTAACGGTGCGAACGACGACGCAACGGACAACGTCCTTCTTCTTGACGTTGGCGCCAGGGGTAGCCTCCTGGACAGCACCGATGAACACATCGCCGATGCCTGCATAACGACGCTTGGAACCGCCAAGCACCTTGATGCAGCGAATCTTGCGAGCGCCGGAGTTGTCGGCGACGTTCAGCATGGTTTGCATCTGAATCATGGTAGATGTTCCTCCGAACTAAGAACCGAAGAGAGGTGCGCAGCCTTTATGCGGCCCGTGGTATGCAAGCCAGGCATACGCACATCTTCGGAAACGTACAAGTCGTAAGAGCGACTGCTTATTTAGCGCGCTCGACGACCTCGATGAGGCGCCAACGCTTCATCTTGGACATAGGACGGGTCTCCATAACGCGGACGGTGTCGCCCACGCCAGCCGTGCACTCCTCGTCGTGAGCGTGCAGCTTCTTGGAGCTGGTCATCATCTTGCCGTACTTGGGGTGACGCTTGCGCTCGGTGATGGTGACAACAATGGTCTTGGCACCGGAGACGGAGGTAACGACACCCGTACGGACCTTACGCGAGTTACGCGAATCAGTCATGTTCTCTCCTTAGGTCCTACTCGGCGACAGCGGACTTCTCCGCTGCGATCTCGCGGGCGCGCTGCTCCGTGAGGACGCGAGCGATGTCCTTCTTCACGGTGTTGACGCGAGCGGTGTTGTCCAGCTGGCTGGTGGCCATCTGGAAACGAAGGTTAAAGAGCTCGGCGCGCATTTCCTTCAGCTTCTCAACGAGCTGAGCGTCCGAGAGCTCACGAATCTCTGCGGGCTTCATTAGTTCTCCTCCTTGGCGGCGGCGGCGTCCTCAGCAGCCCACTTGGCCTCGAGAGCGGCCTCCTCAGCCATCTCCTTCTGGATGCGCTGCTCAGCGTTCTTGGCAGCAACAATCTTGGTCTTGATGGGGAGCTTGTGCTGCGCAAGACGCAGAGCCTCGCGAGCGACCTCCTCGGGAACACCCTTGACCTCGAACATGATGCGGCCGGGCTTGACGACGGCCACCCACTCCTCGGGGTTACCCTTACCAGAACCCATGCGAGTTTCGGCAGGCTTCTTGGTGATGGGCTTATCGGGGAAGATCGTGATGTAGACACGACCGCCACGCTTCATGTAGCGGGTCATAGCAATACGAGCGGCCTCGATCTGACGGTTGGTGATCCAATGGGCCTCGAGAGCCTGGATACCAAACTCGCCGAAATGCAGCTCGGTATTACCCTTGGCCTGGCCCTTCATGGAGCCACGCTGCACCTTGCGGTGAAGAATACGCTTAGGGGCAAGCACTACTGACCCCTCCTCTCGGAGTTACGACGACGAGGACGGGAAGAGCCCTCGAGTGCAGGGTTGGGAACAGGCTGGCCCGGGAGCTTCTCGCCCAGGTAGATCCAGACCTTCACGCCGCAAGCGCCCATGGTGGTGCTGGCGACAGCCGTGCCGTAGTCGATCTTGGCACGGAGGGTGTGCAGAGGCACGCGACCCTCGCGGTACCACTCACGACGGCCCATCTCGGCACCGCCGAGACGACCGGAGCACTGGATACGGATGCCCTTAGCGCCGGCCTTGCGGGCAGACTGGACAGCCTTGCGCATAGCGCGACGGAAGGCAACGCGGCCCTCGAGCTGCTCGGCGATAGACTGAGCAACGAGGTTGGCGTCGAGCTCGGGGCGCTTGATCTCGACAACGTCGACGGAGAGCTGGCCCTTGGAGACGCCAGCGACCTTCTCGAGCTCGGTGCGGAGGGTATCGATCTCGGCACCCTTCTTACCGATGACAACGCCGGGGCGAGCGGTGAGGATGATGACCTTCACCTTGTCGCCAGCGCGCTCGATCTCGACACGGGAGACAGCTGCGCGGGAAAGACGCTTCTCGAGGTACTTGCGGATCTCGAGATCGTTACCGAGGGTCTTAGCGTAATCCTTCTCTGCGAACCAGCGGGAGCGCCAGTTCTCGGTGATGCCAAGACGGAAGCCGGTGGGGTAGACTTTCTGACCCATACAGCTTTACGCCTCCTTTCGAGGAGCAACGACGACGGTGATGTGGGAAGTACGCTTCAGAATGCGAGAAGCGGAACCCTTGGCGCGGGGACGGATGCGCTTAAGCGTCGGACCCTCGTCAACATAGGCAGCGGCGACAACCAGGTTGTCGGCACGCAGACCGTTGTTGTTCTCGGCGTTCGCAACGGCGGAACGGAGAACCTTCTCGACATCCACGGCGACGGCGCGGTCGCAAAAGTGGAGGATGTCGAAGGCCTGAGCGACAGGCTTGCGGCGGATCAGATCGACCACCAGGCGGGCCTTGCTGGGGGAAACACGCACGTACTTAGCGACGGCGCGAACCTCGGTGGCCTCAGTTTCAATAGACTTAGTTGCCATTTACGGTTAACCCCCTATTTGGCCTTGTGGCCACGGAACGTACGAGTCGGCGCGAACTCGCCGAGCTTGTGACCAACCATGGACTCGGTAACATACACGGGCACATGCTTGCGGCCGTCGTGGACGGCGATGGTGTGACCAACCATCTCGGGGAAGATGGTGGACGCGCGGGACCAGGTCTTCACGACGTCCTTCTTGCCAGCCTCGTTCATCGCGGTGATACGCGAGAGAAGGCGAGTCTCCACGAACGGGCCCTTTTTGAGACTTCTGCTCATAAGTGCTTTCTCCTAAAACTCGGTATCCGAAATTACTTCTTACGGCGACGAATGATGTGCTGGTTCGAGACCTTCTTCTTCTTGCGCGTACGAAGGCCCTTCGTCGGCTTACCCCAGGGGGTAACGGAGGGACGACCAGAGGTGTGGTTCTTGCCCTCGCCACCGCCGTGCGGGTGGTCGACAGGGTTCATGACGGTACCGCGGACGGTCGGGCGCACGTTCATGTGACGCTTACGGCCGGCCTTGCCGATGACGATGTTGGAGTGATCGGCGTTGCCGACCTCACCGACGGTGGCGCGGCAGGTAACGAGGATGCGGCGCATCTCGGAGGAAGGCATACGGACGATAGCGTACTTGCCCTCCTTACCCATCAGCTGGCAGGAGTTACCGGCGGAACGGGCGATAGCAGCGCCCTTGCCCGGCTGGAACTCAACGGCGTGGATGAGCGTACCGACGGGGATGTCGGCGAGGGGCAGAGCGTTGCCCGGCTTGATGTCGGCGTCAGAACCGGACATGATGGTCTGACCGACCTCGAGGCCCTTGGGGGCCAGGATGTAGCGCTTCTCACCGTCAGCATAGTGCAGCAGAGCGATGCGAGCGGAACGGTTCGGATCGTACTCGATCGTGGCAACCTTGGCGGGCACGCCGTCCTTGTTGCGCTTGAAGTCGATCACGCGGTAACGACGCTTCACGCCGCCGCCCTGGTGGCGGGTGGTGATGCGGCCGTTGTTGTTACGACCGGCCTTCTTGGGCAGGGGCTCGAGAAGAGACTTCTCGGGCTTGGTGCAGGTGATCTCGGAGAAGTCGGAGATCGTCTGCCAACGCCTACCAGCGGAGGTCGGCTTAAGGTGCTTTACAGCCATTACAATCCCTTTCAATAGGAATCCGTTAGCCATCGCAGACAGGGATTCGAGGTTCTGCCTCGGGTGCGATGACACCGGACGTATACACGGTTCCGGGCGTGTCCATTTTATACGCCCAAAACCTTGAGCTCCCGCCTCCCCTATTTGGGAGGCATGAGCTCACTCAACAGCAGCGAGTCTTAGGCCTGGTTGCCAAAGACCTCGATGGTGTCGCCCTCGGCCAGCGTGACGATGGCCTTCTTCCAAGAACGGGTCTTGCCGGCGACATAGCGCACGCGCTTGGTCTTGGGCTTGACCGTCAGGGTGTTCACGCGAACGACCTTGACGCCGAAGATCTCCTCGACAGCGTCCTTGATCTGATACTTGTTAGCATCCTTGGCGACCTCGAACGTGTACTTGTTCAGCTCCATGCCGGAGAAGGAACGCTCGGACACGATCGGACGGATGATGATCTCGTGGGCGGTCATTTATGCAAGCACCTCCCCGAAGTGAGCGGCGATGTCGGCGGGCATCAGCACAGCGTTGTTGTTGACGAGATCGTAGGTGTTGGCCTCGTCAGCGGTGATGATGAACGTCTTGGGAATGTTGCGGAACGACAGGTAGGCGTTGACGTCCTCATCGCGAACGATGATGGTCAGACGCTTGCCCTCAAGGCCGAGAGCCTTGAGCATGGCGACGGCAGCCTTGGTGGAAGGCTTCTCGAAGCCGTAGTCGTCGACGAGTACGAGCTCGCCATCGGCCAGCTTGGCGGACAGCGCGGAGCGCATAGCCAGCTTGACCTCCTTGTTGTTCATACGCTTAGCGTAGGAACGGGGCTTGGGGGCGAAGACAACGCCACCGTGACGCCACTGGGCAGCACGGATGGAACCCTGGCGGGCACGGCCGGTGCCCTTCTGACGCCAAGGCTTCTTGCCGCCACCGGAAACCTCAGAGCGACCCTTAGCAGACTGGGTGCCCTGACGCCAAGAGGCCATCTGGCACTTGACGATGTGGTGCATAACGTGGATGTTCGGCTCGATGCCGTACACCTCAGCGGCGAGCTCGGCCTCGGCGACCTTCTTGCCCTCGCTGTTCTTTACTTCAAACTTTGCCATTTAAGTGTTCTCCTTGGTATGACGCTGGGCTAAATGGGCTGGGCCCTTAGGCCATACGGATGGCGACGAGACCATTCTTGGCACCCGGGACAGCGCCCTTGACCAAGATGAGGTTCTGCTCGGCATCGATGCGGACAACGGAAAGGTTCTTGACGGTAACGCGCTCGTTACCCATGTGACCGGCCATCTTGACGCCCTTGAGGACGCGCGCAGGATAGGCGCACTGACCGATAGAACCGGGGTGACGCTGGAAGTGAGAACCATGCGTCATAGGACCGCGGCGCTGACCCCAGCGCTTGATGCGACCCTGGAAGCCCTTACCCTTGGAGGTACCGATGACGTCGACCTTCTCGACATCAGCGAAATCAGCGACGGTGACGACCTCGCCGACCTTGTGCTCCTCGCCGTTCTCGATGCGGACCTCACGAAGGAAGCGGACAGGCTCGACGCCAGCCTTGGCGAAGTGACCAGCCATGGGCTTGTTCACGTTCTTGGCCTTGATGTCGCCGAAACCGATCTGGACGGCGTCATAGCCGTCGGTTGCCTGAGTTTTAACCTGCGAGACAGCGCAGGGGCCAGCCTGGATGACCGTGACGGGAACGACGTTGTCGTCCTCGTCCCAAACCTGGGTCATGCCAATCTTGCGGCCGAGAATCATGCTGATCAAGATATGATCCCAACTCTCGCGTGGTCTTGGGACAATGCGTACACCACCGAGCGTACGCCCCTAGAGGACCACTACTTACACGACGTGCTCTCCAGCCTTGTATTGCGTCCAGACTACCTGACAACCCTATTAAGCAGGCATTTTGTCCAGCCAGAATACTCCCCTGGTTTCACACAGCTGTTTAGTATACACGGCTGCGGGCGTATCCATCGAGATTCATATTTCACTCACATTGTTTACGCAGGTAAAGTGCGTGGCACGTTCCCAGTGTGCGGCGGAGGGGGCGGGCCTGAGACATATTAAGGTTGCTGCTCTACAGTCCTGCTCACGACGGAGAGCACATTAAGTGCTCTCCTGTTCGTGCGGAACTCGCGACAACCTTAATATGTCTCAGGCCCGCCCCCTCCGCCGCACACTGGGAACGCCACGTTGATGTCTGCTAAACCTTGCTCGCTCAGGCTAATGACTTTGTTGGGGGTCCACTATTTGCTGGAGGGTGAACTTGCATTGGGGCTTGTCGCCTTCTCCTCCTGGCTTTTCCTCATCGAAATCAAAAATCATGATGGCGCAGTTGGGGAGTTTTGTTGGGAGCTCGAAGCCCTCTGGGGCTGCAGCCTTAATGAATTGGCGGCTGGCGCTGCCGTGGCTTACTGCTAGGAGGGCTTCGATGCCCTCGGAGTCCATGAGATTAGTGAGGGTGCCTACCATGCGTTCTTGCAGCGCGCGGCTCCCTTCTCCTCCAAAGGGGACCAAATCCTCGCCCGGATCCCAGACGTCGGTAGGCAATGCGTCGTGGGGACCTTCCTCGAAGGAGCCGTAGCAGCGCTCGATGATGCCTTCGCAGGGCTCGACTGCTGCGTCCGGGCCAAGGAGTTCGGTTGCGACGAGCCGAGCTGTGTCCATGGCTCGGCCTAAGGGTGAAGAGACCACTTTGTCGGGAACGACGTTGTGAGATTTGATCCATGTAGCTGCCATCCCGGCTTGCTGACGGCCTAAGTCGGTGAGCGGTGAGTCGCAGCGGCCCTGGACCAGCTTTTTGACGTTGAATTCCGTCTGGCCGTGGCGGAGTAGATATAGACGCTTCATGCTCTCCCCTTCTGTATAACTTGCTTTGCCGGCACAGCCCTACTCGTGGGTATGGCCTACGTAGTCTTCGTCGATCGTAATCTTGGCAATCGACTTGGGGTATTCCGATTCGACCCGTTGTGCCAGCGCGTGCTTTAAGTCTTCGGCACTCATCTGCAGATCCGAGGGACGCACGCAGTCAAAAATCACGTTGGTGTGCGTGGGACCCGGCACGCAGCGCAAATCATGAATCGAAAGGCGGCTATCGATCTCCTGGGCCATTGCGTTGATGCGCAAGCGCATGCTCGCCACCTTGGGATCGTCGGTCACAATGGGATCGTAATGAAGCGTGACAATCATGCCGTCTTCGTTCCTAAACGCCTGCTCGATGTTATCGAGCGTGTCGTGACTTTCCAGCGGGCTGGCCTCGGCTGCCATCTCGGCGTGAGCGCTTGCAAACTTCCTGCCCGGGCCGTAGTCGTGAACCATCAGATCGTGAACGCCCAAAACGCCGGGGTAGCTCATGATCTTGTCTCGAATGTGCTTGACCAGCTTAGGATCGGGCGTCTGGCCCAAAAGCGGGCTAACCGTATCTTGAATAAGTTCAAAGCCGCTCCAACCAATATAGGCGCCAACGGCAAGGCCGACCCATGCGTCAAGATTGATGTGCGTCACCTGCGAAACAATTGCACATGCCAGCACGGCGCCTGTGGCAAGAACATCGTTCTTGGAATCCTGGGCAGTCGCATGCAGTGTCTCGGACTCGATACGGTCGCCGAGCTTTTGGTTGAGCGCCGCCATCCACAGCTTAACAACCATCGAAAGCGCCAGGACTGCCACCAGGGCAAGCGAGAACTCGACAGGTTCGGGGTGGATGATGCGCTCAAACGAGGACTTCACCAGTTCAAGGCCAATGAGAAGCACGAGCGCCGCCACGACAAGACCCGAGAGGTACTCGTAGCGACCATGGCCGTATGGATGCTCGGGGTCGGCCGGCTTGCTCGCCAGCTTAAAGCCCAGCACGCTCACGATATTCGAGCTGGCATCGGACAGGTTGTTCATGGCATCCGCCACAATCGAAACCGATCCCGAAACCACACCAATTGCGCCCTTCGCAGCACAAAGCGCAACATTGGCGAGAATACACACCACGCCCGTCAACGTGCCCACGCGCGCACGGTCGCCCTGCGCACGTTTAACAATCCACTCGACCATCTACATCCGCCCCCACGGTACTACCTATATATCTATTGCTCAAACGGATTGTAGTGTAGCCACTTTGTCCCCCAGATACAAAAAAGGCCGCAACCCACACGGGCCACGGCCTTGGAATATGGCAAAGGAATCGTCCTTGTGTCGCACAGGTTTACGCGCTTGCTTCGGCCACGCTCTTCGAGGTTTCGGGTGAATCGGCCCCGTCTTCTGCCGCCTGTCCCTGCGCCGGCACCACGCCAAAGCAGTAGCTCAGCGCCGCAGACACCGCAAATGCAACACCGCCGGCAACGCAGCACCACAGCAGGTTCGAGATGCCGCCCGTGGCAAAGCCAATGACCATAAGGACATTCGTCATGCCGATGGTATAGGCCGTAACGTGGCCCACGGCCGCAACAAGGCCTCCGACGGCGCCGCCAATGGCCATGCACGTCAGGCACCTGCCATATTTAAAGCCGCAACCGTACAGCGCCGGCTCGCTTACGCCGCCAAGAACACCCGAGATTGAATAGCCCAGCATGAGCGCCTTCTCGTCCTTATCCGCAACGCGAAGCGACGCGCCAAAGGGCATGCCCCAAACGGCGAACGTTGCCATCGTCGCGGCGATCAGGATGCACGAATCCGTTCCCACACTCATAAACTGCGCATAGGCGAGCGATAGGACAACGTTGCTGACGCCGGCGATCTTTAGGAACTCCCAGCCCGCAGCAAGCCCCATGAGCGTGAGCAGCGACACGATGCCACCGGAATTGCCAAGCATAAACATAAGCTGGCCCAACAGCATGCCCAGATAGCTGCCCGCCGGCGCCGTAATACACAGCGAAACCGGAACCATGACAAGCATGGTCGCAAACGGAACGAACGAAAACGCCACGGCCTTAGGGATAACGCGCTTAAAGAAACACTCCACTCGCCATAGCACGGGCACCGAGATGAGAACCGGAATAACAGTCGTCGTGTAATCGTTGACCGGCGCAGGAAGCAGACCATACACGGAAGTCATCGATGCCCCCGTCGTCGATGCGGCATCGACAAGCTTGAGTAAATCGGGTGCAATCAATACGCCGCCCAGCATCATGCCCAGCTGCTCCGAGCAACCGAGCTGGCGGGCGGCCGCCCAACCAAGATAAATGGGCAAAAAGTAGTAGCCGGCGTTATAGAGCCAACTGTAGAACAGGCGATAGATATCGGAATCGGCAGACCACAGGCCCAGCATGCCTTCGCCCATAATGACAGCGACGGTGCGGAACAACGCCGCGCAGACAATAAACGGCAGCGCCGACATCATGCTTTTGGACAGATAGTCCACCACGGCCATGGCGTTTGATGAAACCGACGTTGTAAACGAGGTGTTAGAAACTTGTAGCATGGAATGCCTTTCCCAATATGACATGCGGGCTGTCCCTTTGTCACATCGTGCGGTATCGACCGATTGCGCGGTACTTTTCGTAGCGGAGGTTTGTGAGGGTCGCGTCGTCGAGCTGCCCAAGCGTATCGAAGGCATCAAATGCCGAGGACATGACGGCACCGGCGATCTCCTCATGCGACAGGCCCTTATCGTCAACAATGCCGTCGATGATGCCGAGCGCCAGCAGATCGGGGGCCGTGAGCTTAAGCGCCTCGGCGGCCTCATCCGCACGCTCGGTATCCTTCCACAGGATCGACGCACAGGCCTCGGGGCTCACGACTGAATAGGCCGAGCTCGAGAGCATCAGGATGCGGTCGGCCACGGACAGCGCCAGCGCGCCACCAGAGCCGCCCTCGCCTGTCACCACCGAGACAATCGGTGTCTTAAGGCCGCTCATCTCCATGAGATTCTGAGCAATCGCCTCGCCCTGGCCGCGCTCCTCGGCACCGATGCCGCAAAACGCGCCCGAAGTATCGACTAGGCACAGAACCGGTCGACCAAACTTTTCGGCCTGGCGCATAAGGCGACGCGCTTTGCGGTAGCCCTCGGGATGTGCCATGCCAAAGTTGCGACGCATGCGCTCTTTGGTCGTGGTGCCGCGCTCGATGGCGATGACCGTTACGGGGCGCCCGTCTTTCCAGCCAATGCCAGCCACTACAGCGGCGTCGTCGCCAAAGTAGCGGTCGCCGTGCAGCTCCACAAATCCATCCAGGCCCAGCGAGATCATCTCGCCTGCCGTGGCGCGATCTGCCGAGCGGGTCTGTTTGACAATCTCGAGCGCGGTTTTTGGTGCGCCCGAGCGCTTGAACAAGTGTCCCAACTTTTTGCCGTGGCGACCCGTATGCACAATCTCGTGCGGTGCCCCCAGGCCGGGCACGTGCCCTTCGTGCAGCGCCAGCAGCTCGCCCACCGTGAGCGCAATCTCGCCACGCGGAACGACGGCATCGCAAAAGCCGTGCTCCAGCAAAAACTCGGAGCGCTGGAATCCCTTGGGCAGGCGCTTGTGCATGTTCTGCTCGATCACGCGCGGGCCGGCAAATGCCGTCAGGGCATCGGGCTCGGCCAGGATAATATCGCCCTCCATGGCAAAGCTCGCGGTTACGCCGCCGGTCGTGGGGTCGGTGAGCACCGTGATATACAGGCCGCCCGCCTCACTGTGGCGCCTAACCGCCGCAGAAATCTTGGCCATCTGCATAAGCGATGTCACGCCCTCTTGCATGCGTGCACCGCCCGAAACGGTAAAGCCGACAACTGGCAATCCCAGCTCGGTCGCATGCTCAAATGTGCGACAGATCTTCTCGCCCACCACGGAACCCATCGAGCCCATCATAAAGTTGGCGTCCATAAAGAAGAGCGCCGTATCGCAACCGCAGATTTTGCCCCTGCCGCACACAACGGCATCGCGCTCGCCCGAACGCTCGCTCACGCTCTTAAGCTTGTCGGCATAGCTGGGAAACGAGAGGAAATCCTCCGACGCCAGATTGGCATCCCATTCCTCAAACGTGCCCTCGTCGACCGTCATGCGCATGCGCGCGCGACCGCTCACGCGAAAGTGTTTGCCGCAACGAGGGCAGACCTCGAGGTTGTCGTGCAGGCGTGCCTCATCGATCACGCGGCGGCACTCCGGACACTTGATAAACACGTGGCGCGCGGGAAACTCGGCGCACGACTCGGTCATCGGCCCCTCGAGGACGTTGACCGTCTTCGCTTTTCTATTCATCAGCATAGAGATGCCCCATCAGATCGGTGTGGTACATGCCCGACAAGAACTCATCGTTTGCCAGCACATCGAGCTGCAGTTCGCTGTTTTCGCTCACGCCCTCAATCACGAGCTCGCCCAGGGCCGAGCGCATCTTGCGAATGGCGCCGTCACGCGTGGGCGCGCACACGATGAGCTTGCCAAGCATGGAGTCGTAGTACGGCGGAACTTTAGCACCGGTAAACATGGCGGAATCCCAGCGCACGCGCGGACCACCCGGCACACGCAACGCGGTGACCGTTCCGCATGACGGCAGAAAGTCCGGCGTCTCGGCATTGATGCGGCACTCCATGGCGTGGTTGCGGACCGGCATGTCCTCCTGCTCAAAGGGCAGAGGCTGGCCGGCTGCCACGCGCAGCTGCCACTTGACCAAGTCGGTATCGGTCACAAACTCCGTAACCGGATGCTCCACCTGCAAGCGCGTGTTCATTTCCATAAAGTAGAAATTGCCGTCGTCCGAATACAGGAACTCGATGGTACCGGCTCCTTCGTAGCCGACGGCACGAGCCAGGTCGCGTGCCGCCTTGTGCATGCGAGCACGAATGTCGTCGTGTCCGTCGAGGCACGGCGCGGGGCTCTCCTCGATTAGCTTTTGGTTGCGCCGCTGCACCGAGCACTCGCGCTCGCCGAGCGAAAACACATGGCCCTGCTTATCGGCCATAATCTGTACCTCAACGTGATGCGCCGGCGCGACGAACTTCTCCATGTAGCACTCGCCGTCGCCAAAAACGGCCTCGCCCTCGGCTCGTGCTTCAATAAAGGCCTTTGCCGCATCTTCCACGCGCTCGACCTTACGAATACCGCGACCGCCGCCGCCCGCACGCGCCTTAATAAGCACGGGGCAGCCAATGCGCTCAGCCTCGGCCGTTGCCTCCTCGGGACTTTTGAGCAAATCGCAGCCCGGCACGATGGGCACGCCCGCCGCGGCAGCCGTTCGACGTGCGGCGTCCTTGTCGCCCATGCTGTCGATCACCTTGGCCGAAGGACCAACAAACGCCAGGCCATACTTGTCGCAGTCGCGCACGAAGCTCGCCTTCTCGGAGAAAAAGCCATAGCCGGGATGAATTGCCTTAGCTCCCGACTTTACGGCACAGGTGAGCACGGCATCGTCGTTGAGGTAGCTCTCGGCAAGACGCGGGCCACCGATGCAATACGCCTCGTCGGCAAGCTGCACGTGCAGCGCGTCCGCATCGGCCGTGGAATAAACAGCGACGGTCTTGATGCCCATATCGCGGCACGCGCGGATAACACGGACCGCGACTTCGCCGCGGTTGGCGATGAGCACTTTGTCGAACATGGAGCCTTCCTTAACTTTCGTGCATGAGTGCAAAAGACATATCGGCGCGGCAGCAAACCTCACCGTTGACGCTCGCGGTACCCGTCGCAAAGCGGAACGGCCCGCGCGCACGCGTGATGGAGCACACCAGATCCACCGTGTCGCCCGGGCGCACCGGACGCTTAAAGCGCACCTTGTCCAGACTCGTGTAGAACGGCGTCGCGCCGCGCGCCTCCTCATCGCCCATCAGCAGCACGCAGCAGTTTTGGGCGAGCATCTCGCACTGGATCACGCCGGGGACCACCGGGTTTCCCGGAAAATGCCCCTGCAAAAAGTATTCGTCGCCCGTAATCGTGATCTTGCCGTGGGCCTCGTCGCCCACCAGCTCGGCTTCGTCGAGCAAAAGCATCGGCTCGCGATGCGGCAACAGTTCCTTAAGCTCTTCTTTGTTCATGGATATCACCTATCCGATCCTCATGAGGCAGCTGCCAAACTCCACGAGGTCGCCGTCGGCCACGCAGATCTCGAGCACCTCGCCGTCTGCCTCTGCCGTTACCTCGTTGAGAACCTTCATGGCCTCGATGATGCAGAGCGTCTCGCCGGCCTTGACCTTAGAGCCCACGTGCACAAACGGCTCGTCGCCCGGCGCCGGGGCAGCATAGAAAACGCCGACCATGGGAGCGGTCACCTCGGTGCCCTTGGGCTCCGGTGCGGCGGCAGGTGTCTGCGCGGCGGGCTCCGGTGCGGCAGGCGCGACTGTGGGAGCTGCAACTGGAGCGGCCATAGCGCTCGGCATGGGCATGGGCGCGGCAACCGGCTGTGCGGCGCTCGCGCGCTCGAGTTCGACCGCGGTGCCATCGGGCTCCTCAACGCGTACGCGCGTGAGGCCGCGGTCCTCCATAACATCGGCTATCTCGGCAAGTCTTTTGGAATCCATGCTCTAGCTCCTCGTATATCTACGCAGCGCGATGGCGGCGTTGTGTCCGCCAAAGCCCAGGTTGGTCGAAAGCGCCCAGGTAAGGTCGGCGCGAACCGCGCGATTGGGCGTGTAGTCAAGATCGCAGGCGGGATCGGGCGTGTGGTAGTTAATGGTCGGCGGCACCACGCCCTGCTCGAGCGCCATGGCGCAGGCCATGACCTCGATGGCGCCCGTGGCACCGATCATGTGGCCGGTCATCGACTTAGTCGACGAGACGTGCGCGGCGCGCGCCGCGTCCTCGCCGAGCGCACGCTTAATGCCCGTCGTCTCGGACGAATCGTTGAGCTTGGTCGATGTGCCGTGGGCATTGATGTAGAGACCCTCGGAAGGCTTGACGTCGCCCTCGGTCACCGCCAGCGATATCGCGCGGGCAATGCCGGCAGCCTCGGGATCAGGACTCGTGATGTGATAGGCATCATCGGTGTTGCCGTAGCCCACGACCTCGGCATAAATGTGCGCACCGCGCGCCTGCGCATGTTCCATGCTCTCGAGTACCAGCACGCAGGCGCCCTCGCCCATCACAAAGCCGTCGCGGTCTGCATCGAACGGACGGCAGGCCGTCGCGGGATCGGGGTTGGTGGTCAATGCGCGGCAGGACGTAAAGCCCGCAACGGCATCGGGGATAATTGCAGCCTCGGCGCCGCCCGCGAGGATCGCGTCGGCATAGCCGTGCTTGATGGCGCGGAACGCCTCGCCCACCGCATGGGCCGAGGTTGCGCACGCGGTCACCACGGGCAGGGTCGGGCCCTTTGCCTTGTGGCGGATTGCGATATTGCCCGATGCCATGTTGGGGATCATCATCGCGATCATATAGGGCGATGCGCGGCGGGGCCCACGTTCGGCAATCGTATGGACGTTGTCGACGAGCGTCGTCATGCCGCCCACGCCCGAGCCCACGTAGACGCCCAGGCGCTCGCGATCGATGGCGCCTTCGACATCAAAGCCCGCATCGTGCATGGCTTCGTCCGAAGCCGCCATCGCAAACTGAACGCAGGGGTCGAGATGCTTGGCGTCACGCTTGCCAAAGTACTCGTTGCTGTCAAAGCCCTTGACCTCGGCTGCCACCTTGACGGCAAACGCATCGGTATCGAAGTGCGTGATCGGGCCGATGCCGCACGTGCCAGCACACATTGCCGCCCAGGTGGCAAGCGCGGTGTTGCCGAGCGGCGACACGGCACCGATACCGGTGATTGCAACTCTCTGTTCCATCATGGTCTCCTCATCCAAGCCGTTCTTCGGCCCTGGTTTCTACATCGCCATTCCGCCGTCGACGCGCACGACCTCACCCGTAATGTAGGCAGCCGCATCGCTCGCCAAAAAGCGCACCACGCCGGCCACCTCCTCGGGGCGCGCCATACGCTTAAGGGGAATCTGCTCCTCGGTTACCGTACGCACCTTCTCCGAGAGCTTTGCCGTCATATCCGTCTCGACAAACCCGGGGGCAACCGCGTTCACTCGTACGCCGCGGGGCGCAAGCTCGCGCGCCACCGCCTTGGTCAGGCCGATCACGCCCGCCTTGGAGGCAGCGTAGTTGGCTTGCCCAGCATTGCCCATCAGGCCCACGACCGAGCTCATGTTGACGACGCAGCCGCCGCGCTGGCGCATAAAGGTCTTGGTGAGCGCGCGCGTCGTGTTAAACGTTCCTTTAAGATTGACATCGAGCACGCGATCGAAGGCGTCATCGCCCATGCGCATGAGCAGGCCATCGCGGGTGATGCCAGCGTTGTTGACGAGCGCCCAAATGGAGCCAAAGTCGTTGAGGACCGCTTCCACGCACGCGTTGACGGCAGCGGGGTCGGCCACGTCGCATTGATATGAGCGCGCCGTGGCGCCAGCCGCCTCGCAGGCGTCGCACGTCTCGCGCGCCGCATCGACGCTGCCGGCATAGACGACGGCGATATCGTAGCCATCCTCCGCCAGACCGATAGCGCAGGCGCGGCCGATACCCCGCGAGCCGCCCGTGACCAGTGCCACGCGACGTGAATCGTTGCGCTCGAGCGCGCCATTGTTCAAGTTGCCCATGTCATTCCTTTCGGGTTACAGCCCTGTGGACTATGCGAGCTCGTCGGCAATAGCTGCGACCTGCTCGGCCGTCTCGCACGAATACACACGAACGTCGCTCAGCGTACGCTTGACCAGGCCGGACAGCGTTTTGCCGGGGCCGACCTCAATAAATGTGTCGATGCCTTGATCCTGCAGAGCATGCAGCGTATCGACCCAGCGTACGGCATGGCTCACCTGATTGGCCAAGACATCCGATGCCGTCTGGGGATCCGCCGGATAGGGCGCCGCTGTCATATTTGCCAAAACAGGAATGAGCAACGGGGACGGCGCGTGACCGGCCTCAATATATGCGGCAAGGCCACAGGTCGCCTCGGCCATATAGGGGCTATGAAATGCACCCGACACCGCGACCTTCATGGCGCGGCCGCCAGCCTCTTTTACTAGGACGTCGAGCTCCTGCAGCGCCTCGGGCGCTCCGGCCACAACCGTCTGCTGTGGGCTGTTGTAGTTGACTGGCCAGCAGTCCTCGCCGGCCTGTTTTGCCAGGCCCTCGACTTGCGCCGCATCGAGCTTGATGACGGCGCGCATGCCGCCCGGATGGCGCTCGGCAGCCGCGGCCATCAGCGCCGCGCGCTCGCACACGAGCTCAAAGCCCGCTCGCGTATCGAACGCCCCCGCAAAGGTGAGCGCGGCGACCTCGCCCAGCGAGAATCCCGCACAGGCGGCAGGTACCACGCCGCGCTCACGCAGGGCGGCAGCCGCTGCCAGGTCGTGAACGAACACGCACGGCTGCGTGTTCTCGGTCTGCGAGAGCTCCTCCTTGGAGGCACTCCGGCACTGCTCGCTGGTCCCCGGGCGCACCTCGTCGGCAATGGCGAACACCTCGGCGGCCGCCGGCGATGTCTCGATCAAGTCGACGCCCATCGCGGGGTGCTGGGCACCCTGGCCGGCAAACAAAAACGCTACGCCACCCATGCGCACGCACCCTTCAGGACGTGCTCGGCGCCATCGACCAGGTCGTCAACGATTTCACGTGCGCTCTGGCGCTCGTTGACCATGCCGGCAATCTGTCCACACAAAAACGAACCCTCTTCGTAGTTGCCGTCCTTGGCGGCCTTACGCAGCGCACCGGTTCCCATAGCACCGAGCTCCTCGGCACTCGCGCCGGAACCCTCGCTCTTGGCATAGGCGTTGGTGAAGGGGCTCTTGAGGGCGCGCACTGGATGTCCCGTCGAGCGACCGGTCGCACGCGTTGAAGTGTCGTTGGCCTTCAGGACCATCTCTTTGTACTGCTCCGAGACGGTGCACTCGTCTGCGACCAGAAAGCGCGTACCCACTTGCACGCCTTCGGCGCCCAGCATAAAGGCGGCCGCCACGCCGCGGCCGTCGGCAATACCGCCGGCGGCCACGACGGGAATGTCAACCGCATCGACGACCTGCGGCACCAGTGCCATCGTCGAGGTCTCGCCAATATGGCCGCCCGATTCGGTACCCTCGGCAACAACCGCCGTGGCTCCACGACGTGCCACGAGGCGCGCCAGCGCCACCGAGGCAACGACCGGGATGACCTTGATGCCCGCCTCGTTCCACGCCTTCATGTACTTGGCGGGATTGCCGGCGCCCGTCACGACGACCGGCACTCGCTCGTCAATCACGACCTGTGCAACCTCGTCGGCAAACGGGCTCATGAGCATGACGTTCACGCCAAAGGGCTTATCCGTCTTGGCGCGCAGCTCATGAATCTGGTCGCGAAGCCAGTTGGCGTCGGCGTTCATGGCCGCGATGATGCCTAAGCCACCCGCCTCGGACACTGCGGACGCCAGCGAGGCATCGGCAATCCAGGCCATACCGCCCTGGAACACGGGCTTTTCGATGCCGAGCAGATCGCAGAGAGGAGTCTTGAGCATCTCTACTTCTCCAATGCCGCCTCGACCGTATCGGCGAACTCGCCGACCGTCTTGGGGTTCTCCTCGGTATCGAGCTGAATGCCAAACTCGTCCTCGACGGCAACGAGGATCTCGACGGTGCCCAGGCTGTCGAGACCAATCTCCTCGAGCGTGGACTCGGGCTTCATCTCGACATCGTCAAGACCGGCGGTCTCGCGGATAACGTCGCAAACGCGCTCGAAGGTCTTCTGATCTGCCATGGTAGTTCTCCTTTGTTTGTGCCCTAGGGGCGTTTTTATTTCCTATGTGCGACTACTTCCAACGAAGCAGATAGCCACCTATATCCAGACCGGCGCCAAATCCAACCAAGGCGATGGTGTCGCCTGTGTGAAGTGCACCGGCGTTTGCCAGCCGGTCGAGGGCAAACGGAATGCATGCGCTCGAAATGTTGCCGGTCTCGTGCAACGTGCGAACCACGCGCTCGTCCGGCACGCCCAGGCGCTTGACCGCCTGGCTCAGGATTCGTTCGTTAGCCTGATGGAATACAAAATGATCGATGTCTTCGACCAAAATGCCCGCATCGATCGCAAGATTATGGACCGTGTCGCAGATGGCGTTGACGCCGAACTTGAACACGCGGCGGCCGTTCATGGACAGCACGCTCGCGCTATCTGCGGAAGCCATAAACGGCGAGGTACCGACCAGACCGGGAACGCGCAACGTCTCGACGTCGGGCGCCGTCGAAAGCTCAACGGCAAGGGGGTTGTCTCCCCCAGCTTCAATCACTGCGGCGCCTGCCCCATCGCCAAAAAGCACGCAGGTGGCACGGTCGGTCCAGTCGAGCGCGCGCGTCATCTGCTCGGCAGCAACTACAAGCACGCGCTCGGCACGACCGCGCTCGATATAGCCCTCGGCGACATCGAGCGCAAACACGAAGCCGGCACAGGCCGCCGAGACATCGAAGGCAGGGCACGCCGCTCCTAGTCGCTCAGCAACGGCACACGCCTCAGCGGGAACAAGGTGGTCACCCGTCGTCGTCGAGCAGACGATCAGATCCAGCTGGCTCGCGTCGATTCCGGACACCTGGAGTGCCCGCTCGCTCGCCGCTACGGCAAGGTCGTCAAGTGACTCGGTGGTACAGACGTGGCGGCTCTTGATACCTGTGCGGGTAAAAATCCACTCATCCGAGGTATCGAGGAACTCAGACAGCTCGTCATTGGAAACACTGCGCTCAGGAAGCGCCGAGCCTGTTCCAAGAATCGTGAAACCCATCACTAGCCTCCTTTGAGTTGTTGACGTGTTTACATCGACCAAGAGAGGATAGCGCATTTTAGTCGTTGTTGACGTGTTAACATTAAATTGTCCAAATGCGACAAAGGCTTCACATTGTGTCTATCTCTCGACACCATTACGCGATTGCCTTATTACCTTAGGAGGTACCAGCTGTTATGGATTTACGTTTAACAGTGGTCGACGTAACCGGATCGACCAACGATGACCTGCTCGAAGCAGGAAAACAAGGAGCGCCGCACGGCACAGGACTTGCCGCCCGGGCTCAAACAGCAGGACGCGGCCGGCGCGGGCACAAGTGGGACTCAACCGTCGGCAACTTATTGCTTTCGATTGTCCTGCGCCCATGCGTTAATCCTGCAAAGTTCTCTGGTCTAGCCGCCGTCAGCGGCCTAGCGGTGCTTGAAGCACTCGAAAAGCAGGGTCTTGCAAACGAGATTCGCCTTAAATGGCCCAACGACCTTGTCGCGCGAGGACGCAAGCTCGGCGGCATTCTGGTCGAGGCCGCACGCGATAACGAAGGCAAACCTTTCGCCGTCTGCGGCATTGGCGTCAATGTGAACTATGCGCCCCAAGAGGTGCCCGATGGCGGCCTGCCGGCAATCGGTCTCTCGGATCTCAACGAGAGCGTACCTGCCGTCGACATGCTCCTCGATGAGGTCTATCACGCAGTTATAGACGCTGCAGATGCCTGGGCAGAGCGCCTCAACGCCAAGGAAGAAGATGCCGGTCCGCTCGCGCCCGTCCACGACGAATATATCGCCCACCTCAATTGGATTGGGGAGCACGTTATCGCCCGTTCCCCTGCCGGCGACGAGCTGGCACGCGGCATCTTTAAAACCGTCGATGGCTTTGGTCGCGCGTGTATCGAAACGGAAGGCGGTTTGCGATCCTTCCATTTTGAGGAGGCATCGCTGCGTCCCGCGAGCGAATAGGGCGCCACAGCCAGCCGCTCGGCAGCCTTATCCGGCGGTCCAATCCCATCATGCTAAACAAAAGGGCCCCGCTACCGTAACGGCAGCGGGGCCCTTTAAGCTATGAGCGATATCGCTTAGAGCTTGATGTCGATGTCGACGCCAGCGGGGAGGTCGAGACGCATGAGCGAATCAACGGTGCCCGAGGTGGGGTCGAGGATGTCGATGAGGCGCTTGTGAGTGCGCATCTCGAACTGCTCACGGGAGTCCTTGTTCACGTGCGGCGAGCGGATAACCGTGTACAGGTTGCGCTCGGTGGGCAGGGGGACAGGACCGGAAACGCGAGCGCCGGTCTTCTGAGCGGTCTCGATGATGAGCTTCGCGGACTGATCGACGACCTCGTGATCATAGCCCTTGAGGCGAATGCGGATCTTCTGGGTAGCCAACTTAAACCTCCAAAGAGTGCGAGAGACGTTCTCGCGGATTACGTAACAGGGAGCTCGAACTTAGGCGTTCTTGCTCATGACCTCGTCCACGATGGACTTGGGCGCGGGCTCATAAGAGTCGAACTGCATCGTGTAGGATGCACGGCCCTGGGTCTGGGAGCGAAGGTCGGTAGCGTAACCGAACATCTCGCCCAGCGGCACCTTGGCACGGATGAGCTTGCTGTTCTTGCGATCCTCCATGCCCTCGATCTTGCCGCGGCGACCGGAGAGGTTGCCCATAACGTCGCCCATGTACTGCTCGGGAGTCTCGACCTCGACAGCCATGATCGGCTCGAGCAGCTGCGGGTCGGACTTCTTGAGGGCGTCCTTGATAGCCATGGAACCGGCGATCTTGAAGGCGGCCTCGGAGGAGTCGACCTCGTGGTAAGAGCCGTCGAACAGGGTGACCTTGACGTCGAGGACCGGGAAGCCGGCGATAACACCGGTGTTCAGGGCCTCCTGGATGCCCTTGTCGATGGACGGGATGTACTCCTTGGGCACGACGCCGCCGACGATAGCGTTGACGAACTCGTAGCCGAAGCCCTCCTCCATCTTCTCGAGCTTGATGACGGCGTGGCCGTACTGACCGCGACCGCCGGACTGACGGACGAACTTGCCCTCAGCCTTCTCGACGTCGTGACCAGCGGTCTCGCGGTAGGCAACCTGGGGCTTACCAACGTTAGCGTCAACCTTGAACTCGCGGAGCAGACGGTCGACGATGATCTCGAGGTGCAGCTCGCCCATGCCGGCGATGATGGTCTGGCCGGTCTCGTGGTTGGTGGACACCTGGAAGGTCGGGTCCTCCTCGGCGAGCTTGGTCAGAGCCAGGGACATCTTGTCCTGCTCGGCCTTAGTCTTGGGCTCGATGGCAACGTCGATAACGGGCTTAGCGAACTCGATCTTCTCGAGGACGATCTCCTTGCCCTCGGCGCACAGGGTGTCACCGGTGGTGGAGTTCTTGAAGCCGACGCAAGCGACGATGTCGCCGGCAGCGGCGTCGTCACGGTCGATACGCTCGGCGGCGTTCATCTCGAGGATGCGGCCGAGACGCTCGCGCTGACCGTTGGAAGCGTTGACAACGTAGGAGCCGGACTCAGCGCGGCCGGAGTAAACGCGGACGTAGGTGAGCTTACCGACGAACGGGTCGGTCATGATCTTGAAGACCAGGCCGGAGAAGGGCTCGTCGAAGGAAGGATGACGCTGGATCTCCTCGCCGGTGTCCGGATCGGTACCGGTGACGGCCTCAACGTCGAGCGGGCTGGGCAGGTAGTCGACGACAGCGTCGAGCAGCTCCTGAACGCCCTTGTTCTTGTAAGCGGAGCCCACGAAGACGAGGTTGAGCTCGTTGGCCAGAACGCCCTTGCGCAGAGCAGCCTTGAGCTCCTCGACGGTGAAGTCCTCCTCCATGAGGATCTTCTCCATGAGCTCGTCGTCAAAGCTGGCAGCAGCGTCGAGGAGCTCCTCGCGCTTGGTGGCAGCGATGTCGGCAAACTCAGCCGGGATCTCGTCCATCGGCTCGGGGTAGGTCATGCCCTTCTCGTCGGCCTTGAAGTCCCATGCAGTCATGGTGACCAGGTCGATAACGCCCCAGAAGTTGTCCTCGGCGCCCATCGGGACCTGAGCGGCCACAGCGTTGGCGTCGAGACGATCCTTCATGGTCTCGATAGCGTTGAAGAAGTCAGCGCCCACGCGGTCATACTTGTTGATGAAGGCGATGCGGGGGACGTTGAAGGTAGAAGCCTGACGCCAAACGGTCTCAGACTGGGGCTGAACGCCGGCAACGGCGTCGAAGACGGCGACAGCGCCATCGAGGACGCGCAGGCAGCGCTCGACCTCGGCGGTGAAGTCAACGTGGCCCGGGGTGTCGATGATCTGGATGCGGTAGTCCTTACCGTCCTTGTTCCAGAAGCACGTGGTAGCAGCGGAGGTAATGGTTACGCCGCGCTCCTGCTCCTGAACCATCCAGTCCATGGTGGCAGCGCCCTCATGGACCTCACCGATCTTGTGGGTCTTACCGGTGTAGTAAAGAATACGCTCGGTCGTGGTGGTCTTACCGGCATCGATGTGGGCCATGATGCCGATGTTACGGGTATCGGAAAGCTTGTACTTAGGCTTAGCCATGTTAGTTCCTTACCTTAACTTACCAACGATAGTGAGAGAACGCGCGGTTGGCCTCGGCCATCTTGAAGACGTCCTCACGCTTCTTGACGGAAGCGCCCAGGCCGTTGGAAGCGTCGAGGATCTCGTTGGCGAGACGCTCGGCCATGGTCTTCTCCTTGCGAGCGCGGGAGAAGTTGACGATCCAGCGGATACCCAGAGCGGTGGAACGACGGGAGTTGACCTCCATCGGGACCTGATAGGTAGCGCCACCGACACGCTTGGGCTTAACCTCGAGCGTGGGCTTGACGTTGTCCATAGCCTTCTTGAAGGTAGCGAGAGCGTCGCCACCCTCGGACTTCTCGGCAACGATCTCGAAAGCGGTGTAAACGATGCGCTCAGCGGTGGCCTTCTTGCCGTCAAGAAGGACCTTGTTGATGAGCTGAGTCACCAGGCGGTTGTTGTAAACGGCGTCAGGCTGAACCTCACGACGATTAGCTGCTGCACGACGCGGCATGTGAAATCTCCTTAAGTGTCTACCGTGCGGCGCTTAGGCGGTACACGGTGAAAGTATCAAAACGTTATCAGGCTTATTTAGCCTTGGGGCGCTTAGCACCGTACTTGGAACGGGCCTGCATACGGTTCTGGACCGGAGCAGCGTCGTAGGCGCCACGGATGACGTGATAACGGACACCAGGGAGGTCACGGACACGACCGCCGCGGACGAGCACGATGGAGTGCTCCTGCAGGTTGTGGCCCTCACCCGGGATGTAAGCAGTAACTTCGATGCCGTTGACAAGGCGAACACGGGCAACCTTACGAAGAGCCGAGTTCGGCTTCTTGGGGCTCGTGGTGAAGACGCGGGTGCACACGCCGCGCTTCTGGGAGTTGTGCTGCAGAGCAGCGTTCTTGGACTTCTTGGGCACGGAACGACGGCCCTGGCGAACCAGCTGGTTAATAGTAGGCAAAGCGTACTCCTTCTCGAATGATTCCAGCTTTCTGTAAAGTGCAACGGCTTGAATCGAGGGGTCAGCATCCCCCTACGAAACACGCAGTTCGATAGGATACGTGCCGTTAGCTGTGCCGTCAACAGACCACGCCGCCGGGCGTATCCCAAAATAGCCATATTTCCGCAAAGCCTACACAAAAGGAATCCCCTTCTGTGCGCGGGTCGGATCTCCGGCCCGGGCGGCCCAGGTTTTAAGTTTGCTGCTCTACAGTCCTGCGCAAGACGGAAAGCACATTAAGTGCTTTCCTTTGCGTGCGGAACTCGCGACAAACTTAAACAGCGGGCCGCCCGGACCGGGAATCCGATGTGCTCGTCGGGGCAACGTTACCTGCCAAAAAGGGACAGGTTTATTTTGATCGGTTTTATCTGGGGAAACGTCGCGCTCCAGCGGTAATCTGCTCTCATCTGTCGCATGGAAATCGGCGGCGTTTCCATTTAACGCAAAAGAGGCCGCTTCCCCTAGTAGAAAGCGGCCTCAGACCTTACGAATAGACGATGGTAAAGGGCTCTTTCGTTTCGGTCTCCCCTGTTGATGTATACCTCACAATTTCAAGGGTTACCGAGACAACTTGATCGACATCAATCAACTTCGTTGGCACCCAGATGTTCTCTCCGCTATTGCGCCCATAAGAAAAATATAAGTTGAACACCCCTGCGTCGTCATCTTCGATAATCTGCTCCGATCCATCCTTGTAGCTGACGGTCAGCTTATTATCAACTGCTTCATAGCCCAAATCATCGATGTGCGTCTGGATGGAAAACGGGCTAATCTCAAGAGGCGAGTCACCGGAGCGGAGTTCCTTTGTATCGACGTACGCTCCAATATTGAACTCGGGTGTCGACGCCTCAAACCGCCTCGCACTCTCACCTTCACCCTCGGTCCAATGGATATTCCAGGTGACAGCATGTTGCAAATCTCGCTCGCGATCCATAGCGGCAAAGTACATCGTGCCATTAATGACAGTATCGCTTGATGTGTCCTTATCAATTGTGCTGCGTGTGTCAGGCCATTCCTCGCCGAACTTCATATCGGGCGTGCCGATGCCCTGCTCTTCTTCACCATAGAGAACAAGTTCGCCAATCTCTGCTGCTGGCTTGTAGTAGTTAACTCCATTTGGATTGGACAACGTAAACGTCACGGCTCCGCAGCCGTTTTGGTCGATTGCCATCTCATGGATATCAAGCGTATAGCCGTTGCCCTCGACGGACAGATTAACCTCCTGGACTGCGCCTTCCAGGCTTTGGGGCGCGATGCCATCGCCAAACTCTCTGGTGTAGGTATATTTAGTTCCCGATGAGCCGCCGTTGGTCCAGGTAATGGAATCCCCGTTGCCGTGGTTTCCCCAGGCAGAGGCAAAATAGCTGGAATTGACGACGGCGTAGGCGACCCCTCCGGTCGCCAGCACTCCGGCAAGGCATCCGATCACGGCAACATACAGAGGCTTCGCGTGACCCTTTCGGCGAAGCGGCTCACCAGCAGCGGCATAAAGAACACGGTCAGCAAGATCGCTATCGGCTTGGACGGACTCGAAGGCCTGCTTGATTTGATTGGATTTCACGGTCGCCCTCCTCTAGGATGAACTTGAGCTTCGATCTGCCGCGAGCCAAACGCGTTCGAACAGTCGCGGCTGGCACATGCAATAACTCGGCAATCTCTGAGGTCGAAAAGCCCAGATAGTAATAGAGCATGATGGGAACACGGAATCGTTCCGGAAGTCGCATAACGTCTGACAGGACCGCCTTGGTCTCCTCCTGCGCTGCCGAAAGCGAATCGGCCAGGTTCTCAATATCCTCCACACGCCTCCATGGCTTTCGAAAGAGAGATTTGCATTCATTGATCGTGACCCGGATAAGCCATCGACGAAGATGTTCCCAGCTTTCAAAGTTTCCATCGTTTTTAAGCAACTTAAGAAAGACATCTTGGGCAACATCGTCGGCGTCGGCACGATCGCGCAGGTACGTCAATGCGATCCGAAACACAACATCCCGGTGATCTTCGACCGCCTGTCTAAATGCTTGTTCTTCCATAATCACCTCCCGGTGACGTTAATGATTCTTGCTGAGGCCCTCACCATAGATACGCTTTGACCGAACGAAATGTTTCAAATTCAAGCAGGAATAACCTACCAAAATAAACCTATCCCCTTTTGACAGGTTTTCTTCAACAAAAAAGACCCGCTCCCCTGTTGGGAAGCGGGTCTTTGGAAGGGCGGTTAACGTACTAGGAAATTACTCCTCGTCGTTGTCCTTGGCCTCTTCGGCGTCGTCGGTGTCCACGAGCTGGTTGAGCAGCTCATCGAGAGAAGCCATGTCCTCGTTGATCGCGCCGTTGGCGGGAGCCTTCTTGTCGTCGATCGGGGCGCCCAGGAGCTCCTCGTCGGCGTCGGCGTGATGCGTCGGAGCGGAGGTACCCAGCAGGATATCGTCCGGACCGTCGGGGCTAAAGACCATCTGCAGCAGCTGCGAGAGGTCTTCCTCGTCGGCAACGTCGTCGTTGTTCTCGAGGATGTAGAGCAGATCGTGGGCCTCGAGGCCGTCACGGAGCTCCTCGATCGCCTTGGCACCGATGCCATCGATGCGCAGCAGATCCTCCTCGGACTTGCCGACCAGGTCGCCGACCGTCTCGATGCCGACCTCGCTGAACTTGTTGGTCCAGCGCTGCGACACGCCCAGGTCGTCGAACAGGTACAGACGAGCCTTCTCGGCGGAGATGGTGTGGCCGTTGCGGGTGAACGAACCGTCAGCACCACCGAACTCGTCGTAGCCGGCCCAGTCGAGCTGCTGCGGGAGCTGCTCGTCCAGGTCCTTGAGCTCAACCGGAGCCCACTCGGGCAGCGACTTGGCGTTGGGCGAAGCCGGGCCGTCGATGTCCACGTAGCCGTCGGCCGTACGATACGTCAGCTTGGCGTTGGCGTACGGCTTGAGGCCGGTACCGGCCGGGATCTTCTTGCCGACGATGACGTTGGACTTAAGGTCGAGCAGGTGGTCGACCTTGCCCTCGATGGCAGCCTCGGTAAGGACGCCGGCAGTACGGATGAACGAAGCGCTCGACAGCCAGGAGTCGATGTTGGACGCGACCTTGAGCGTACCCAGGATGACGGGCTCGGCCACAGGAGCCTGACCGCCCAGACGGGCAACGCGCTCGACCTCGTCGGCAAACTCGTAGCGGTCGACGTACTGACCAAGCAGGTACTTGGAGTCACCGGGGTTGGTGATCTGAACGCGACGCAGCATCTGACGTGCGAGCACCTCGATGTGCTTGTCGTTCAGGTCGACGCCCTGGCTGGTGTAGACGTCCTTGACGCTCTCGACGAAGGTGTGCATCGTCGACTCGATGTCGGTCAGCTTGCGCAGGTTGCGGAAGTTGACGAAGCCCTTGGTGATCTGATCGCCGGCGCGAACCTCGCAGCCGTCCTCGATCTCGGGCATGAAGCGCACCGAAGCGGGAACGCGACGCTCGTCGAGGACACGGGTGTGATCCTCGGAGTCGGTGAGCGTCAGCACGTACTCGGACTTCTCGGGCTTAATCGAGAGGTGACCGGAGTACGGAGCCAGCTCGGCCTCGCGACCCAGAATCTTCTCGTTGACGTTGCCGACGATATCGAACATACGGCTGACCGTAGGCAGACCCTGCGTAATATCGTCGACGCCAGCGACGCCGCCGGAGTGAATGGTACGCATCGTAAGTTGCGTACCGGGCTCGCCGATGGACTGGGCGGCAATAATGCCGACCGCGGTACCGATGGCGACCGGACGACGGGTGGAAAGATCCCAGCCGTAGCACTTCTGGCACACGCCGTACTTGGAGCGGCAGGTGAGCAGCGCGCGAAGCTTGACCTTCTTGAGGCCCGCATCGACCATCTTCTGGATGTCGGCGACCTTCTCGATGTAGCCGTCCTGCTCAAAGAGCACGGTGCCATCGGGAGCCACGACGTCCTCAATGAAGCAACGGCCGACGAGGTCGGTGTTGAGGTCGGTGGTGCCGGGGATGATGAGGTTGTAGGTGACGCCCTCGTGCGTACCGCAGTCCTCCTCGCGGACGATGACGTCCTGGGCCACGTCGACCAGACGACGGGTCAGGTAACCAGAGTCCGAGGTGTGGGATGCGGTATCGACCAGGCCCTTACGGGCGCCGTAGGTCGAAATGAAGTACTCGAGCGGCAGCAGGCCCTCGCGGAAGTTCGCCTTAATGGGAAGGTCGATCGTCTCGCCGGACATGTCTGCCATCAGGCCACGCATGCCGCCGAGCTGACGCAGCTGGGTCTTAGAACCACGGGCGCCGGAGTCGGCCATCATGTACAGCGGGTTCTCCTCGTCGAACATGTCGAGCATGAGCGCTGCAACCTTATCGGTACAAGCGGTCCACTCGTTAACGACTTCGATATGGCGCTCCGTCTCGTTGATGAAGCCCTCCTCGAAGTACTCGTTGATCTGGTCGACGTTGGCCTGGGCGCGGTCGAGCAGCTCCTGCTTCTCGGCAGGGATGAGAGCGTCCCACACCGAGATGGTGAGGCCGGCGCGGGTAGCGTAGTGGAAGCCGGAGTACTTGATGGCGTCGAGGATCGGACCGACCTTGGCCTCGGGATAGCGATCGCAGCAGTCGGCAACCAGCTTGGCCACGTCGCCCTTGACCATCTTGTAGTTCATGAACTCATAGTCTTCGGGCAGGCACTGGCGGTTGAAGATGATGCGGCCGATGGAGGTCTCGAAGCGCGCGGTCTTGTTGCCGGTGACGTCGTAGTCGACAAACTCGTTCTTGCCGTTCTTGACGCGGAAGATACGGGTGCCGTCCTCGTTGATGACATTGGCGTCGGCAGCGGACACGCGGACCTGAATCTTGGCCTGCATGTCGACCTCGGAGCGACAGTCATAGGCGTGCAGCGCGTCGTCAAAGCTGGCGAACACGTGGTTCTCGCCCGGCAGACCGTCGCGGACCTGGGTCAGGTAGTACACACCGATGATCATGTCCTGCGAGGGGATGTTGACCGGCTTGCCAGATGCCGGCGAGCGCAGGTTGTTCGCAGAGAGCATGAGCACGCGGGCCTCGGCCTGAGCCTGGCTGGACAGCGGCACGTGGACAGACATCTGGTCGCCGTCGAAGTCGGCGTTGAAGGGCGAGCAGACCAGCGGATGCAGGTGGATAGCCTTGCCCTCGACCAGCACCGGCTCAAAGGCCTGGATGGACAGACGGTGCAGGGTCGGTGCACGGTTGAGCAGCACGACGCGGCCGTCGATGACCTCTTCGAGGATGTCCCACACAAAGGTGGCACCGCGGTCGATAGCGCGCTTGGCACCCTTGATGTTCTCGACCTTGCCAAGCTCGACCAGGCGCTTCATGACGAAGGGCTTGAAGAGCTCCAGCGCCATGGTCTTGGGCAGACCGCACTGGTGCAGCAGCAGCTTGGGGTCGGTAACGATAACCGAACGGCCGGAGTAGTCGACACGCTTACCCAGCAGGTTCTGACGGAAACGACCCTGCTTGCCCTTGAGGGCCTCGGCGAGCGACTTGAGCGGGCGACCGCCACGGCCAGAGACCGGGCGACCACGACGGCCGTTGTCGAACAGGGCGTCCACGGACTCCTGGAGCATGCGCTTCTCGTTGTTCACGATGATCGCGGGGGCGTCCAGGTCGAGCAGGCGCTTGAGTCGGTTGTTGCGGTTGATCACGCGGCGATACAGGTCGTTGAGGTCGGACGCGGCGAAGCGGCCGCCGTCGAGCTGGACCATCGGGCGCAGATCGGGCGGAATGACCGGGATGACGTCCAGGATCATGTTCGCGGGGCTGTTGCCGCCCTTCAGGAAGGCGTCAACGACCTCAAGGCGCTTGACGGCCTTCTCGCGCTTCTGCTTCTGGGAATCCTCGTCGGCGATGATGGCCTTGAGTTTCTCGGCCTCGGAGGGGAGGTCGATGGCAGCGAGCAGGTCGCGGACAGCCTCGGCACCCATACCACCCTTGAAGTACATGGAGTAGTAACGGGTCATCTCGCGGAACAGCGGCTCATCGGAGATGAGGTCGCGCTCGGTGAGCTTCATGAAGGCGTTGAAGGCGTCCGTGCGGAGCTGCTTCTCGTCCTTGCACTCTTCCTCGATGTCGACGATGCCAGAGGCGATCTCCTCGGGGGTCAGCGGCTCCTCGTCGGAGAACTCGTCAAAGTTCTCGGGGTCGCCCTGCTCCTTGAGGGACTCGATCTGACGGGCGCACTCGGCATCGATCTCTTCCAGATCGGCGGCGAGCTCCTCGCGCAGGTCGTCGGCGTCGGCCTCGCGACCCTCGTAGTCAACCTCGGTGATGATGTAGCTGGCAAAGTACAGAACCTTCTCGAGGTCCTTGGACTTGATGTCGAGCATACGGCTCATCGGGAAGCTCGTGGGGCTCTTGAAGTACCAGATGTGGGACACGGGTGCGGCGAGCTCGATGTGGCCCATGCGGTCGCGACGCACCTTGGCCGAGGTGACCTCGACGCCGCAGCGCTCGCAGACGATGCCCTTAAAGCGGATGCCCTTGTACTTGCCGCAGGAGCACTCCCAGTCCTTGGCGGGACCGAAGATCTTCTCGCAGAACAGGCCGTCCTTCTCGGGCTTGAGGGTACGGTAATTGATGGTCTCCGGCTTCTTGACCTCACCGTGCGACCAGGAACGGATCTGGTCGGCGGAGGCAAGGGAGATCTTTACCGAGTCAAAATCAGTAGCTTCGAAATCTGCCACAGTCAACTACTCCTTATCAGTGGTCGTGGCGGCGACAGCCTCGGGTGCCTCGGCGGTCTCGGCATCCTGGGCCTCGACGTCGGCGTCAACGCCGGCGAGCGCAGCCAGGTCGTCGAGAGCGGAGGTCTCCTCGGCGGTCACAGGGGCGGAGGCGTCCTCGTCGGCATCGTGCATGGGCTCGATGTCCAGCGCGAGGGAACGGATCTCCTTGACGAGAACCTTGAAGGACTCGGGGATACCCGGGACAGGAACGTTCTCGCCCTTGACGATGGACTCGTAGGTCTTGACACGGCCCACGGTATCGTCGGACTTGACGGTCAGGATCTCCTGCAGGACGTTGGAAGCACCGTAAGCGTACAGTGCCCAAACTTCCATCTCGCCGAAGCGCTGGCCGCCGAACTGAGCCTTGCCGCCCAGAGGCTGCTGGGTAACCAGGCTGTAAGGGCCGGTCGAACGGGCGTGGATCTTGTCGTCGACCATGTGGCCGAGCTTGAGGATGTAGGACGTACCCACGGTAATGGGCTCGCGGAACTCCTCGCCGGTGCGGCCGTCGAACAGGCGGGTCTTGCCGCGCTCGTCAAGCTGGGTGACGAACTCGGGGCGCATGTGATCGCCAAAGGCAGCGGTAGCCTTGTTGAGCATGTTCTTGTTGGCACGACGGATGACCTCGGCGATCTCGTCCTCCTTGGCGCCGTCGAAGACGGGCGTGGCGGTGAAGAACGGACCGGGGACGTACTTGTCGGAGTCGGCCTGCTCGGTATCCCAACCGCACGCAGCAGCCCAGCCAAGGTGGCACTCGAGCAGCTGGCCGACGTTCATACGCGAAGGAACGCCCAGCGGGTTGAGGATAACGTCGATCGGGGTACCGTCAGCCATGTAGGGCATGTCCTCGACCGGCAGAACGTTGCAGATAACACCCTTGTTGCCGTGGCGGCCGGCGATCTTATCGCCCTGCTGGATCTTACGACGCTGGGCGACGTAGACGCGCACCTGCTCGTTGACGCCGGGGGCCAGGTCGTCGCCGTTCTCGCGGCTAAAGCGGACGACGTCGATGACGCGGCCGTAAGCGCCGTGAGGCATCTTAAGGGAGGTGTCGCGGACGTCGTGGGCCTTGGCACCGAAGATGGCGCGCAGCAGGCGCTCCTCGGCGGTCAGAGCGCTCTCGCCCTTAGGCGTGACCTTGCCGACCAGAATGTCGCCAGGGCCGACCTCGGCGCCGATGCGGATGATGCCGTCCTCGTCGAGGTTGGCAAGCATGTCCTCGGAGAGGTTCGGGATCTCGCGGGTGATCTCCTCGGGGCCGAGCTTGGTGTCGCGGGCGTCGATCTCGTGACGGGTGATGTTGATGGTCGTCAGCAGGTCCTCGGCCACCAGGCGCTCGGACACGACGATACCGTCCTCGTAGTTAAAGCCTTCCCACGGCATGTATGCCACGGTGAGGTTCTGGCCCAGTGCGAGCTCGCCATGATCGGTCGAAGGACCGTCAGCCAGGGGCTCGCCCTGCTCAACGGTGTCACCGACGCGCACAAGCGGACGGTGGTTGATGCAGGTGGACTGGTTGGAGCGCTGGTACTTGGCCAGGTGATACTCGTCCATGCCGCCGGCATGCTTGACGATGATCTTGGCGGCGTCGGCAAAAATGACCTCGCCGGCGTTCTTGGCCAGGGTGACCTCGCCGGAGTCCAGGGCGGCGCGACGCTCCATGCCGGTACCGACATAGGGAGCGGCAGGGTGAACCAGCGGCACGGCCTGACGCTGCATGTTGGCGCCCATCAGCGTACGCTTGGCGTCGTCGTGCTCGAGGAACGGGATCAGCGTGGCTGCGACGGAGAGCATCTGACGCGGCGAGACGTCCATGTAGTCGACGTCCTCGACGGGCACGTCGGCGGGAGCGCCGAAGGAGCCGTCGAAGTCGCGGGTACGGGCGATCACGGTGTGCGGGCGGACAAGTCTGCCCTCGGCATCGGTCGTGATGAACTCGTTGGTCTTGGGATCGAGCGGCGTGTTGGCCGGCGCGATGACGTGCTTCTCTTCCTCGTCAGCGGTCATCCAGTCGATCTGGTCGGTGGCAACGCCGTTCTCGACGCGACGGAACGGAGCCTCGATGAAGCCGTACTCGTTGACGCGGGCGTAGAGGGCGAGCGAGCCGATCAGGCCGATGTTGGGGCCTTCGGGGGTCTCGATCGGGCACATGCGGCTGTAGTGCGAGTTGTGAACGTCGCGGACGGCCGTCGGCACGTTGGTGCGGCGGCTGGAGCCGGACTTGTGGCCGGCAAGACCGCCAGGGCCGAGTGCGGACAGACGGCGCTTGTGGGTCAGACCGGTCAGGGGGTTCGCCTGGTCCATGAACTGCGAGAGCTGCGAGGAACCGAAGAACTCCTTGATGGAGGCCACGATCGGGCGGATGTTGATGAGCGACTGCGGGGTGATCTCGTCGATGTCCTGGGAGCTCATGCGCTCACGGACGACGCGCTCCATACGGCTCATGCCGATACGGAACTGGTTGGCGACGAGCTCGCCGACGGTGCGAATGCGGCGGTTGCCGAAGTGGTCGATGTCGTCGACCTTGAAGCCCTGCTCGCCGGCAGCGAGGGACAGCAGGTAGCGCAGCGTCGCGACGATATCCTCATCGGTGAGCACCGTGACCTCTTCCTCGGTAGTGAGGTTGAGCTTCTTGTTGACCTTGTAACGACCGACACGGGCCAGATCGTAGCGCTGCGGGTTGAAGAGCAGGCCCTCGAGCAGGCTGCGGGAAGCGTCCACGGTGGGAGGCTCGCCCGGGCGCAGGCGACGGTAGATCTCGATAAGGGCGTCCTCGCGGGTGAGGGCGGTGTCGCGCTCCAGGGTGCGCTTAATGACATCGGAGTTGCCGAGCAGCTCGATGATGTCGTCATTGGTGACGGCAATACCAAGGGCGCGCAGGAACATCGTGGCGCTCTGCTTGCGCTTACGGTCGATGGAGACCATGAGCTGGTCGCGCTTGTCGACCTCAAACTCGAGCCAGGCACCGCGGGACGGGATGATCTGGGCCTTGTAGATCTGCTTGCCCGAATCCATCTCGGAGCTGTAGTACACACCCGGGGAACGGACGAGCTGCGAGACGACGATACGCTCGGTACCGTTGATGATGAAGGTGCCCTGATCGGTCATCATGGGGAAGTCGCCCATAAAGACGAGCTGCTCCTTGATCTCGCCGGTCTCCTTGTTGGTGAGACGGACGTCGGTCAGAAGCGGGGCCTGATAGGTCATGTCCTTCTCGCGGCACTCCTCGACGGTATGCGCGGGGTCGCCGAACTGATGCTCGCCGAAGGTAACCTCGAGAACATGGTTCTGGCTCTGGATGGGGCTGGATTCCTTGAACGCCTCACGAAGGCCCTCGTCCTTAAAACGCTCAAAGGATTCCCTTTGAACAGAGATAAGGTTGGGGAGCTCCATGGCCTCCGGGATTTTCCCGAAGCTGACGCGCTTGCGCTCAGTGGCAGTGTATGCGTAGGTCACCAGGTTTTTCCTCCTTCACGGAAATGCTCGGTGGGTTGGCGAGGCATAGCTTCGCCAGTTATCGCAACCTAATAGTTTATCAGGTACCGACCGTTGGGCAAGAAAAGCCTTGACGCGATTGAGTTTTTGGAGTAGCAAAGTTTTTCGACAGAAAACACGCAGGTAGATGTATGTATATCGAACATCTGTTCATATATTTTCTGTGAACAGAGGGCTGGCAATCGCAGCTCTTATAAAAAACGGGCGCGAACCGAAGTCCGCGCCCGTAAATGTCGATGCCCGAAGGCTTACTTGCGCATCAATCCGCCGCGCTCGTCGATGGCGTCCCAGAAGGCATCGGCAAAGCGGGGGTCGCTTGCAGCCATGAGGGCGTTAGTGGCCATCCAGCCAGAGGGAGTGCCGGTGTCGTAGCCCGACAGCGGGTCGATGACGACGGCATACATGGCCTCGCGGTCGAGCGAACGGGCCATGGCGTCGGTGAGCTGGATCTCGCCGCCCTTGCCGGCCTGCTGATCTGCCAGCAGGTCCATGACCAGCGGGCTCAGCAGGTAGCGACCGACGATGTACAGGTTGGACGGAGCAGCCTCGGGAGCGGGCTTCTCGACCAGACCGCCGATGCGCCAGACAGCGCCCGGCTCGGCATCGGCAACGTCCTCGGCGCCCTCGAGCGAACCGACGCGCTCACCGGCGATAACGCCGTAGCGGCTGACTTCCTCGGGCGAGCAAGCAGCGACGGCGATAACCGAAGCTCCACCGTGCTCCTTGGAAACGGCGAGCATCTTGTCGCAGATGTCGCGATTAGGCACAACGTAGTCGCCCAGAAGAACCAGGAAGTTCTCCCCTGCCACGGCGTCGGCAGCAGAGCGGATAGCATGGCCGAGGCCCTTGGGCTCGTACTGATAACGGAAGTCGACCGGCATACCGCCAGCGTGGGCGACGGCGTCGGCATAGGCGTTCTTGCCGCGCTCGCGCAGCAGGTTCTCGAGCGAGCGATCGGGCTGGAAGTAGTTCAGTAGCTCGGGCTTACCGGGAGAAGTAACGATGATGGCGTCGTCGACCTCCTCGGGATCGAGCGCCTCCTCGACGACGTACTGAATGACGGGCTTGTCGAGCACCGGCAGCATCTCTTTGGGCGTGCACTTGGTGCCAGGCAGAAAACGCGTGCCAAGACCGGCGGCGGGGATGATTGCCTTCATGTTATTCAAGGATCCTTTCGCAGGCGCAAAAGCGCCCCATGCGTGCGGCACACAGCCGCAGACCAAATTGCGATACCCAAGCATCTTACCGCTGGAACTATATGTCACTACAAGGCAGAGACAATTCTTCAGCAGGTCAACGCAAATTATTGCTCGAATGGTGCAATTTTATTGCCCAACGGCAGGGCACCCGATACGACGCAAATCACAGAACATGGCAGTTTGAGCTACCGATGTCGAGGGACCGAAAAACAAAAAAGACGGGGCTCGCAATGCGAACCCCGTCTGCAAAGAAATCTGGCGAGAAAGCCTGATTACTTGAGGGTGACAGCAGCGCCAGCAGCCTCGAGCTTCTCCTTGGCAGCCTCGGCGTCCTCCTTCTTGGCACCCTCGAGAACAGTCTTGGGAGCGCCCTCGACGACCTCCTTGGCCTCCTTCAGGCCAAGGTTGGTGAGCTCACGGACGGCCTTGATGACCTGGATCTTGTTGTCGCCGAAGCCCTCGAGCACGACGTCAAACTCGGTCTTCTCCTCGGCCTCAGCAGCGCCAGCAGCAGGAGCGGCGACAACGGCGGCAGGAGCAGCGGCGGAAACGCCGAAGGTGTCCTCGATAGCCTTGACGAGCTCGGAAGCCTCGAGAAGGGTCATTTCCTTAAGAGCATCGATGATCTCATCGGTGGTAAGCTTAGCCATTTCTAAGTCCTTTCGGTTTCCGTGCGAATGCACGGAGATCAGTTAAAACACGGCGCGAATGCGCCAGGGGTGCGGCGTTGCCGCCGCGGGTGAAAACAGCGACTAGGCTGCCTTCTGCTCGGAGACCTGCTGAATCGAACGAGCGAGACCAGAGGAAACGCCGTTGACGCAGACAGCGATGTCGCGAGCGAAACCGGAGATGAGACCGGCGATCTGGCCGAGAAGCTGATCCTTGGTGGGCAGCTCGGCGATAGCCTTAACATCATCAGCGGAAACGGCCTTGCCGTCGGAGATACCGCCCTTGATCTCAAGGACGCCCTTGGACTTAGCGGAGAAGTCCTTAAGGGCCTTAGCGGCCTCGACCGGCTCGGTCTCGTAGAACACATAAGCGACGGGGCCGGCGAGAATCTCGTCGATCTCGGGCTGCTCCTGGTTCTTGAGGGCGATCTTGACCAGGTTGTTCTTGTAGACCTTCATCTCGGCGCCGCACTCGCGAAGCTGATGACGCAGCTCCTGAGCCTGCTTAACCGTCAGACCGTTGTAGTTGACGACGAACAGACCGGCGTTCTCGGCGATACGGGACTCGATCTCTGCAACCTTGTCGATTTTGTACTGCTGGGGCATGAATTACACCTCCTCGAATTCTTTCCGGGCACGGTCCGCCACAAGGACGTGACGGGGGCATGTCCAAAAAGAAAGCCCCCGCGCTGCATGAGCGACGGGGGCGAGAAGACATATCTACTCGACCACCTCGGCTGGCGGGATATCCCATTAAGCTCGCAGGCAATGCCCGTTTGCACCGGCTGTCTCTGGCAGCGGATTCGTGCGTGAACCGAAAGTATTATGGCGGGGACCCCGGCGTCGGTCAACGGGAAACCGGGCTGCACACAATTCCACCATCCGGCCGCACCGCCGAAGGCCGGCCTGCGTTGACTTTGGGCAGCCCGGGTTTTCGTTGGCTGACGCCCCCACTCATAATGCTTGGGTCGGTGGGCTGATGTGTTGCGTCCCTGATGGCTACAGGGTTGAAACGAAGGTGGACAGGCGGTGGAGGCCTTCGTCTAGGTCTTTGTCGGAGACGCAGTAGCTGAGACGGATGTGGCCTTCGGTTCCGAAGCAGTTTCCGGGAACTAGGGCTACGTTGGCCTCTTTGATGGCTTTGATGCAGAAGTCTTCGCTGGTTAGGCCGAACTTTTTGATGCTCGGGAAAGTGTAGAAGGCTCCTGCGGGCTCTACTACGTCGAAGCCCATGTTGTTGAGGGCTGTAAGAACGCGTTCGCGGCGGGCTCGGTAGACTTTGAGCATGGGGGTTGGGTCGACGGTCAGGGCTCGCGCCGCGGCGTCCATCTCGAAGGAGACGGCGCTCGATACTAGGTATTGGTGAGCTTTTGCGATCTCGGCGATGACGGGGGCTGCGGCTACGAGCCAGCCCAGGCGCCAGCCGGTCATGGCCCAGGGCTTGGAGAAGCTCTCGATGACTACCGTCTGCTCACGCAGCTCCGGGTGACGCTGGGCAAAGCGCTCGTAGCCATCCACATAAACCAGGCGGTTGTATACGTCGTCGCAGATTACGTAGATGCCCGCCTGGTCTGCCACGCGTGCCACGGCGTCGAGCGATGCCGCGTCAAGGATGCAGCCCGTAGGATTGTTGGGCGAGCAGATGACGATGGCTTTGGTCGCCGGCGTCACGCAAGCACGAAGTGCGTCCTCGTCAATCTGAAATTGTGCAGGCTCCGTATCCAAAAAGACAGCTTTGGCGTGGTTGGCCACGACGATACTCTCGTACAGGCCAAAGGCCGGTGTGGGGATGATGACCTCGTCGCCGGGGTTGAGCATAGCCATGAATGTTGCCGACAGTGCCTCGGTCGCGCCGTCGGTCAGGATGACCTCGTCGGCCGAAAACGTAAGGCCCGCGTCCCCCATGTAGGCAGATAACGCCTCACGCAGGGCGGAGCGACCGTTGTTGGGCGGATAGTGCGTGTCACCGCGGTCCAGTGCGGCGGTCACCTCGGCGCTAATCACATCGGGCGTGGGAAAATCGGGCTCGCCAAGCGCAAGCGCAATGCACCCCGGGTGCTGGGCGGCGAGCGCGTTGATTCGGCGGATACCGGAGGGCTTGAGCGTGGCAAGCGAGGTATTCATGGGCAGTCGCATGGCGTTCCTTTCGTAAGGGTTGCACTAGGATAGCGCGGCGGGGCGCCGCCGGACGGTGTAACCTAAACGGAAACCAACCGGAAAGGAGGCAGCATGGAGCCGACCGCGCGCGGCGATGTACCAAAAACGCTGCAAACCATTGCGTATATCAGCATTCCCAATAGCGCCGATCTTGAGTTTTTGCTCTGGGACCTGCAGGATGCCATCGCCGCCTATGCCCGGCTTTCCGGCACCGCACTCCCCCGCCCGGTCGACTTGAAGGCAAATGACGCCGGCAGCGTTGCCGATGGCATCGTGCTGGCCATTGAAGATGTGGCTGACGATAAGACGTTGGCTGCTATCGAGCAGGCGCTTGAGCGCTTTGGCAGTACGGGAACGCGCGTCTATGCCGCGATTCGAGCCGCACAAGAGAACACTGAGCAGGCGCGTGGGACCGCCGTTCGTCTGCACAAGGTATGCGAGCGCCATGACCAATTGTGGTGTGGCGGCGTTGCCATCTACGGCGGCAGCGGCATCGCAGCGCTTCGTCGCTCCCCGCGCATGGGACTCTTGCGGCGACCGTTTTCTGAGGCCATGGACAAGCTCGTGGGCGCCGTTCGCATGGGATGTTCCGTCGAGCATGCACAGCGACTTGGCGGCGGCAATGCCGCCAACGTCGACGCCGACGGCATGGTTTGCGCCGAGCCAGCCGTGCCCGCGCCGATCTGGCGAGGCGTTCTGAAACGTCTGGGCGCCCACGCTCAAACAAAAATCTAAATTAAATAACAGCCCAGTCAACGGCTTCGTGCCAACGCTCGACAAGACGCTCCAGTCGCCAGGCGGCATTGGCAGGACTTGTCGAGGGCAGGACGACGGCGGGCAACCCCGTCCGATCTTGCAAGTAGCGTTTGTAGAGTCGCCCTGCCGTACCGCCGTTACAGACAACGACCTCGATCGGCGCGGCATCGGTAATGCGCTCGATATGTGCCGGCACAACGTTACGAATGCTCGCGTCGCTCGAGCCCTTAATGTCGCAGCTCTCGATCACATCCCACAGGGCCACGCCGCCGTTCAGCAGCATGGCCCGCTTGGCGGCAATGGAGGCATCGAGCGTCGCGGGCTCACCGTTTGCCAAAGGATCGCCCTCGTTGGACGGCACGGATACACCGAGGCACGCGGCCATCACACGCCAAAAGCGGTTCTGCGGATTGCCATAGTAGAAGGCATTGGCACGCGAGAGCACCGAGGGAAACGACCCCAGCACCAAAACGCGCGAGCGCTGGTCGAACACAGGCTCAAACCCATGCTCAATATGTTGATAGTCCTCGTCAGACACGGCCATGGGCTAGGCTCTCAACAGATAGCGCACCTCGTAGGGTGCAAGTTCAAGGGTGCCCGTCAGCTCGACCGTGGGAGCATCGTCGGCAAGCAGGTCGACGAAGGAGCCGTTGAGTTCGCCGGCGCCAAAGGTGTAAGGCTCGCCCACGGCGTTCACCGCCACGAGTACCGTCGCGCCGTCACAGGCGCGCTCGAACAGCAGCTGCTTGTTCTGGATCACCACGTTGCGATAGGCACCGTAGTTGAGAGCACGGGCAGCCGCGTCGTCGGCCGAGCGAAGGTGTGCGAGTTGCGTGATGAACGCCGTCAGCTCGTTGGGCGCAGGCTCATCGAGCGCAGGGCGCAGCGCCCAGTCGCCATCGGGGCCGCCCTTTTCGCCAGGAATCCCCCACTCGCTGCCATAGTAGACGCACGGGATGCCTGGCATGCCAAAGAGCATGCCATAAGCGGGGCGCAGACAGGACTTGTCGGTCAGGATGCTTGCCAGGCGCGGCACGTCGTGGTTGTCGACAAACGACAGCAGGCGTTTGCCGCGGTAGATGCACCACGGATCGCCGCCAAACTGACGATGTAGCGAATGGGCAATCTCGAACATGTTGACCGAGTTAAAGCTGGAATACAGGCCCTTGTAGCACTCGTAGTTGGTGCAGGAGTCGAGCATCTCGTCGTTGACGATCTGGTTGTAGTCGCCGTGGAGCGTCTCGCCGATCAGCACAAAGTCGGGCTTGAGCTCACGGGCAAAGCTATGCAGACGACGCATGAAATCGCGGTCGAGCATGTAGGCGACGTCCAGGCGCAGGCCGTCGACGCCAAAGACGTCAGCCCAACGGCGCACGGACTCGAGCAGGTAATCGACCACTGCGGGATTTTGCAGGTTGAGCTTCACAAGCTCAAAATGGCCTTCCCAGCCCTCGTACCAAAAGCCGTCGCCATAGCAGGAGTCGCCGTCAAAGCTAATGTGGAACCAGTCCTTGTACGGCGAGTCACACTTACGCTCCTGTACATCGCGGAAGGCCCAAAAGCCACGGCCCACATGGTTAAAGACGGCATCGAGCACCACGCGAATGCCATGGGCATGCAACGTCTCGCACACGGCGGCAAAATCGGCATCCCCACCCAAGCGACGGTCGATATGGCGCAGGCTACGCGTATCGTAGCCGTGGCTATCAGACTCGAGCGGCGGGTTGATCAGTACAGCGCCAATACCGAGTTCCTGCAGGTAGTCGGCCCATTGGGCAATCTTCATGATGGGCGCATCGGGGTTGGGCGCGGCGTTGGCGGCCTGGGCGAGCTCATCCTCGGCAACGGGCGCGGCGTTTTCGCGCGGAGCTCCGCAAAAGCCCAGCGGATAGATCTGATAGAACGTCGTCTCGTATGCCCACATAGCAACCTCCCGGTAAGCTCAACACAACGACATCCATTGTATGCCCGGCTTGTATCCTCTCCCCCAAAATAAGTTGCGGTGGAATAGTTCCTGCTTTGGCCTTCAGAGGCCTTAAACAGGAACTATTCCACCGCAACTGATGAGGGGACGTGATTAGGCAACGGGTTTGGCGCGGCGAATGGCCGGGAACATCACCGTGATAGCGAGGATGACGCCCACGACGGCGATCGCGCCGCCTGCGTAACCGATCCAAGCAATACCGGGACCCGAAACCACGGCACCGCCGATCGCGGTGCCGGTGCCGATACCGAGGTTAAACAAGCCCGAGAAAATCGACATGGCGACAGCCGACGAATCCGCCGGCGTGTACTTGATGAGCTCGGCCTGGAACGCCACGTTAAAGGCCGTGGCGCAGCAGCCCCACAGCGCGCAGACGCCAAGAACCGCGGCAAGCGACGACGCGGCAGGACCCATAAGCAGCAAGGCAACTGGCATGCCGGAGAGCGTGATCGCGAGGAACGGGAAGCGGTGCCCGTCGAACAGGCGGCCGAACAGCCAGCTGCCGAGCAGGCCAGAACAGCCGAACGCCGTCAGCGTCATGGTGATGGCGCTTGCGTCGACATGTGCGACCTGAGCCAGGAAAGGCTCAATATAGCTGTAGCCCGCGTAATAGCCGGTCGCCATGAACACCGTAACCACATAGAGCGCGATGAGGAACGGGTTCTTGAGCAGCTCGGGCAGCTGCTTGAGCGTAAAGCGCTCGCCCGCTGGCATGGCGGGGAACACCGTGGCCTGGTACACCACCGCAGCGGCAGAGAGGGCCCCGACCACGGCAAACGTCATACGCCAGCCCACGGCCAGGCCGATGGCGCGGCCGAGCGGCAGACCAAAGATCTGCGCGATGGACGAGCCCGTGGCAATCATGCTGATGGCGAGCGCTCCGTGGCGTGTATCGACCAGGCGCGAGGCCATGATCGATGCGACCGACCAGAACACGGCGTGCGCGCAGGCAACCACCAGGCGCGCGCAGACCAAGATGGGATAGGTCGGCGCCACAGCAGACAAGAACTGGCCCAGCGAGAACACGGCCAGCACGCCCAGCAGCATCCGCTTAAATTCAAAGCGCGAGGCGAACACCATAAGCGGCAGCGACAGCAGCATGACGCCCCAGGCATAGACCGAGATCATGATGCCTGCCTGGGCCTCGGTGAGCGAAAACGACGCAGCGATATCGGTCAGCAGGCCGATGGGCATGAACTCCGACGTGTTGAACACGAACGCGCAGCAGGTGAGCCCGATGAGTGGGAGCCACTGCTTGAGTGTGATGCCGTCTTGCCTTATCTGACTCATATATAACGTCTCCAATCATTTTGAGCGGAGGCGATTATATAGCAACGGCCCCGCATCCGTCAGTACAGATGCGGGGCCGCAATCAACTCAATACACAGAGGTTGCGCCGTCAATAAATAACTAAGCCAACCCCAGCAATATGCCCGCCGAATGCACGACAAACGCCACGATCCAGGCGACCGTCACCTGGAACGCGAACACGGCAACGGCATAACGTGCGCCCAGCTCGCTCTTGACGGCGCCGATTGCCGCCACGCACGGCGGGTACAGCAGCGTAAAGACCAGGAACACATAGGCAGTAAACGGCGAAAACATGGTCGACAGCGCCGAGGGCGAGGTTGCACCCAAAAGCACCGTGAGCGTCGAGATGACGCTCTCCTTGGCAATAAGTCCCGTGACGAGTGCCGTCGAGGCGCGCCAGTCGCCAAAGCCAAGCGGGGCTAACACCGGTGCGATGATGCTACCCAGACCGGCAAGCAGGCTTTGTGACTGGTCGGCGACCACGTTAAAGCGGATATCGAACGTCTGAAGGAACCAGATGACCACCGTAGCGGCAAAGATAATGGTAAAGGCCTTGGTGATGAAGTCCTTGGCCTTATCCCACGCTAGCATCACTGTCGTCTTAACACTCGGCAGGCGGTAGTTGGGCAACTCCATGATAAACGGTACCGGGTCACCCTTAAAGGCCGTGCGGTTGAGCACCAGGGCGGCAATGCAGCCGACCACGATGCCGATCAGATAGAGCGAGACCATGGCAGGAACCGTCGCCTGCGGGAAGAATGCTCCGCACAGCAGGCCATAGACCGGCAGCTTGGCCGAGCAGCTCATGAACGGCGTGAGCATGACGGTCATCTTGCGGTCGTGCTCGGATGGGAGCGTACGGGTCGACATGATAGCCGGCACGGTGCAGCCAAAACCGACGAGCATGGGCACGAAGCTGCGACCCGACAGGCCAAAGCGACGCAACACCTTATCCATGACAAAGGCTACGCGTGCCATGTAGCCGGAGTCTTCCAGAATGGAGAGAAACAAAAAGAGCACGACGATAATCGGCAGGAAGGTCAGCACGCTGCCCACGCCCGTAAGCACGCCGTCCACAGCCAGCGAGCGCACCACGTCGTTGGTTCCGAACGCCTTGAGACCTGCATCGGCCGAGGCGATGATGACAGCGATGCCATCCTCCATGAGTCCTTGCAACGCCGCGCCGATCACGCCAAACGTCAGCCAAAAGACGAGGCCCATAATCACCAGAAACGCCGGAATGGCCGTATAGCGACCCGTCAGAATGCGGTCGATTTTGACAGAGCGCACGTGTTCGCGGCTTTCGTGCGGCTTGACGACGCAGCGCCCGCACACATCGCCGATAAAGCTAAAGCGCATGTCCGCCAGCGCAGACAGGCGGTCAGTGCCGGCCTCGCCCTCCATCTGGGTGATGATGTGCTCGATAGCGTCGAGCTCGTTGCGATCCAGGTGAAGCGCCTCGGTTACCAGCTCGTCGCCCTCAACCAGCTTGGTCGCCGCAAAGCGCACTGGGATGCGCGCCGTCACGGCATGGTCCTCGATCAGGTTAGCAATGCCGTGGATGCAGCGATGCAGCGCGCCGCCGTCTGGACCATCGGGCAAGCAGAAGTCCAGGCGACCGGGGCGCTCGCGGAACCGCGCCACGTGCAAGGCATGATCCACCAACTCGCCGATACCCTCGTTGCGGGCAGCGCTAATGGGAACAACGGGCACGCCCAACAGGCTCTCGAGCAGGTTGACATCCACGGCGCCGCCGTTGGCGGTCACCTCGTCCATCATGTTGAGCGCGATGACCATAGGACGGTCGAGCTCCATGAGCTGCAGTGTCAGGTACAGGTTACGCTCGATGTTGGTGGCGTCAATGATGTCGATGATGGCGTCCGGGCGCTCGTCGAGGATGAACTGACGGCTCACGACCTCTTCGCCTGTGTACGGCGACAGGGAGTAAATGCCAGGAAGGTCGGTAACGCTCGCCTCGGGATGGTTGCGGATGGTGCCATCTTTGCGGTCGACCGTCACGCCGGGAAAGTTACCGACGTGCTGGTTGGAGCCCGTCAGCTGGTTGAATAGCGTGGTCTTGCCGCAGTTTTGGTTGCCGGCGAGGGCAAAGTGCAGCGGCGCGCCCTCCGGCACGGCCGTCTTTGCCGCACGGGGCGAATACGTCCCCTCGCCCAGGGCCGGATGCTCCGTCGTGCCGATTGCGGCGTTAGCGCGCGGGCCGGTATCGGTGTCGTGCACATCCACGAGCTCAATGCGTGCGGCATCGTCCTTGCGCAGCGTCAACTCGTAACCACGCAGGCGAATCTCGAGCGGGTCGCCCATGGGGGCGTACTTCATCATGGTGACTTCGGTGCCCGGCGTTAGGCCCATGTCCAAAATATGTTGTCGGAGTGCTTGGTCGTCCGATGTAACCGATGCGACAACGGCGTCCTTTCCAATCTCGAGTGTATCGAGCTTCACGCGCTCATCCTTTCGTTAGACGCGGTTAACCGTTTACCGTGGCTAACCAACTCGTAACGACAAATGATAGCGCTCTGAACTATTTTATAAAGTCAAATACCGATGTTTACCTGCGCAAACTTTATGCGGTGCGCCCCGAAAGCTCTTTGCGCATACCGCTCAGCGAGATCGAAACGGAACCCGACCGCGCGGTAGCAGTGAGTCGATCACCCTCGACTGACCCCGTGCATGTAAAGGGCGCCTTGCCCATCAAGACGTGGGAGATAGTACCCGAGAGTTCAAAGAAATCGCCCTCAGCGCGGGCACTCGAGAGAGCGATATTGAGACCCCTGACGTTTAGTACTGCCCTGAGCACGCCGTTCACCCCATGTGAAAACGTCACCTCGCCGCGTTTACTCCCCACCAGCGTCTGGGCCGAAACCACATACGTACCCTCAAGCATGGCTCCTCCTCTAAGCAGACTTTTTGAAACGGGCAAGTAGTCTACTTTTACATATGGCGCTCCAGAAAGCGGAAGGCTAGGTGAATCCAAGGGCGGACCGCCACCTGCTTGTCCTCGTTGTCGACCGCGGTGTTGGCGTTGCCGAGCGAAAGACCGTGACCGCCCTGGTCAAAGACGTGCATCTCGCAAGCGACGCCCTCCTCGGCCATGCGCTGCGCAAACGGATAGACCTGCGCGATCGGCGCCGTCTTGTCGTCGGACACGCCCCACACAAAAGTCGGCGGCATCTGGCGCGAAACATGCGTGGTGGGGCAGATGTCGGCCAGATGCTCGTCAGTTGCCTCGCCGCCCGTCACCATCGACAGGTAGTCGTTGAGCAAATCGCGCCCCGTCTTGCCGCCCGTCTTGGGCACGCGCAAGTCAATGCGCGGATCGCGCGTCTGCATGTCGCGCACATAGGCAAAGTCGAGCAATGGATAGCCCAGCACCACGGCATCGGGACGAATGTCGTCCGGACGCGCCCCGGCAAGTGCCGCGAAGGGGCCGGTCTTCCACTGTGTTGCCAGCGAGGCGCAAATCATGCCGCCCGCCGAGAATCCCACGACGCACACGCGCTTAGGATCGACATGCCACTCGTCGGCGTTGGCGCGCACCGTGGCGACCATCTTGGCAAGATCTGCCTGGGGGTGCGGAAAGCTCACGTCACCCGTAGAACTCGTGACATAGTTGAGCACAAAGGCCTGGTAACCGTGATCCAAAAACGCAAACGCCACCGGGTCCTGCTCGTGCGGAGCGATATGCGTAAACCCGCCTCCGCCGCAGATGATCACCGCGGGGCGGCGGCCATTGGGCTTGTCGGGCAGCGGCTCGGCACCCAAATACGTAAACGTCGCCGGATAATCCTCGGTCGGCTCCTCGCCCCACAGCGCATGGTTCTCGACAATCATATGTGCTCCCTTCGCGCAAATTATGCGCCCTTGTTTTTCGCCTTCAAGCGTACCCCACTTGAACCCGTGGCGCAGAAACACACCAGCAATAAGTTTCCCTCCAACTGATATATCACATAATCCCAGCTCAGAGGTATCGCTGAGCAGCGTAGAATAGGGGCGTTGACCAAGCCGCGAAACACATATGAAACGTTTCCGGCAAACCATACGCGCGATATGCGCCTATTTAAGTTGGAGGCAACTATGGGTCTGCTCGATTCGCTTAAGTCCACCTTCACCTCGACCGGCGAGGCGTCCGTTCCGCCCGCAGCAAGCTTCGCTACCCGCGAAGGCGTCATCTACGCCCCCGTCAACGGCGTGCTCGTCAACCTGGACGAGGTTCCCGACGAGACGATCGCCTCGGGCATGCTTGGCCAGGGCTATGGCATCGAGCCCATTACCGGCACCATCTATGCGCCCGCCAACGGCCGCATCGGCGCCACCACTGTCACCAACCACTCCATTGGTATGATCACCGAGGACGGTCTTCGCGTGTTCATCCATGTTGGCCTGGGCACCGTGGAAATGAACGGCAAGGGTTTTGCCCGCTTTGTCGAGATGGGCGATGTGGTCAAGGCAGGCCAGCCGCTCATCAGCTTCGACCGCGAGGCCATTAAGGCCGCCGGCCACGAGGACATCGTGACCGTCATCGTCTCCGAGCTCGATCGTCTTAAGAGCATCGACCATGTCGGCGAGTCTGGAACGCTTATTGGCGGCAACCCGCTCGTCAAGCTTGGCGACCCGCTGCTGGTAGCCAAGACCAAGTAGCCAGGCCCCGCGCCACACAGCCAAAAAGGCACCTCGTTAAGCGCCCGCGACCATTTGGCCGCGGGCGCTTTTCGTTTGAAAAACCATCCCGTCAATGCCTTATCTGTATAGCCCAAATGAGCCGAGCTGCTAGAATATCGAACTGTATGGATAACTATCATTCAACCGTTATGGGAGGATACGTGAACCGCACCAAAATCGCGCAGCTCTATGCCGATGCCGAGTCGCTCGGCGGCCAGACCGTCACCGTCGCCGGCTGGGTCAAGTCCGTCCGCGACATGAAGAACTTTGGCTTTGTTACGCTCAACGACGGCAGCTGCTTCCGCGACCTGCAGGTCGTCATGAACCGCGAGGCACTCGACAACTACGACGAGATCGCCCATCAAAACGTCTCGGCCGCACTCATTTGCACCGGCACCGTCAAGCTGACCCCCGATGCGCCCCAGCCTTTCGAGCTTTCTGCCACCTCCATCGAGGTCGAGGGCACGAGCGCCCCGGATTACCCGCTGCAGAAGAAGCGCGCAACCGTCGAGTTCCTGCGCACCCAGCAGCACCTGCGTCCGCGCACCAACCTGTTCCGCGCCGTGTTCCGCATCCGCTCTGTCGCGGCTGCCGCCATCCACCGCTTCTTCCAGGAGCAGGGCTTTGTCTACGTCAACACCCCCATCATCACCACGAGTGACTGCGAGGGCGCCGGCGAGATGTTCCGCGTGACCACGCTCGACCCCAAAAATCCGCCCCTCACTGAGTCCGGCGAGGTCGACTGGAGCCAGGACTTCTTTGGCAAGCATGCAAGCCTCACCGTGTCCGGCCAGCTCAATGCCGAGAACTTTGCCATGGCCTTTGGCGACGTGTACACCTTTGGCCCCACCTTCCGTGCCGAGAACTCCAACACCACGCGCCACGCCGCCGAGTTTTGGATGATCGAGCCCGAGATGGCCTTTGCCGACCTTAACGACTACATGGATAACGCCGAGGCCATGCTCAAGTACGTCCTTAAGGACGTTATGGCCACCTGCCCCGACGAGCTCAATATGCTCAACAAGTTTGTGGACAAGGGTCTGCTCGAGCGCCTGGACCATGTCGCCAACTCCGACTTTGCCCGCGTTACCTACACCGAGGCCGTCGAGATCCTGGAGCAGGCAGTCGCTGCTGGCCACCAGTTTGATTACCCCGTCAGCTGGGGCATCGACCTGCAGACCGAGCACGAGCGCTTCCTGACCGAGGAGCACTTTAAGCGGCCGACTTTTGTGACCGACTACCCGGCCGAGATTAAGGCGTTCTACATGCGCATGAACGAGGACGGCAAGACCGTCGCCGCCGCCGACTGTCTGGTTCCCGGTATCGGCGAGATTATCGGCGGCTCCCAGCGCGAGGAGCGCCTGGATCTGCTCGAGGCCCGCATCAAGGACCTGGGCATGAATCCCGAGCAGTACAAGTACTACCTTGACCTGCGCCGCTACGGTTCCTGCAAGCACGCCGGCTACGGTCTGGGCTTCGAGCGCTTGGTCATGTATCTGACCGGCGTGGGCAACATCCGCGACGTCCTGCCGCACCCGCGCACCGTGGGTAACGCCGACTTCTAATCGTCGGACGCTAACTCGCGTCGCCACACGCCAACGCTCATCGCACAAGCGCCTCTCGACATCGGTCGAGAGGCGCTTTTTTCAACAGCATCCGTCAAGCTTTTGGCAAGTTTTTGGTCAGTTGAGCAGGACTGTTGAAAACTCGACCCGCCGTTTGCCGACGACTACCGACCGCCCAGAGCGCCCTGCGCCCCTGGGAAAGCCCCGCGTCCTAGGCTCCATACCGTCGCCACCCAAAACGGAAAGGACGTGGACGCCATGACCGAAACCGCTGTTGAAACTTACGAGACCACGACGAGGGGCGCCGCCTCGATGGCAGCCTATCGCGCCGTTCGCATCCTGCAACTATTAAGCGAAAACACCGGCGAGGACAAGGCCATGCTTTCCGATGAGTTGATCCGGCGCCTCGCCCATCCCGACGACCCCGCCCGCATGCCCATCTCGGCGGCGCGGCGCAGCATCTACACCGCCATCTCCGCGCTTCGCCATGCCGGATACGAAATTGAGTACAAACGCGGCGTGGGCTACAAACTTCTTACCCGCCCGCTCACCGATGAAGAGATCATCCGGCTCCACGGTATGGTCATGCGCAACCGCTCCACGCCTATCGCTATCCGCAAGAGCATGGCGCAGCACTTAGTTGCCATAGCGAGTGCCGACGTTCGCGGCTACCTCGATACACCCGAACCCGCTCCAAGCGCAGGCAGCAAGGCTACCAAGGCAACGCGCACGCCCATCAAGCGCATCGACACGTGCGAGCTCGTCGAGCAGGCCATCGACCACGGAACCACGGTGAGTTTTGATATTTCGAGCGTCACGACACGTGGCGAAACCGAAGCAGCACGGATGACACTCCGTCCCTTTGCCATCAAGCAACGAGACGGCATCTCGTATTTGCTGGGAACGGTCTACGACGCCCGAGGCGCCGATGACACGTTGCGTACTGTAGAGATTGGCCGAATGAGAAACGTCACCACACGTCTCCTCGACGGCAAGAAGCTCTTCGCCGCCCTAGACGAGGACGACGCCTCCTCCGCCGCATAAGGCCCTCCGCCGCCCATTCGACTACCCGTACCGCCCATCCGATTCTGTATTAAAAAACCCGCCAGGCTGTTGTAAAAATGGACATCAGCGCTACTATAGTTCCACTTGCACTTTGTCCCAGTGCAGTGTTTCCAGCCATTTTTATACTGGGGGTAATGATATGAAGGACATCACCATCAGCCGCAGGAGCCTTCTGGTCTCCGCCGGCCTGCTCGCGCTCGCCCCGCTCGCCGGATGCGGCGGCAACTCTGGTTCCGGCTCTGCTGCCGCCGGTTCCGACTACACCATCGGCGTTCTGCAGCTCACCGAGCACTCCGCACTCGACGCCGCCAACGATGGCTTTGTCAAGGCCATCAAGGAGAGCGGCCTTAAGGTCAAGATCGACCAGAAGAACGCCCAGAACGACCAGTCCACGTGTAAGTCCATTGCCGACAAGTTTGTGGGCGACAACGTCAACCTGATTTATGCCATCGCCACGCCCGCCGCGCAGGCTGCCGCCGGCGCCACGGCCGATATCCCCATCGTGGGCTGTGCCATCACCGACTACGCCGCCTCCGGCCTGGTCCAGGACAACGACAAGCCCGGCACCAACGTCACGGGTGCTTCCGACCTCACCCCGGTCGCCGAGCAGCTCGAGATGATGCAGAAGGTCCTGCCCGACGTTAAAAAGGTCGGCCTGCTCTACTGCACCGCCGAGTCCAACTCCGACGTCCAGATCAAGGCCGCCAAGAAGGAGCTCGACAAGCTGGGCCTCGAGTACACTGACTTCACCGTCTCGAGCTCCAACGAGATTCAGTCCGTCGTCGAGTCTGCCGTGGGCAAGGTCGACGCGCTGTACTCCCCCACTGACAACACCATCGCCGCGGGCGCTTCGCAGGTCGGCCAGATCTGCAAGGAGAATAAGCTCCCCTTCGTGACTGGCGAGGAGGGTATGTGCATGGCCGGCGGCCTGTTCACCCTCTCCATCAACTATAAGGACCTGGGCTACGCCGCGGGCGAGATGGCCGTTAAGATCCTGAAGGGCGAGGCCAAGCCCGAGGATATGCCGATCAAGCACCTCTCGAGCAAGGACCTGGTCGTCGTCAAGAACGACGAGATGGCCGAGGCCCTGGGTATCGACCTTTCCGCTCTGGACGAGTAGCGCCATGCGCGGTAACGCGTCTAGGGCCCGCACGCGCGCCACAGCCGCGTTATTCAATATCTGAGTCCTTGGGGCGAACGCTAAAGACCGGCGTTCGCCCTGCTTGTTTCGGATGAGACAAAACATCCGTCCGCAGCTCTTTTATGCATTGGTACCGCTATTATGGAAAATCACGTGTCCACCCTATCCTAGGAGGTATGAAGCATGCTCATTGCATTGCAGGGCGCCGTTTCGCAGGGCGTCCTCTGGGGCATTATGGTGCTTGGCGTGTTTATCACGTTCCGCCTGCTCGACATCCCCGATATGACCTGCGACGGCAGCTTTGCCCTCGGCGGCTGTGTCTGCGCCGTACTCATCGTCAATAACAACGTCGACCCGCTGCTCGCCGTGCTGGCCGGTATGTGCGCCGGCGCCATCGCGGGTGCCGTCACGGGCATTTTGACCACCGTCTTTGAGATTCCCGCAATCCTCGCCGGAATCCTTACGCAGATTAGCCTGTGGTCCATCAACCTGCGCATCATGGGCAAGTCCAACACGCCCATCCTTGCCAAGGGCACTATCTTCTCATCCGTCAGCAACATGACGGGCCTGCCGCAGTCCACTGTTGCCATTATCCTAGGCATTGTGCTGGCCGTGGCCATCGTCGCCATCCTGTACTGGTTCTTTGGCACCGAGATCGGCTCGGCGCTGCGTGCCACCGGCAACAACGAGTACATGATCCGCGCCCTGGGCGTTAACACCAACACTACCAAAATGATCGCCCTCGTGCTCTCCAACGCCCTCATTGGCCTTTCGGGTGCGCTCATCTGCCAGAGCCAGAAGTATGCCGACATCGGCATGGGCACCGGCGCCATCGTTATCGGTCTTGCCGCCATCGTCATCGGCGAGGTGCTCGGTCGCCTGCTGCCCGGCGGCCTCACGCAGTTTAGCGTCCGTCTTGCCTCCGCCGTCTTTGGCTCCGTGGTGTACTTCCTTATCCGCGCCATCGTGCTGCAGCTGGGCATGGACGCCAACGACATGAAGCTACTCTCCGCCGTGATCGTCGCCGTGGCCCTGTGCGTGCCCGTGGTTTGGGAGCGCTATAAGCTCCGCAGCTCCTACACGAAGGGGGATGAGGCAGATGCTTAAGCTCTCGCACGTCAAGAAGACCTTTAACAAGGGCACCGTCACCGAGAAGCGCGCGCTCACCGGCGTCGACCTCACCCTCAACGATGGCGACTTTGTAACCGTGATTGGCGGCAATGGCGCCGGCAAGTCCACGCTGCTCAATATGATCGCCGGCGTGTATCCGCTCGATTCGGGTGTTATTGAGCTCGACGGCACCGACATCTCGCGTCTGAGCGAGTCGCAGCGCGCCAAGTACCTGGGCCGTGTGTTCCAGGACCCCATGCGCGGTACCGCTGCCGACATGCAGATCGCCGAGAACCTGGCCCTCGCCAAGCGTCGCGGCCAGCGTCGCGGCCTTTCGTGGGGCGTCACCAA
>URKU01000001.1 GCA_900548515.1 uncultured Collinsella sp. | reverse complement strand
GCCCGCCCGCGTCAAATGCGCCGAGCTCGCCTGGCGCACCCTCGACGGCATGCTCACGGGACAAAAATAATCAGTAATATTTGTCTCAACTCTGAAGAATTCTGTTGGCCGAATCGCTTAACTTTCGCGATTCGGCCATTTTCTTTTCTGCCTTTATCTCGAGCCCTCGGCCTGCGCGTCCATCTGCGCATAAGCACGCACGATACGAGAGACGGTACTTTTGCCAATCCCGGTATACCGTTCAATCTGGCGCACCGTAAAGCCGGCATTGTTCAATCCAACAATAACGGTATCGCGCTGCGCCGGCGGTGCAGTTTTAACCCCGTTGAGCGGAACCCCGAGGCTCTTCGCCAACTTGCCGGCAAAGGCATGGCGTTCCCACTCCGTCTCTTTCATATCGCACAGCGCTGGTTCACTGCCGTCGGGCGTCGAAAGCGAATAGGCAATAAAGCCCTCGGCAGAACCAAAGAGCTCAAGCACGCAAGAAGGATCGGAAAATCCCCTCGCGACATCAGCCGCGTCACCGTCGTAAGCGCACAAATGCTCCGCAAAGCTGCTCCAGGGATAACGCTCGATTAGGCTAACGCCCGCCTCCTGCGGATCGGCGTGTACGGAGCGAATAGCTTCCATCACCTGCCAGTCGGTATCGAGCGAGCGCCGGTCAAAACGGTTCTGGAACAGATGGCCCGTGCGCCCCGTGTGTTTATTGAACCGCCGCGCGTACGTCAAGAGCAGCCGGTGCATCGCCGCGCTCATCCTGTCCTCGTAATCTGCAAGCACCAAATGCACGTGATTGCCCATAAGGCACCAGGCGATAACCGTCACACCCTCCTCGCGGCAGCACTCGCGCATCAGCTCCAAAAACTCCCACCGGTCTTCATCGCCCTCAAAGATGAGCTGCTTGCCCGCACCGCGAGCACAGACATGGTAAAAGCCGGTAACCGTTCTCCAAACGCGCTGCATGGCGCTCCCTTCACCGGGATCTGCTTGCCATCCAATACAGCACGATTGAAGCGTGCCATCAAAACATTCACGCAAAACAATACACTCGCGCGGCCAAAGGCAGTAATCAGGCGGCGAACGGCACCGTTGCAACAGGTCAACCCCTGCAACACTTACAAGAGCCGACCAAAAGCTTGCCCAAGACGGACCCCCTCTACGGAAGTTCGCGACTACAGAACATAGCGTTAAACCGTTTCAATTAAAACTTCCGGACTTCTCGCTACGAAAACTGAGCCGTTCGCCGAATATTCCGTGCATTTCGCGGTATTATAGGGGCTGCATGTCATGTCCCTTTCGAAGGGTCGCCCGGCAATCGCCAGCCACGACCCCCAGACGGGACGCCAACACGATAGAGAGGAGAGGCATGCAGTACTCACAGGAAGTGGAGAACATGTGCCCCGTTGCCAAGGGTGCATACCACGGCCCCGCACCCATCCCCGAGGAGGGCAAGTGGGTCCAGGCTAAGGAGATTTCCGACATCTCCGGTCTTACGCACGGTGTGGGTTGGTGCGCACCTCAGCAGGGCGCCTGCAAGCTCACGCTGAACGTCAAGGACGGCATCATCGAGGAGGCCCTCGTTGAGACCATCGGCTGCTCGGGCATGACCCACTCTGCCGCCATGGCTTCCGAGATCCTTCCCGGTAAGACCATCCTCGAGGCCCTCAACACCGACCTCGTCTGCGACGCCATCAACGTCGCTATGCGCGAGATCTTCCTGCAGATCGTTTACGGCCGCAGCCAGACCGCGTTCTCCGAGGGCGGCCTGCCCGTGGGCGCCTCCCTCGACGACCTCGGCAAGGGCCTTCGTTCTCAGGTCGGCACCATGTTCGGCACCAAGGCCAAGGGCGCTCGTTACCTCGAGCTCGCTCAGGGCTACGTCACCCGCATGGCTCTCAACGACAAGAACGAGATCATCGCATTCGAGTTCCTGAACCTCGGCAAGTTCACCGACGCCGTCAAGGCCGGCAAGACCCCCGAGGAGGCCATCGCTGGCGCTATGGGCCACTATGGTCAGTGGGAGAACGCTGCCAAGTACATCGACCCGCGCACCGACGAGGAGACTCACTCCGTCGCCAGCGTGTTCCCGGTTCACGAGTAGAAAGGGAGGGAAATAACTATGACTGTTACGTTCGAAGGTTACGAGCGCCGCGCTGACAAGATCAACAAGTGCCTCGCCGACAACGGCATCGCCTCCCTCGAGGAAGCTCTGCAGATCTGCACCGACAAGGGCTTCAACCCGCGTGAGATCGTCAACAACACCCAGTCCATCGCCTTCCAGAACGCCGAGTGGGCCTACACCCTCGGTTGCGCTCTCGCTGTCAAGCGTGGCGCCAAGTCCGCTTCTGAGGCTGCCGCCATCATCGGCGAGGGCATCCAGGCCTTCACCGTCCCCGGCTCCGTCGCTGAGGACCGCAAGGTCGGTCTGGGCCACGGCAACCTGGGCGCTATGCTGCTCTCCGACGACACCGAGTGCTTCGCCTTCCTGGCCGGCCACGAGTCCTTCGCTGCCGCTGAGGGCGCTATCGGCCTGGCTCTGAACGCCAACAAGGCTCGTAAGAAGCCGCTGCGCGTCATCCTCAACGGTCTGGGCAAGGACGCTGCTCAGATCATCGCCCGCATCAACGGCTTCACCTATGTGAAGACCCAGTTCGACTACTACACGGGCGAGCTCAAGGTCGTCGAGACCATCCCCTACTCCGATGGTCCCCGCGCTGCCGTTAACTGCTACGGCTCCGACGACGTCCGCGAGGGCGTTGCCATCATGTGGCACGAGAACGTCGACATCTCGATCACCGGTAACTCCACCAACCCCACGCGCTTCCAGCACCCCGTCGCTGGCACCTACAAGAAGGAGCGCATCGAGGCTGGCAAGAAGTACTTCTCCGTCGCTTCTGGTGGCGGCACTGGCCGTACCCTGCACCCGGACAACATGGGCGCCGGCCCTGCCTCTTACGGCATGACCGACACCATGGGCCGCATGCACTCCGACGCCCAGTTCGCCGGTTCTTCCTCCGTGCCTGCGCACGTTGACATGATGGGTCTCATCGGCATGGGCAACAACCCCATGGTCGGTGCCACCGTCGCTTGCGCTGTCGCCGTCGAGGAGGCCCTCAAGGCCTAATCGCGCCCGCGCGATGCTCATATAGTTGAGCTTTAGAGCCGCTACCTTTCGAGGTGGCGGCTCTTTTTGTATGCGCTGTCGCAGGGTAGCTAATGCCGATATATCAGTTGGGGCGAAATACGAGATGTGATGAGACGGAGCGTCAGAACGCCTATGACGCCCACCTGCCATATTTGCCCTTTACCGATTTGCCGAGTCTTTGCGGCCCCATTGCCGATCACCCATGCGACAATGCGCCGGACGAGAAAGGAATCCGATGGAATCGACTGATGTACTGGTAATTGGATCTGGCATTGCGGGCCTTTGCGCCGCCATCGAAGCGGCACGCACGGGCGCAACCGTCGCTGTGGCAAGCGCCGGCAAGATTATGAGTGGATCGAGCTTCTTCCCCGGAACCTGGGGCCTGGGGCTTATCGGACCCGTTAACGAAGACGACGAACAAGACCTCATCGACACCATCCAGACCGTCGGCGGCGGTGTCGCCGACCCCGAGCTTGTCCAGACGTTTGTCCACGGCATTCCCCAGGCAATTGAATGGCTCGAGCAAGACCTGGGCGTTGAGCTCCAGCGTCCGCAAAGCGCTGAGAGCGCTCAGCAAAAGCAGTTTATCCCCTGCTTTGACCACAAAACGCGCATGTGGCGCGGCCTCACCCGCAAGCCCCTTGATGACGCTCTGACGGCCCGGATCGAGTCGCTCGGCATTCGTCTGCTCCCCCGCCATGAGCTTATCGACCTTGTTGAGGACACGAACGGCAGAATAACCGGAACCGTGCTCTACGACCTCACCGAAAATCGAATCGTGCCCTTTGCTGCCAAGGCCACGATCATCGCAGCCGGTGGCACAGGCGGCCTGTTCGAGCGCAGCCTTACGTCGGCTGATGTGCTCAGCTCCTCGCAGGCCATCGCGCTGGCGCACAGCGCAACACTTACTAATATAGAGTTCATGCAGATGATGCCCGGCTTCATCGAGCCCAGACGTAACTTGGTCTTCAACGAGAAAACCTGGCGCTACGTACATGTAGACCAGCCGGCAGATATTGCCGACGACAAGCTGGACGAACTGCTCGAGCAGCGCTCTGGATATGGTCCCTTCACGTCACGTTTGGCCTCCCGCGCTATCGATCTCGTCATCGATAAGGCAGGTGCCGAAGGCCTGGCACTCCACTACGACTTCCCCAGTGAGGATGTCCCAGAATTTGTGCAGACTTTTGCCACCTGGCTGCAAGACGAGCACGGCATCGCCCCGACTGACGAGATGCGCGTTGCGATGTATGCCCACGCCGCTAACGGCGGCATCAAGATCGATAAGACCGCGTACACGGGCGTTGAGGGCCTCTACGCTTGCGGCGAGGCGACAGGCGGCATGCACGGCGCCGACCGCATTGGTGGCTTGTCAAGCGCCAACGGCATCGTGTTCGGACGCATCGCAGGAGCATCGGCAGCCCTTGCAGCGCAGAATGCACCTGAGATGGCCCCGAAGACGGATATCGACCTCCCCCAGCATGGCATTGCCACAACAGATGCCGAACGCCTGACACACAGCCTTAAGCACACGATGAGCACCTATTGCATGATCAACCGCACCGAGACGGGCCTATCCGAGGCTCTGCAACAGCTTGAAAGCCTGCAAGACAAGGCCATGGCGCTGAACAAGCCGCATGCCGATGACAGCGAGATCGCAGCCCTCGCCCGCCTACAGTCGCAGATTCAGCTGTCGATGGAGATGGTCAAAGCCATGCGCAAGCGAACCGAAAGTCTCGGATCGCACTATCGAGCGGATTAAACCGGACACCTATCTAAAGCAGAACACAACCAATCGATATCCATGGGCCCCGTGAGCTCGAAGCAGCACGGGCCCATTCGTGTCCGCACGGCAGCGTATCCTTATTCTGAATACAGAGTGGGCAAAGCCCGCATAGACAATAGACCAGCGAGGAGGAGATATGGACAGTAGAGATATCGAGAAGTGGCGTGTCGAACTTGATAGCTACGCCAATGTGGAAGACGGCGTTGAATATTGGCTCGCACGCGATTTAATGGAACCCATGGGGTACACTCGATGGGAGAACTTCGCCGAAGTTGTTAAGAGGGCAAAAGTCTCGTGCGAAACAAACAAAACTCCAGTTGATTCCCATTTTCGTGACACCACGAAAATGGTAACTGCCGGTGTCGCCGCTCGCGCGGTTAAAGACTACAAACTTACGCGCTACGCATGCTATTTAATCGCCCAAAACGGAGATCCAAACAAGCCGGAGATCGCGCTCGCGCAGGCATACTTTGCCGTCCAGACGCGCCGCCAAGAGCTCATAGAGCAGCGCTTCGCAGAGATTCAGCGCTTGCAGGCGCGCCACTCGCTATCCGATTCAGAGAAACAGCTCTCGGGTATTGCGTTCAAACGCGGCGTTGACTCCAAAGGATTCGCGATCATCAAGTCGAAGGGCGATGAAGCGTTATTCGGCGGCAGAAGCACGGCGGAAATGAAGCAGCAGCTCGGCGTACCCAAGAGCGCGGCATTGGCGGACAGGTTAGCCGATGTCCTCATCAAAGCAAAGGACCTTACGAACTCGATGACGGCCTTCAACGCCGAGGAACACGACCTGTACGGTCTGGACCAGATCAAGCAAGAGCACGTCGAGAACAACACAAGCGTGCGTGGCAGCCTCATCGACCGCGGAATTGTCCCCGAGAACCTACCGCCTGCCGAGGATACAAAAAAGCTCGAGCGTCGTGTGAAGGCAGACGAGAAGAAACTCAAGGAGGGTACTGACGGTTTTACCGATCCCCAGGGTAGGCTCGATCTGTGAAAGCAGCTGTGCACCGACGGGTTCGACCCCATGCGAGGTCAGCAAAAAAGACGGCCAACTTTCGTTGACCGTCTTAACTTGCTTTGGCGGGCCCTCAGGGGGTCAGCCTGCTGCGCAGGCGACCGCTGCGGCGCCAAGGCGCCTTGCGCGCTGCGCTGGCAAATGCTTACGCATTTCCTCAGCTCCGCGCCCCGACGGGTTCGACCCCATGCGAGGTCAACAAAAAAGCGACCAGCCTGGGCCGGTCGCTTTAACAATCTTTGGGTGGGCCGTCAGGGGGTCGAACCCTGGACCTTGGGATTAAGAGTCCCCTGCTCTACCAACTGAGCTAACGACCCGATATCAACACGAAGCAAGAACTGGGGTGGGTAAAGGGACTCGAACCCTCGACCTACGGGACCACAACCCGTCGCTCTAGCCAACTGAGCTACACCCACCGTGTCCTGTGCGCTTCGCGCTCGACTATTATTGCAAGGAACGCCACGCGATGCAAGCCCCAATTTTCAAGAATTTTGAAAAGAGTTTTTCGAGACCATTTCGAGCAAATCCCACCGGTTTCATAGGAGTAAACTTGCCCCACTGCAAATGCTCGAAAGGACCGGCATGAAAGAACTCTCCAACCGCACGGCAACGTTTACCGATTCCGTCATCCGCCGTATGACGCGCATCTCCAACAAGTATGGCGCCGTCAACCTGTCGCAGGGCTTCCCCGACTTCGACCCCCCGGCGCAGCTGCTCGATAGCCTGAGCACCATCGCCACCGACCCCAAGCCGCTTTACCACCAGTACTCCATCACCTGGGGCTCCCAGGCCATGCGTGAGGCGCTTGCCGCCAAGCAGGAGCATTTTATGGGCATGCCGGTGAACCCCAACGAGAATATCGTAGTCACCTGCGGCTCCACCGAGGCCATGATGGCCGCCATGATGACGGTCACGAACCCTGGCGACAAGGTCGTCATTTTCTCGCCGTTCTACGAGAACTACGGCGCTGACACCATTCTCTCGGGGGCCGAGGCCATCTACGTGCCGCTCAACCCGCCCACATTCGACTTTGATCGCGAGGTCCTCGAGGCGGCCTTCCGCGACAACGACCCCAAGGCCATCGTCCTGTGCAACCCATCCAACCCCTGCGGCAAGGTCTTTACGCGCGAGGAGCTCACTTTTATCGCCGACCTCTGCAAAAAGTACGACGCCTACTGCATCACCGACGAAGTATACGAGCACATCGTCTACGCACCCCACGAGCACGTCTATATGGCCACGCTGCCCGGCATGTTTGAGCGCACTATCAGCTGCAGCTCGCTGTCCAAGACCTACTCCATCACCGGCTGGCGTCTGGGCTACACTATCGCCCCTGCCGAAATCACCGAGCGCATCAAAAAGGTCCACGACTTCCTCACCGTGGGCGCCGCCGCTCCCCTGCAGGAAGCCGTCGTCACCGCCCTCAATTTCGACGACAGCTATTACGATGAGGTCCTCGACCTCTATACCGCCAAACGCGACCTGTTCTGCCAAGGGCTCGATAGTATCGGACTTAAGCACAACGTACCGCAGGGCGCCTACTACGTCATGATGGACATCTCTGAGTTTGGCTATGACAGCGACCTCGAGTTCTGTGAAGACCTCGCGTCTAAAGTGGGTGTGGGCGCCGTGCCCGGCTCGAGCTTCTTCCGCGAGCCCGTCAACCATCTGATTCGTTTCCACTTTGCCAAGCGAGACGAGACGCTTAACGCGGCGCTGGAGAACCTCAAGTCGCTACGTGATAAAATCAAGCCGCACGGGTAAGGACGGCCCGGCAACTAAAGCAACCAAAGAAGCCCCGCACCGCCCGCCGCGTTGCGAGGCTTCTTTCTATAGCGCTTTCTTAAATGGTTAGAGCTCTATACTTTAGTCACGGAGCAACTCGTCCCAGAGAGAGGAATACTATGGCAGAACAGCAGCTTATCGGAGCGCTCGAGGCCGGCGGCACCAAGATGGTCTGCGCCACGGGCTATGCAGACGGTACGGTCCTGGAGCGTGAGCAGATCGCGACCACGACCCCGCAGGAGACCGTCGAGGCCGTCAATGCATGGTTTGCCGACAAGGGCATCGCCGCGCTGGGCATCGGCGCCTTTGGCCCCACCGCAGTCAACCCTGCCTCGCCCCAATACGGCAAGATCCTGGAGACGCCCAAAACGGCATGGCGCTACTTTGACCTGCTGGGCACTATCCAAAACGAGCTCAATATCCCCTGCGGCTACGACACCGACGTCAACGTCGCCTGCCTGGGCGAGGTCACCTTTGGTTGCGCCCAGGGCCTCACTGACGTTGTGTATCTGACCATCGGCACCGGCGTGGGCGCCGGCGTGCTCTCGGGCGGTAAGCTCGTACACGGCATGATGCATCCCGAGGCCGGCCACATCCTGGTCACGCGCGACCCGCGCGACACCATTGGCGAGCACAGCGCCTGCCCCTTCCACGACAACTGTCTCGAGGGCCTCATCGCCGGCCCCGGCGTTAAAAAGCGCTGGGATGGCAAGAGCGCCGGAGACATGGCCGATGACTCGGAGGCCATGGACCTGCTCGCCGGCTATCTGGCACAGGCACTCATGACCTACACGCTGTGCTACGCGCCGCAAAAGATCATCATCGGCGGCGGCGTGGCCGACCACACTCCCATCGTGCCGCTCGCACGCAAAAAGTGCGCCGAGATGCTCAACGGCTATATCGTCACGCCCGAGGTCAACGACATCGATAGCTACATCGTCAACAACAGCCTCGAGGGCAAGCAGGGCATCATGGGCTGCCTGGCCCTGGGCGCACAGGCGCTTCAGTAGCAGACGCACCCACGGGGCGTGGCACGCCCGGCAAATCCGACCTACGGAACGACGCCACCACGCCTCATATAAGCCCTCAAATAAAAAAGGCCGCCTAGGACCAAACAATACGTCCTAGGCGGCCTTTTTGGCGCACATCAGCGACCGTAAGAGATATCGGAGCACAACGCCCGTTGCCGCTCCACAGCAGTCGATCATCACATCGGTGATCATTCCAGCGCGTCCCGGCACAAAGAGCTGAATCGTCTCGTCGATCGAAGGAATCAGCAGCAGGAACACCGCCGTGGGCAGCAGCACGTCAAAGGTGCGCCGGCCCTCAAAATCAAAGGCGTGCGTTGCCAGGATGCCGAGCACCATATACTCGGTAAAATGCGCGCACTTGCGAACAACAAAGTTGGTCACCCATTCATATGGAAGTCCCACGCCGTGCAGGAAACCGCGGATAGCTTCCATGACCGTTAGACTCAGTGAGCCCGACCCCGAGCCGGGAACCAGCGAATTGCCCCAGATCAAGAGCGCCATCAGGCAGGTCACGACCGCCCATTTTCGATTGATCTTAACCATGCAGAAGTTATGCCTCCGCGCGGAGCGGCGCAAAGCTGGCGGTACCGCCCTCGATAACGCTCAGATAGGCACGGCCCGTACGCTTGGCGGTAGAGGACTGCAGGCGCTCGATCTCTTCCTCGAGGATCTGATTGACGCGCTCGTGACGACGATTTTCCATAATGCCGGCGGCAATAGCCTCGGCTCGCTCGATGCTCTCGCGCGAGATACGGGCAGTATCCTCGGGGAACACAGCACTGTGACGGCCGACATAGGCGGGGACAGCAGGCTGAGGGGCAGCGACGGGAGCGGGGGCCGTAACAGGAGCAGGCTCGTCAATCTCATCCAGGATCGCGGTGGCGGCGGCCCACATGTCCTCGTGGCCCGAGTAATCGGCCATGGGGACATCAACCTCGAGCGAGGCATCTGGAAGGTCGCCGGTGTTGATGCGATCTTGGGCATCAATCGATGCGGTGATGGCTGCAGGCTCATCGAGGTCATCGAGATCGATGTCCGCGGCACCGGAGATGATAGGCATGCTGGCGAGGTTTGCATTGTACGGCGCAGCCTCAGCCGCCTGCTGCTGGGCAGGAGCGCCCCACAACGAGCTTTCGGCGGCACGGCGGGCGGCAACGGCCTCCTCGTCCGCGGCCATGGCTTCATCAACGTACGAATTGTCGGCAGAAGCGTTCGCGTCCGCCGAGGTAGCGCTGTAGGCGTTATTGGCTGCCGCGTTGGCGACGAGTGCCACGAAAGCCGCCGTGCTGCCCGCAGGGGCGGCCTGGGAGCCAGACACGGCGCGTGCCGCGGCGGCGATGTCGTCGCGATTGAAGGAGCCGGTCTGCCCGCCGTTGGTGAGCTCGTCGATGGCGACTTGATAGACGTCGCGCGAGTGTGCAGGGTCGCAGCTCACCGGCGAATCGTCGTCGAGCATACTGTCGATCATGGACCAAGCCTCGGCCTCGTCCATGGCATCTGCGGCTCGAGCGATGGTAGGGACACCATCATCGGCATGACGGCGCTGGAACGCACCAGTCAGGCCGGAAAGGAATGCCGAGGTAGACTGCTCCGCCTGAGCCTGAGAAGCAGAAGCCGCAGCGTAAGGAGTCGCATCCTGCTGCTGAGCTGGAATCGAGGCGGTCTTGAACTCGCTTTGATGCTGATTGAGATTGGCGGCACCGCCCATGGCATCAGGCTGGAACAGACGCTCTTCACGCTGCGCACGGTACTCGGAGATACCCAGCGAGGCGGCATAGATACCCACGCCCGCCACCGCGCCCACGGCGAAGGGAACCGCACCCGCCACGACCGTCTCGTTCACCGACGAAAACGGCAGCGTCGCGGCATACATAACCACGGGAGCGGCAAGGCCGATCCCGCACGAAAGTCCGGCAAGGACTGCTCGTTGTGTTGCATCAGAAGAAGCCATGAGCTCTCCCCATCTTCCAGCACCCAAATCGCATCATTCAGTTGGCTGCGCGAGAGAAGATGAAGCGGGGCTATGCCCCAAAGCAACGGTATATGGTTCGTTTCATCTGCGTTTTCCGTCGCGAAGCTTAAAAGCTATTATGCGAAACCGCCCTGTCGATTGCAAGCGACGATGTCGGATTGAAACGGGAAACCTGCTGCTTGCCAGTCTTATGGTCAAAAATAAGCGCGGAGCGGCGATATGGAAAAGGGCCGAGGCTCAAAGCCCCGACCCTTTATCGCATTGATGACTATCGCTGCGCGTGGATGACAACCTAGAACGTCTGCTCGTAGTCGCTGTGCTTTTTGGCCGAACGCACCAGGAACTCCTGGTTGGTGTTGGTGCCCTTAAGACCCTTGATAAACGACGCGGCTGCGCGCTCGGTGTTGTTCATGCCGGCAAGAATGCGACGCAGACCAAAGACAAACGGACGCATCTGCTCGTCGACCAACAGGTCTTCGTTGCGCGTACCGGAGGCAACGGGGTCGATAGCCGGGAAGATGCGGCGGTCGGCCAGGTCGCGGTCGAGCTTAAGTTCCATGTTGCCGGTACCCTTGAACTCCTCGAAGATGACCTCGTCCATCTTGGAACCGGTGTCGATGAGGGCAGAGGCCAGGATGGTGAGCGAGCCACCGTTCTCGATATTACGGGCTGCGCCCAGGAAGCGCTTGGGAGGATACAGGGCCGCCGAATCGACGCCGCCCGAAAGGATGCGGCCCGAGGCGGGCGCCGCCAAGTTGTAGGCGCGGGCAAGACGCGTAATGGAGTCGAGCACCACCACGACATCGCCGCCCAGCTCCACGATGCGCTTGGCGCGCTCGATGACGAGCTCTGCCACACGAGTGTGGTTGTCGGCGGGCATATCGAAGGTCGACGCCACAACCTCGCCCTTGATGGAACGCTGCATATCGGTGACCTCTTCGGGGCGCTCGTCGACGAGCAGGCAGATGAGGTGCACCTCGGGGTTGTTAATCGAGATAGACTGGCAGATCTTCTTGAGGATCGTGGTCTTGCCGGCCTTGGGCGGGGACACGATCAGGCCACGCTGACCCTTGCCGATCGGCGACACGATGTCGATGGCGCGACCGGTAATGGAGTCTTTGCCGTGCTCCATGCGCAGCGGCTCGTTGGGATAGACCGGGGTGAGGTCGCCGAACTTGGGACGGTTGCGAATCTGCTCGGGGTCCAGACCGTTGACGGTCGTGATTTTGGCGAGGCCGGCGCGCTTGTCGCCGCCGCGCGAAGGACGCAGCGAGCCCTCGATGACGTCGCCCGTGCGCAGGCGCGCGGAGCGGATGAGGTAGGCGGGCACGAAGGCGTCGTCGTTGGACTTCATGTAGCCATGGGCGTGGATGATGCCGGAGCTGTCCGGGCGAATCTGCAGAATGCCCTTGATGTCGCGGAAGCCCTCGGCCTTCGCGGCGGTGACGTAGATCTCCTCGACGAGCTCGGCTTTCTTCTTGCCGGTCGTCTCGATCTCGAACTCCTTGGCCTTCTCGCGCAGTTCGGCGACCTTCATGGCAGCGAGCTCCTCACGCGAAAGCGTGGGCTCGGTGGGGGCGGCGTTGCGCTCCTTGTTGCGCTGTTTGCGATCGCGCTGACGGTTGCGACGGTCGTTGTTGCGCTCGTCCTTGCGCTCGTTGCGCTCCTCGTTGCGCTTGTGCTGGCGACGGTTGGAACGAGTGCCGTCTTCGGCCTCGGCGGGCGCGGCACCATCGGTTGTGGCGGCGTCGGCATTGGCCGCAGCGGCTTCATTGGCCTCGGCGCCAGAATCGACCTGCGCTTCGACATCAGCCTGATGCTCGGACGCCTTGGCCTTAGCGGACTTCTTACGACCGCGCTTGGGCTTCTCGGACGCAGGCCGTTCGACGTCTTGGGGCTCGGCGGCATCAGTCGATGCATCGGCGGTCGTCTCGTCGGAATCCTCGGACGTACCCTTCTTGGCAGCCTTAGCCTTGGACGTGCGCTTAACAGCAGTGCGACGGCTGCGACCGGGGCGGACGTCGGCGGGCTCGGCATCGGCGGGAGCGGCCTCGGAAGTCGTAGCATCCTGAACGGGTGCATCGGCAGCAGTTGCAGACTCGACGGTCGCCGCAGCATCCCGAGCAGCTGCGGCTGCGGCTGCGGCCTTCTCTGCCTCGACGAAGGCCTTGGGCTTGCGACCGCGACGGTGCGGGCGCAAAGCCGGATCGACAACGGGAACTTCGCTGGCCTCGACAGACGCAGCGTGCTCAGCAGGCGATGCGCCCTCCCCTGCCGTGGAACGGACCGAAGCGTCAGTGAACTCGGGGGTTACCTGTTCAGCAACCTGCTCGGCCTTAACAGCCGTGCGACGGCGTGTGCGCGTTGCCGGCTTCTCGGTCGGCAGGTCGGCGGCAGGGGTCTCGGTGGCGGCAGGGGTCTCGGGCACAGACGGAGCTGCAAGCTCGGTCAGAGCCGCGGCCTCGCGCTCGGCAGCACGACGGCGGGCGCGCACCACCTGAGCCTCGCTAATCTGCGCCAACGCACGTGCCTGCGCGACCTCATCGGAAATCGACGCCGAGGAGTCAGCTGCAACGGTGCGCTTGGCGCGCGTCGTGCGCGTGGTACGGCGCTTGGGCTTGGTGACCTCCTCGCCGTCAGCGGCAGGCTTGGCCGTGCGGCGCATGCGCTTGGGCTTTGCCGGAGCAGCCTCCTCACCAGTTGCAGGCACGGCCTTCTCAGCCGCTACAGGCGTAGGCGTCGAAGCAGCCTTAGGCGTCTCAGGAGCCGAGACTTGCGCGGGCGCCGCAACCTGGTCCGACGCAACCGGTGCAGCGGGAGCGGCCTGCGTCGTCGTTATTTCGTTTTCTTGCTGTTGATCAGACACAGTGTTTGCTCAACTTTCTTTTCAAGCCCTGTGATCACATGCTCCCTGCATAAACCTTCAGGGCGGCTAAACAGTCTAGCTCCGTCAAATACCGACGGACATCATTGATCTGTATCGAGATATTTGCGTCATATACGCAGCGTTAGTGTAACACAACCGCCGCCACCTGCAACTTAGTCATTGGGGACGTTCTTAAACGACTAGTCAAAAGGGACACTCTTTGGTTTAACACCCACAAATCTGACTGCCTCCGCCAAAACTATGGCGGTTTACTACGATGAATCGCTCAACCGCGACCACTCCGAAACTTGTTGAACTAAAACCGCAGGTAGATGCCTTGCACTTTTTAGCGAAAAGCCGGCGTGGTTGGAATACCTCAATTCATCGTAGCAAATCGACATAGTTTCGTATTTCCAGCGGTTCCAAATTCGTCAATACGTCGGCGTTTGCAAAAAAGCCCGACCTCCGTGTGAGATCGGGCTTTCAAGGCTTAGTTAAACCAAGTCTATACGGTCAAATGACTCGATGATTACATCTGCTCGGGCGCGGAAACGCCAACGAGGGTGAGCACCAGGGCGAGCGTCACGCGGACGGCGTCGCAAGCGGCCAGACGGGCGCGCGAAAGCTCGGGGTCGACGGGACGGCCCTCGCTCGGCAGAACCTGGCAGGCAGCGTAGAAGCTGTGGAAGTCGCCGGCGAGTTCCTCAGCAAAGTGCGTCAGACGGAACGGGGCGCGGTCGCGAGCGCAGCTGGCAATCAGGTCGGTGAGCTCGTTGAGCTTACGCGAAAGGGCGAGCTCGGTCGGGTCGGTCAGCAGCGAGTAATCGACGTTCTCACCGATGGCCTTGGCGGCAACGGCCTTCATGCCCATCTCGTCAGCCTGCTCGGGCGTAACGTCGGCGGCACGGCGCAGGATGGAGCACACGCGGGCGTGAGCGTACTGCACGTAATAGACCGGGTTGGAGTTGTCGCGCTTCTTGACGGCCTCGATATCGAAGTCGACCATCTGGTTGGAGCTTTTGGAGATGAGCGTGTAGCGAGCGGCGTCGGAACCGACCTCGTCGACGAGCTCCTGCAGGGTCACCATGGTGCCCTTACGCTTGGACATACGGACGGGCTTGCCGTTGCGCAGCAGGTTGACGAGCTGGCCCAGCAGAACCTCAAACTTGCCGGGATAGCCAAGAGCGTCGCAGACGCAGCGGACGCGCTCGATGTAGCCGTGGTGGTCGGCACCCCAGATGTCGATGACGTGGTCGACGCGCTGGAACTTATCCCAGTGATAGGCAACGTCGGAGGCGAAGTAGGTGTACTCGCCGTCGGACTTGATCAGGACGCGGTCCTTGTCATCGCCCAGGTCGGTGGAGCGGAACCACAGGGCGCCGTCCTTGGTGTAGAGGTAGCCCATCTTGTCGAGCTTCTCAAAAGCGCGGTCGACGGCGGAGGTGCCGGCAGTCTCGCCCTCAGTGTCCTTCACGTACAGCGAGCGCTCGGAGTACCAGCGGTCAAAGTCGCAGTTGACGGCGTGGCAGAGGTCGCGCATGTTGTCGACCATCTTCACGTAGCCGCGCTCGCGGAAGCTCTCCATGCGCTCCTGCGGATCGGCCTCGACCCACTTGTCACCGTCGGTGCGCCAGAACTCGGCAGCCTCGTCGATGATGTAGTCGCCGCCGTAGGAATCCTTGCCCAGGGTCTCGGCAAAGTTGTCCTGGTAGGGATGGGTCTCGGGATGCTCGTCGTTCTCGTCGGCAACAAAGGCGTCGCGATCGGCGATCAGGATCTTGTGAGCCTCGTCGATATCAACGCCCTGCTTGGCGATGATGTCGGCAAGCTGCATGTAGCGCGTGCTGATGGAGTTGCCGAAGGTGTTCATCTGAGAGCCGTGGTCATTGATGTAGAACTCACGCTGAATCTCATAGCCGGCGTGGTCCATGACGCGGCAGAGCGAATCGCCCAGCGCGGCCCAGCGGCCGTGGCCGATGTGCATGGGGCCGACGGGGTTGGCGGAAACGAACTCGACCTGGGTCTTCAGGCCACCACCGACGTTGGACTTAGCGAAGTCCATGCCCTTCTCGCGAGCCTCGCCAAAGATGGCATTCTTGACGGCGACGGAGAGGTAGAAGTTGATGAAACCGGGGCCTGCGATCTCAACCTTCTCGATCGCGGGATCCTCGGGCATATGGGCAACGATGGCCTCGGCGATCTTGCGCGGGGCGCAGTGAGCCAGCTTGGCGGACTTCAGGGCCATGGTGGAGGTCCACTCGCCATGAGAAGTGTCAGCCGGTCGCTCGATGGCGCAATCGTCAAGTTCAAATGCGGAAAGGTCGCCGGCCTCCTGGGCCGCAGCAAGCGCAGCGCGTACCAGCTCTTCAATCTTCTCGGGCATAGATCCTCCTTGTGTTAAAGCCCCCGAGCTCTTGGTCACTCGTAGGGCAAAAGCCAGAGTTTGTAGCACTCTATCACAAGCGACGGGCACTGTCGCAGGGTAAAGCCAATCGATATTGCATATGCACAAAATTGACTACAGCTTGTATGGAGTCACTCAAAGATGCCGGTCTGCCTGCAGATTATGCAGGCGTTGAAAATGCATAAAGGTGTGAATGAGCTGCGTCTGTTATCGAATACTCTTACCTATCGGAGTTGTGTGCTTTTCCTGCATAAAGTGAGAATTTGCGCACGTCAGCGTGTTATTCTAGACATACGTAAATTCGTATAAGTTGGAGGTAGCATGTTCTCAATCGGTCAACACGTCATTCATCCGGGTCAGGGAGTCTGCACCGTCGTCGGTTTTAGGGACGACACGCCGCAGCCCATGCTGCTGCTCGAGACCAAGCAGGGACATGCGCAGACGATCCTCATGTACCCCGTGGCGCAGGCCGATCGTTTGCACGCCGCCATCTCTCAGCAAGATGCCGAGCACCTGCTGAGCCACTATGACGAGCTGGAGTGCGACACCTTCACCGAGCGCAACAGCTCACTTGAGGAGACGCACTTTAAGCAGCAGCTCAAGCTGGGTGCGCCCGAGACGGTCCGCGTGGCAAAGACCATGATGCACCGCATTCGCCAGGCCGAGGAAGCTGATAAAAAGCCCAGCTCCTACTACATGCGCGTACTCAAGGAAGCCAAGCGCCGCTCCATCGAGGAGTTCGCCGTGGCCTTGGGCGTCACCGAGGAGGACGCCGAAGCCCGCCTAGCCCAAGCCGCCCTCAACTAACCCAACCGCGCCAAAAACCACCACAAAGGGGACAGGCACCTTTGTGGTGGTTTTCTTGTTCTAGTAGTATTCATTCTTATCGTTACCCACGAGCACAAGGAGTCTCCTATGGCAGAGCCGCTTTCCGCCGGAATCACCCGCGACCGCGCGTTTGAACTGCTTAACGAGCACAACAAAGACCCGTTCCACATCACCCATGGCGAGACGGTCGAGGGCACCATGCGCTACTTTGCGCGCGAGTTCGACCCCGAGAACGAGGAGTTTTGGGGCATCGTCGGCCTGCTGCACGACTTGGATTGGGAGGAGCATGAGGACGACCCCATGAACCACACCATCTATGCTGCCGAGATTCTTAAGGGCGAAGGTGCGTCTCCCGAGCTCATTCGCGCCATCCAGACGCACACGTCGGACTTCAACACCTCGCTGCCCAAACCCGAGCTGCAGATGGAAAAAATCCTGTTTGCCTGCGATGAGCTCACCGGCCTGATCGGCGCTGCAGTCATCATGCGCCCGAGCAAGAGCGTTATGGACTTTACGACCAAGTCGCTCAAGAAGAAGTTTAAGGACAAGCGCTTTGCCGCCGGCTGCTCGCGCGACGTGATTTCGCAGGGCGCCGAGATGTTGGGCTGGGAGCTCACCGAGCTCTTTGACCGCACCATCGCGGCCATGCAGTCCTTCGCCCCCGACCGCGATACCTTCCAGGCCTAACCGCCCACGCCACCTTAAACCGCCACAAAGGGGACAGGCACCTTTGTGGCGGTTTTTCTTGCGCGGTCGTTAGGGGCGGACCTGGCCGGTGCCTCGGAGCTTGTATTTGTAGGTAGTGAGGGCCTCGGCGGCAAAGGGGCCACGGGCGTGGAGCTTTTGGGTCGAGATGCCGATCTCGGCGCCCAGGCCAAACTCGCCGCCGTCAGTGAAGCGCGTGCTGGCGTTGGCGTACACGGCCGAGGCATCGACCGCATCGAGGAAGCGCTCGCAAGCGTCCGTGTCCTCGGCAACGATGGCCTCGGAGTGCATCGTGCCGTAGCGATTGATGTGTGCGATGGCCTGGTCCTCGTTTGCCACGACCTTCACGCTCATCTCGAGCGCCAGGTACTCGCGACCCCAGTCCTCCTCAGTCGCGGCGACGTAGTCATCGCCCTCCACAAAGCCGGCGTCGGCGCACGCGGCGCACGTGGCCTCGTCGCCGTGAATGAGCACGCCGTGATCGTGCAGCACGGCAACGACCGCAGGCAAAAACGCATCGGCCACAGCATGGTCGACCAGCAGCGACTCGGCGGCATTGCACACGCCTACGCGCTGGGTCTTGGCATTAACGATAATGTTGAGCGCCTTATCAAAGTCGGCGGATTCATGCACGTAGATGTGGCAGTTGCCCGTGCCCGTCTCAATCACCGGCACAAGCGACTCGCGCACGCAGCGCTGGATCAGGCCTGCACCGCCGCGCGGAATGAGTACGTCGACAATGCCGCGGAGCTTCATGAGCTCGCCAGTGGCCTCGCGGTCGGTGGACTCGATCATCGACACGGCCTCGCGCGGGAAGCCCTTGGCCTCGAGCGCATCGGCCAGCAGCTCGGCGATCATGGCACACGAGTGATAGGCCAGCGAGCCGCCGCGCAGAATGCAGGCGTTGCCGGTACGGATGCAGATGCCTGCGGCGTCGGCCGTCACGTTGGGGCGCGCCTCGTAGACCATAGCGACCAGGCCCAGCGGAACACTCACACGGGTCAGGTCCACGCCGCTTGCAAGCACGCGGTGGTCGAGCACGCGGCCCACGGGATCGGGCAGCTCGGCGAGCTTTTCCAGGCCGGCGGCCATGCCCTCGACGCGCTCAGGCGTCAGCAGCAGGCGATCGAGCAGTCCGGCCGAAGTGCCCGCATCGCGCGCGGCGGACATGTCGAGCTCGTTGGCGGCGACGATGGAGTCGACACCGTTGCGCAGTGCTGCGGCCATGGCGCGCACGGCCTCCTGGCGCTGCTCATCGCTCGCCGTGGCAAGCGAGGCCGACGCTGCCTTGGCGGCAACGGCAAGATCGTGGACATACGTGGCTATATCGACCGACATGGGCGGCCCTTTCTCCTAGAAGTTTGCAACCATGGTAGCCGATTTGTGCATGGCCTCGCCCGCGGCGGTAGAATTGGTCAACCCGAAACACCGCAACGAACGGAAGACTCACATGGCCCTCATCACTTCGTACCACGTCCCCGGCCTTTACGTCGAGGATCACAGCATCGACGTCCCCCTTGACTGGCGCGGACTGGAGCCGATGCTCCTGGCCGTCGGCAGCACCATGCGCCGCGGCGCTATGCCGGCACCCATCGCCGGCGCGCCCGAGAGCATCAAGCTCTTCTACCGCGTGGTTTGCGCGCCCGACCGCATCAACGACGATCTGCCACTGCTCCTGTTTTTGCAGGGCGGCCCCGGCGGCGAGAGCCCGCGTCCGCTGTCGCCCACAAGCGACGGCTGGATCGAGGAGGCCGTCAAGCACTTCCGCGTGGTCCTTCCCGACCAGCGCGGCACCGGACGCAGTAGCTGCGTGGACGGACGCACGATCAAGGCACTGGGTGATCGCGCAACGGCCGTCGGCGCCGATACAGCACGCTCGCAGGCGGACTTCCTCAAGCGCCACCTCGCCAGCTCCATCGTGCGCGATTTTGAGTACCTGCGTCTAGTGGGCTTTGGCGGCAAGCCGTGGGTCACGCTCGGCCAAAGCTACGGCGGCTTTTTGACGCTGAGCTATCTGTCGCTCTTCCCCGAGGGCGTGGCGGCAAGCTTTACCTGCGGCGGCATTCCGCACGTGCCGGCGAGCGCCAGCGAGGTCTACGCGCACACCTTCCCACGCATGGCAGCCAAGACGCAGCAGTATTACGACCGCTACCCCGCCGACGTCGAGCGCGTGGCGACCCTGGCAGATACCCTCGAGGAGCAAAAGCCCGTGCTGCCCGACGGCTCGCCGATGACGGTCGAGCGCCTACAGCTCATGGGCAGCGACTTTGGCATGAAGCCGAGCTTTGAGCGCATGCATTGGATTATCGATCACGCTTTTGTTGACGGCGACGGCACGCTGGCCTGCGGCGCCTCGGTATCTGACAGCTTTTTGATGCGCGCCTTCGAGCGCACCAACACGCGCACAAACCCGCTGTACTGGACACTGCAGGAGTTCATCTACGCCGACGGCGATACCATGCCCATTCGCTGGGCCGCGGCAGAAGAGAAGGCACGCCGTGCCGAGTTCGACACCCTCGCGCGCCCGCTCATGTTTACCGGCGAGGCCATGTTCCCGTGGATGTTCGAGCAGATGCCCGAGCTTAAGCCGTTTAAACCCGCCATGGACCTGCTGATGGAAGACACCAGCTGGGACAAGATCTACGACCCGCAGCGCCTGGCTTGCAACGAGGTGCCGCTCCAGGCCGCGGTGTACTTCGATGACATGTACGTGGACTCGGGCATGCAGCTCGACACGCTCGACCGCGTGGGCAACTCGCACGCCTGGGTGACCAACGAGTTCGAGCACGACGGCCTGCACGGCAGCGTGGTATTCAAGCACCTCTTCGACGAGGCCCTCAACCGCGGAGACCTGCGCCGAATCTTCTAGCAAAGGAGTATCCCCACCTGCCGGCACAATAGGAACGTCCCCAAGTGCCGGCAAAAGCGAGGCAGCGCTGCTGGCAAAACGAACCGTAGCGCTGCCTCACTTTATGCAAATACAATCAAGTTGTCTCGATGGATCGCCGGCTTCTCGGCCAGGTCTGCCAGCAGACGGTTACCGGCAATCTGGTCCTGGCGGCGGCCGGCGGCAAGTTCCAGCACGTCCGAATCGGCCTCGGCGATACCGCGGGCGACGACCATACCGCTCGGATCGCACACATCGAGCACATCGCCCTCGGCAAACTGGCCATCGACCTCGCGAATACCCACCGCAAGCAAGGAAGAGCCACGGCTGACCAGCGCCTTCGCGGCACCGTCGTCAACCGTCACCGAGCCATGCGCCTTGTCTCCCAGTGCGATCCACAGCTTGCGGGGTGCGATGTCCAGACGCTCCGCCGGCGGATCGAACAGCGTGCCCACGCTCTCGCCGCGGGCGAGGCGCACGAGCGCATCGGGCTCCTCGCCCAAGCAAATCACGCTCTGAATACCCGCCGTCATCAGGATGCGGCTCGCGCGAATCTTGGTGATCATGCCGCCCGTGCCCACCGAAGTCGAAGAATCGCCTGCCGAGGCGATAATCTTGGCATCGATCTTATGCACGACCGGGACGAACTCGGCCGTGGGGTCCTCGTGCGGATTGGCGGTATAGAGGCCATCGATGTCCGAGAGCGTCACGCACAGATCGGCAGAAACCAGGCAGCTCACAAGCGCCGCCAGCGTGTCGTTGTCGCCAAACTTGATCTCGTCGACGGTGACGGTATCGTTCTCGTTGACGACCGGCACCACGCCCAGCTCCACCAGGCGCAGCAGGGCGTCGCGTGCATGCAGGTAGGACGTGCGGCGGGCCGTGTCGTGGCGCGTGAGCAGTACGAGCGAGGTGAGCAGGTCGCGCGCATGGAACTCCTCGTCGTAGGCCGACGAGATGATGCACTGACCAGCCGAGGCGCAGGCCTGCAGGCTCGGAAGGTCGCCGACCGGCTTGCGGTCGAAGCCCAACACGGGATAGCCACAGGCAATAGCGCCCGAGCTCACCACGACCAGACGCCAGCCGAGCTTGCGCAGCGCTGCGGCTTGATCGGCAAGTCCGCCGATAAAGGCGCGGTTGACCTTGCCATCGGCGCCCACCACCGTGGACGAACCGATCTTTACCACCATCGTTTTATAAGAAGTCGTCATACGTCAAACCAATCAACTGTTCAGCGAACGGCCGAGCTGGCGGCCAAGGGAGCGTGACTCGCCCCTACCGCCCAAAGAATTAGTGAGCCCAGGGGAAAGCCGAAGCCGCGGCCATGTTCTTGCGCACGAGCTCGTCGCGCACCTGAGCCAGGCCCTGCTCCATGCCCACCACATAGGTCTGCGGGTACAGGAAGCGCTTGAAAGCTGCGTCCAGATGATCGAGCGCCCAAGCACAGCGCTCGCGCGCGTCCTGGATGCTCTCACGCGGAGCCACCGCACTGCCATCGCGCACGATCGGCACCAGCAGCTCGCGATACTCAAGTTCGGACACGTCGGTCACCAGGGCGGCATCATTCACGGCCACGAGGGTATTGCCGCGCGCGGCGCCCTCCCCCGCCAGATGGTCCTCGTCGTAGATCATGTCGCAGACCGGGCCGCCAAATCCGTCGTAATAACGGCGCACGCGTTGCACACCCGGGATCGTGCGCTTGTAGGGCTGCTCGGAGAGCTTGACCACCGGCGTCCATGGGTCTGCCTCGCTCGCACGGCGGGCGGAAAGCTTGTACACGCCGCCCAGCGCCGGCTGATCGTAGCAGGTCGCGAGCTTGGTGCCCACGCCAAAGCTGTCGATGGGCGCGCCCTGGTCGAGCAGCGACTGAATCGTATACTCGTCAAGATCGTTAGAAACCGAGATCCCCACATAAGGCAGGCCCTCGGCATCAAAACGGCCGCGCACATACTTGGAGAGCTTGGCGAGGTCGCCGGAGTCGATGCGAATGGCCGACAGGCGCTCGCCCGCCGCCTCCATCTCCTTGGCAACCGTAATGGCATGTTCACAGCCCTCGCGCACGTCATAGGTGTCGATGAGCAGCGTACAGTTCTTGGGGCTCGACTTGGCAAAGGCGCGGAAGGCCTCGAGCTCGGAATCGAAGCTCATCACCCAGCTGTGCGCATGCGTGCCAAAGACGGGAATACCGTAGCGGCGGCCGGCGAGCACATTGGACGTAGAGGAGCAGCCGGCAACGTAGCTCGCGCGCGCAACGGCCAGGCCACCATCGGGACCCTGGGCTCGGCGCAGGCCAAACTCCGCCACGGGGCGACCGTCGGCGGCGAGCACCACGCGCGCCGTCTTGGTGGCGACAAGCGTCTGGAACCCGACGATGTTGAGCAGCGCGGTCTCGAGCAACTGGCACTCCAGCGACGGGCCGGTGACGCGCACCATGGGCTCGCGCGGAAAGACGAGCTCGCCCTCGGGCACGGCGTCGATGTTTACATGCGCACGAAAATCGCGCAGGTAGTCGAGGAATCCAGGCTTGAACATCGCGCCGCCGGCCGGGGCCTCAAGCGATGCGAGGTAGTCGATGTCCTCGGGCGTAAAGCGCAGGTTCTCGACAAGCTCGGGCAGCTCGGCGGTGCCGCACATGACGGCATAGGCGCTGCCAAAAGGATGGTCGCGGTAAAACGCGGTAAAACAACCCTGCTCATTGGCCTTGCCGCTCTCCCACAGGCCCTGGGCCATAGTGAGCTCGTACAGATCGGTGAGCATTGCGATGTCGGTGGGATGAGAGATGTCGGTCAAAGCCATGGGGCGACCTTTCGGATGTGTTGTGCAGAGGTTGAGGGTTGGGCGAGGCGGACGTGCGGGCATGGAGCCTGGAGCGAACAGGTTAGTGCAGGCCCATGCTGCCCGTGATCGTGTAGACCATAAAGACGATAAACGCGATAAGGGCGAGCACGATGATGATTTTTTGAGCGGGAGCCATGCCGGGGATCTCATTCTCGCCCGTAGGCTCCTTGGAGGTGACCATGCGCTGGGCAAAGGTCATCTCGTCACGGCTCGGTTTGGGCTCGACGGTCTTAGGGTGAGCGGCTTTTTTGGGCTGAGGCTTGGGTGCAGTGGGCACGGGCTTCGCGGCGGCGGGCTTGGGCACGGGCGCAGACTCGGATGCGACCTTCGCAGTGGCCTCCTCGGCCTTCTCGCGCTCGGCACGCAGGGCGGCCAGCTCCTCACGCTCGCGGCGTGCCTCTTCCTGGGCCTCGCGACGAGCCTTCTCGGCGCGGAGCTCCTCCAACTCGGCGCGCTCCTCGGCAGACAGTGGTTGGGACTCAAGCTCGGCCATGATGCAGCCCTTTCTTTTTAAAAAAAGCCGCCGACACAATGTCAGCGGCTTATCAAATCCAAGGGTGGAGCCTCAGAAAATCTTTGCGAACCCTACGATAGCCGCGAACGGACGCGAAATCAAAGTCTCCACTAACTGGTTTTGCATAATAACACTGTTTAGCTCGAAAAAAAGTTAGCAAAATTCAATATGAGCTTGCTTTACTATGGGGTATACCTTATAATAATAGACGTAAAGAAGGAAAGGAGGTGGTTCAAATGGATGACAAAATATGGGACTTAACGATTGTTGTCATCAGCGTGCTACTGGCAAAGGCGCTGGATGAAGGAATCGAAGCCCTAAAGAAAAAGACCTCTCGCAAGCCCGGAAAGCACACAAAGAGGTCTAGGTAGGGCAAGGGGCGCCGCTTCCGCGGTGCCCCGCTAGCCAAAATCATCTTACATCAGGAGTGCAGCGATGAAAACAGGCATTGTAGTTTTTGTCATCTCGTTTATCTCGTTTCGCATCTGGCGCAAGGCCAGAGAAAAGCGCGGTGAATGAAGTGGCAACCGAAGCGCAAAGACGCGCAACATCCTCTTACCGCAAAAGGTCGGTGAAACAGCTCGTCATACGCTTTTACCCTAACGAGGATGACGAGAGTATATATAAATGGCTCAAGGAGCAGAACAATACAACCGAGTACATCAAGAGCTTGATTCGAGAGGACATGAACCGTTAGAGACTTGTTGCAATGTCCCCTAAACGCAAAATGCCCGCGCCCCATTACAGGGCGCGGGCATTTTAGTTAAAGAAGCTCGTTTACTCGTTTTTGGACAGCATTAAAGTTAGCGCCAAGTCTGGCCTTGCGCTCGTCACCGTTACCGTACTCGCCACGAATGACGGCGCGTGCAAGAGCGTCGATGTCTACGGCGTTGACGCGGGAATTGACCACGGCTTGCACCTCGTCATAGCGGATGCCAAGAATTACCTTGCGCGTCTCACCGTTGCCAAGCTTGCCGTTGAGCACATCCGTTGCAAGATCGTCGGCGCTTGCGGTGGCCGTGCGATTGATGAGGTCTTGCACCTCGTTGAATCGAGCGCCCAGCTTGGCCTTGCGCTCGTCACCGTTGCCGTACTCCCCTCGCATTACGCCTGCCGCAAGGTCGGCGGTGCCGCCACCGTGCTCATTGTCAGTCGCAGCCGGCGCATTGTAGGTGCCGGGCTTCGCATAACGCGACCAGGCGGCAGCGTCCATGAAGGCAATGTCAAGATCGAGGTTGCCATTGTACCCAGACAGCCTGCCGTGCGAAGAATACTGGTGCATCACACAGGTATTCCAAGCACCAAATCCGCCGTCCGGAAGCCATGGCGAATCCTGGTACCCAGTCTGGTTCTCGTTGGCATACTGGGCAACCCAGAGGGCGTGGTTGGGCGCAATCTTAGACCAATCTTCCTCTTTGGTGAGATTGCGGTAGGTATACAAGAGACACCTCACGCCAGTAAGCGCATAGATACGATCAAGGAATTTCTTGGCACCGTCCGTGCCGATCCTGCCGCCGTCCTCATAATCGAGCACGGGAATACCCTTGCCGAAATAGTTTTTACAGTTCTGATAGAAGTGATCTGCCTGTTCGACAGGATCATCCATATTCATGAAATGGTAGAAGCCCCAGAGCTTACCCGCCTTGATAGCCTTTTGCACAAACGCGTCACAAAACGTATTGACGTAATTGGTGCCCTGGGTTCCTTTGATGATGACAAAATCGTATTCGATTGAATCGAGATTAAGGTTCTTTTGCCAGTCTGCGATATCGATGCCCTTCATGGTCATCTGCATCACCTCTTAATTGCATTGAATTGTGTGAAAGTAACGGCGTTAAGCTCGTCGGCTGTCCATGCATGGATTGAATTGGTGCCGTCATCAGGGTCGCGGAGCGCATAGGTACCGTCGGCGTTCTCGCGCCAAATCATCACGACGTGCGAGCCGTAAGAGCGCTCGCCAAGGGTTCCGGTAACGCCTGCGAAAACGATCCAGCCGTCTTCAACGGCCTTGAGGGCTTCGTCCGTGCCCCAAAACGTGTCACGGGATTTCAGGCTGTAGTTTTTGGTCATATAGGCGCTGAACTTCGCCATGTCGTTAACGCGGTCTGTCAGGCAGTTTTCGCCGACGAATGCGGCAAGCAGATCGGGCGTTACCTCGCGACCGTTAAGATAGCTCAAGGCCATCGCCGCAGCCGTTAGGCCGCATCCATACGTGCCGATGGTTTCATCCGAATAAGCGACGTCAGCCCATTGAGGATCTTTTTGCAAGAAGAGCGGCATATAGCCGCTCTTCGCACTCGTCTTCTTTTCATAAACAGGCAAAGCCGCTGTATAACCATCGTTATAGCCTTGGTTATATGCTTTTCCAAATGCTGCCGTATCTCTGCCGACGTGGTCGGCAGTCAAAACGAACCATAAGCCCATGCCTACCGCGAAGCCCAGCAGCAGTGCGACGGCAATCCGCATTCTAGCCGCGCTTCGCGACTTCATCGGCAATCGCCTTCGTAATATCATCGGTGTCAACGTTGGCGTGCTCGAAAATCTTCATGATGGGCGTATCGGCAAGCTCTGGATAAGCCTGCTTGAGGTTTTCGAGGATAGAAGCGAACTCCATGCCGATGATTGCGCCGCAAACGACATAGATGGTAATGCCACCGAAATTCAGTCCAACGATATGCGAGCTTAGAATCTCGATACATATAACCAGCATGATGATAAGGGAAAGCGTGGCCTTATGACATAGGCCGCGACGCATCGTCGAAGACTTAAAGCTACAGTTGAAAATTGCCTGGGCGATGCCTGTAACCATGTCGAAAAGCATCATCAGGAATGCGCCGCCGATTGCCCAGACCTGCGGCTCCGTGAACGTGTAGATAGCTCCCATTATCTCTCCTTTGCATTGTCATCGATCATCTTCTGCACAGCGGCACGCCAGAGCTTGGGTACGCTCTCGACAGTGCGCTTGCCATCCATGACGGCTTCGTAGTAGATCTTCGCCATCGCTACTCACCGCCAACGATGTCGCCGATTTCGAGCAGGGCAGCGTTGGTGTCCGCAAGAGCAGCGCGTGTCTGCTTAAGCTGCGCAATGAGATCGTCGATGCGCTCGGTGTCCGTAAGCTCGTCATCTTCGTGCGCTTCCCACAGCTCGTCGAATGCCGCTGCCACCTCTTCGACGCTTGGCACGCCGACGGCAACAAAGTGCAACTCGTCGGCTCGGTAGAACTCAATCGCCTTTTCGTTATCGGCTCCGTTGTCTGCAATGTCTTTTTCGATGTTCCTACGAAGCCAAACATCTGCGGTCGCGCCGCTCAATCGGGCTTCGACCATCACCGCGTCAAGCGGCGTCGCGCTGCACGTCTGAGTGCTCATGTGCGCTCCTTTCCGCCGCGCTTATGTGTGCGCAGGCTTTTTTAAATACCAAGTTGAATCCGTTGTCGCGCCATACGTCAGTGCAATCTGCGTGGCGAAACCAACCTCCATAGCTCGTAGCCCTCCGCGCCCGCTTGAGCGACGGTGAGTGCCTGTACCTACGAAGCGCTCTGCACGCACGCAGGAAAAGTGAACCGCGAAGCGTGGTACGGTTCTTCCGTACCGTGTATCCCACGACATCGACCGGCTCTTCGCTGCTAATGCGGCTTATCTTCCATGGCTTGACAGTAAGGCCGAACTTTTTGTGCAGCAGTCTTTGGAGCTGCCTTGCCGCGCTCCGCAAGTTGCGTTTATCGGCACTGAACAAATAGATGTCATCTGCGTACCAAAGCTGGTGCGTGATCAGCGGAACGCTAGCGCCGCGCCTTACCTTGCGCATGCACTCGACCTCGTGGTATCCGAAAGAGAGCACCAGCTGCGCCATTCGCAGGCTGAAATAGCTCCCAATCTCAAGACCGCCGCCGTATGTGGCTAGCAGCGATTCGGCTATATAGAGCACGTCGGGGCTTCTCACGTATCGGCGAAGTAGCTTCATCACCACATCTGCCTTAATGGATGGGTAGCACTTGCGCACGTCCATATGCACGTAGTAACCGCCATCTTGCGACCACCTGCGCACGGCATGAGCCGCCATGAGCTGGCCTTTGCCGGGGACGCTAGAAACCTGCCAGAAGCCAACCTTCGTATCGAGCAGGCGCGACATTGCGGTAACGGCCACATAGTCGCAAACTTGTTGCTTCACGCTCTCAACGCCGATGATGCGCAGCTTGCCGTTCGTGGGCTCGCGATGCCGGTAGCGCTTTATCGGTCGAAACGTAAGCGAGCGCGTTTCGACCTCGCGCACGATCTCCGCGATTAGCGCCGAAGCTCTGCCGTGCTCTTGCGGCACGCGCCAGGCGTTTTTCTTTCCCGCCTTTGAATCAAGCCAAGATTCGTAGGCGGAAACAACAAGGGCTTCGTTTATCCGAAGCCCTTTGCAATAACTCTTCAATTGTTTTTGACCTTTGCTCTCTGGATGTCGTACGAGCGGTCGCGTCTCCGTTACTAGCCCGCTGGTCTTAAGACTGATTTCACTTAGTTAAGCCAGGTTGCCCCCGCTCGCCACCAGCGGCGGCGGGTAGTCGCGGCGGAAATAAAAAAGATAGCTGGTTGTTCGAGATAGTCACCCAGGTAGGCGCGAGCCGATGTTCCACCTAGCGTTGCCGGTGCCGTTGTTGCCGTTGACGTACCAAAGGCCAGCATTGCCCCTGTTCCTCAAGTTGCCAAGGGAAAGCCAAGAGAACATGACAGCCCACGCGCCGCGAATCCCTGCTTGTTTTCAAAAGGGGACAAGTCCCCTCGCGGCTTACGCCGCTTCACCCCTTGAACGACCATTGGCAGAGCGGCGCGAGCCGATGTGCCACCAAGCGTAGCCGGTGCCGTTGTTGCCGTTGACGTACCAAAGGCCAGCATCGCCCCCGTTCCACAAGTTGCCAAGGGAACGCCACTCTCTCCAGCCGACGGTAGTATCCGCGACCTTATAGTTGCCATCGCAGATGCCAACCGACGTTGACGCGCCAGTTCCCTGCTGAATCATCAGACCGTTGATCGTCTTGCAGTAAAGACCGTAATTCCATCCCTCAGCTGCTTGTCCGGGAAAAGCCCCAGCAGATAGCGCACTGTCTGGTGAGCTACCGGCCTTCTCGTTCTTAGTATCCGGGTTCACGTAAACGACCACGCCAGTACCCGTGTACTGGATAAGGACGTTTCCAAGAACCTCATACATGCCAAGACCGAGCTCGATGCCCTGGATGACAAAGGGCTGCTTTGAGTCGGTGCAGCTCGTCGGCGATCCATCGCCCTCAACCATGTCGCAAGAGCCGGTGTTCCACGGAGCGGTTGCGAGCTGGTAAGTCGTTGCGGTCGAGAACGGCTTCGCGACATCGAAGTAGACTGCCACATTGGATGCGTCAACCGCAACCTTCTTGGTGACTTTTGCGCCGTCGAAAATGTCGCAATTATACGAGTTGCCACGGTCGGTGTTCGTGCCAGTATGTGTGCCGAACATCATCGCGGAGCCGATCAGAATCTGGTCGGCCTTGTCCTTCGCGATAACGACCCTCGTGGTGTTGCTCTCAGCTCGCGTTGGCGTGGCGGTGATGTCGTAACCGGTGCATCCGGCAAAGATGCTCTGGCTGTTTTTCGTCGCATACTTGAGCAGGAACATCGCTTTGACGTACCAATCATCGGCTGCGACCTTTAGCGAATCGCCGGTACTCGCGGTCTTCATCAGGCTAATCCCGCCATCATGGCTCACACTGCGCGTCTTGACAGCAGCGCCGCTCACGCTTCGCGGCTTGCCTTCGGCATCGACCGACAGCGCATACTTTGCATACAGCATATAAGGACGCTGTGCGCCGTTGGGGAGCAGAGCTGCCGGCTGGCGCTTCATGCCGGGCTGGCGCGTATCGGATACGGTAATGTTCACGGCATCATCCGTCTCAGTTTCCAGCGTGTAGAGAACTGGCGTCATGATCCACGTATCATCCGTGCGCGAGAATCGCCCGTCACCGTCGATAGCGGTAACGTAGGGCGTACCATCCGCGTCAACGCCGCCGTTTACCTCGAAGAAGGTAAACGCTCCGTGGTTCACGTAAGGGTCGATGGCGGCGCGACCGATGATTCCGGGCTTTGGGTTGGCGATTCCGGCATTTGCCCCGGTCTTGGTGCAGGCCGTGGCGCTTCCCTTGGGAACGCTCACACCATAATTCTTGCCGTCACGCATCTTTGCAAGCCATGCGGCGATGCTCGCGTTCGTGTAACGTCCTGTCTCCTCATTAAAAATGGGGATTGTCGAAGCCCCCATGGATTCGAGCGCGATTGCCACGCGCTCGAGCGTCTCGTGATCTGCAATGTGGGTTTTGCCCATGCTTAATCCTCCGTATCGACTAGCGAGATGTAATCCGTATCGCCAACGGTGTCGTAGGCAAGATAGATGCGCTTGTCGGGGCTGATCGAGCCGCGAGCTTCCTCAGCCGCCTTGAGCGCGTCTGCCGCCGCCAGGTCTGCACTGGCCTTGGATGCGTTTGCGGCATTTGTCGCGGCGTTCGCCTTACTCGTCGCGGTGTCGGCGTTCGTCTTGGCTGTGTTTGCCGCAGCCGCCGCGTCCGTGGCGCTCTTTGTCGCGGCGTTCGCCTTACTCGTCGCGGTGTTGGCCGCGTCCGTGGCGCTCTTGCAGATGTTGACCGCAGCGTTGGCGTTATTAAGCGCCTTGCCAGCGTCTGTGACGGCCTGTTCGCCCTTGGTGACGGCGGTTTCGGCGCGCTTTTCAAGCGCTTCGACTGCGTTGTCCCATGACTTCGCCGGAGTATTTCCCTCACGGGCGTCGCGCATGATGTCCAGCGCAAAACGCTCGGTCTGAACCGTCTGCGAGCCTTTCTTCAATTCGAAATAGGCTTCGTCGGTGTAGCCGGGAACGCTTGCGAGCTTGGATTCATCGCAAACGTAGGTGATCGTGTTGCCGCCGACCGTGGCGCTGCCACGGTAATAGTGGATTCGGTCGGGCAATCGGGCTACCAAATAGGCACTGTACCCTGACAAAGACAGCTCGCCGCCGTTGTCGTAGATAAGCGCCTTGATGGTTGTTCCGCCGCCTTCGCCTTGCGCGATTCGAATGCAGTTGTTTCCGCATCCGCACTTGTTCACGTCAAGCTCGATTGTCTGCGTGTTCATTACGCATCACCGCCAGACTTTAGCGCCCGCAGCTTCTCGAGCGCCGCCATGAAAGCCTGAATCGGATCTGTTTGTACTTCGGTGCCACCGTCTTCTGTCGAGACCGCAACTGAAGGGTTGACGATTGCAGCCAGGGCATCGAAGCATGCAACCGTGGCATCGGTTCGGTCATCAACGTACACCGGAGTCACGAGCGTGAACGGCTCGTCGGCGGATTTCGGCTTAACCACGTCCTTACTGTCAACAACCTCACGCGTGCCGTCATCGTAGACGGCAATGAAGACGATGTTTGCCGCTGCCGCGCGTGCAATGAACTCGGCGTCGAACTCCGTCAGATAGCTCTCGGTGTTGCCCACCGGATCATGCACCATGTAATGTGTGATCTGTGCCATATGACCTCCTAATCAAAATTGCAAAGTGTGCAGATTCCATTTACGAAATCGATGTTCCTTGTCGATGTCCACCAGGTGATTGATCCATTGCCGTTGTCCTGTATCTGGCTGATGTACTTCATGGTCACGTTGGATGTAATGGCGTTGGTTGTGGTTACGCTCGTACTTGCTGAGTTAGATACCGAGATCTTCGGAACGGAAATCCTAAGGCTTCCTTCGGCCTGCATCTGGAGCCCGTATAGAACCTTGTTGTCAGATAAATCTTTCATTGACGAAGAAAAGTCGATGTAACCGACCTGCGAGGCACTTGACGCGCCGGATTTCTTACGAAATCCCGACATCTGACCCATGTTGTTGAGAAGAGTGTAGTAGCTGTCGTATCCGCAGCGGAACGTGCCCTTGGCGGCGATGTTGTTCGCGCTCATGTAATTTGTCACGAGCTCGCCGGTCTTGAGATTCCAGGAATTGCGGCCTTTGGCATCGGCGATGATTCCGGCAGACATGTATGTCGCGTTGATATAGACCTTGCCGTTCTGGAGGAAGATACCCTGAGCCGCGCCGTTGCTCGTCAGGCGGTCGAAGATCTTCTTCTGGGTCAGCTGCTCGTCGTAGTCGCTGAGGATGCCGTTCGCGTAGTCAGAAGCGTCTTGCTGCTCGATGGCATGCTGAGCCGCACGCGCCGCCGAAGCGTAAACCTTAACTGCTGACGAGTACGAGCCGTATGACGCGTCGTATTCGTACATTGCCGCCTTGAGCGCGTCTGCCGTCTTGCACTCCAGCACCGCGTTTACCTTGTCGGCGTAATCGCTGTAGGCGCCGCCCTCTTCGGTAGATCCGAATGCAGCCGTGTATTTAGGCGCGAGTACTTGTGTGAGGAATTGCGCATTGAGCGACTTGTTGGATTTCAGCGAGTTGTACTGGCTTGTGAGCTCTTCGCGCTCTTTGTCGACCGCCTGCATGGCCTTCTTCACTGCTGCCGCTTCGGCCGTTGTTACCACACCGTCTTTAGCCAGTTCCTGCACGGTGCCGTCAAGGCCAGTCAGCGATTCGGTAAAATCGTATGAGCTCTGGTATGCCTTGTTGTAGGCACTTTCAAGCATTGGCGTCGTGTGGCGAACGGAGCCGTCACCGAGCGTGATGCGCTCCATAGACCAGACGTAATAGCCGTTACTCCATTCCGGCAATGTCTCAGACCATCCAAGCTCAGGGCTCTGCGCGTTGATTGGCGGAACCATATCGCTCTGGTTCTTCGCATAGAGCTTGACGCTGGATGCGATGCCGTTTCCCGCCATCTGGTTCGCACCATTGATTGCCTTGGCGAGACAAGGCGTCGTGTAGCTTACGGCTCCGTCACTCCAAGTGACCTTGCTGCGAGTCCAGATGTATTTTTCCTTGCTCCAGGCAGGCTGCTGTTCGCTCCAGCTACCGCCGACTTGGGAAGAATCGCTTGAAGATAGGTAGTACTGCTCGACGATGGATTTGATTCCCCTACCGGTTACGCCCTGCTTGCCGTCCGCACCGCTAATGCATGCAGGAACTGAATAGGAAATCTCGCCGGACTGCGTGACAGTCTTCGTCCGAGTCCAGATGTACTTCCCCTCGACCCATACTGGCGCTTCAGACTGCCATCCGGTTTTCGGTGCTTCGGTACGCGAGATACCTTGCGCGTACTCGACATCGACGGATGCAATTACGGCATCTGTCGTGGCGATCGGCTTGCTGCCGACGGTCGCGCCGGCAGACAAGCTAAAATCTCCGGTGGTCAAATCCCAGAAATTCTTTCCAACATCGTCGGTGAGCAGGCCAGCGCGGATGCGGTCTGCTCGCATCGTACCGGCGTTGATGCAATCGGCGCTGACCTGAGCGCCAGTGATGAACGTTCGCCAATTCCACTGTCCGTCGCTTGCAAGCGACGCGGCAAGGCGGATGCCCATGCCATTGATGTTTACCGCCCACATGCCGGACGTTGCCTTGAGCGGAACGCCAGTCGCGGCATCCAGCGGCACGTTCGAGTAAATCACGCCAAGCTCGAACGTCTCGACCTTGTAGGTGCCGACGGCATTGAACGCCTTGTTGAGCGCCGCCATGAGCTGGTTGAGCCACGAGACGGACGTGCCAGCCGCCGCATCGTAGTTAGCCCGCTGGTTGCTGCCGCTCTTGAGCTGCTGCGCCACCGACTGGAAGATGTCAGCCAGATCATCGGTTAGGTTGCCGAACGTTACCTTGGCATCGCCGGTCACCAAGTCGCGGGTCAGCTTCGAGACGCGCCCCTTGAGCCTGATTCCCGCAGCGGAGAAGCCCTTGTCGATGATCGCCACGCAATCGCCGACAGCAACGCATTCCCAATCTCGACCGAAAGCAAATAGGTCAATCACGCTTGCTTCATAAGAGACGGTCGGCGTTTTGGCTTGCGAGAGGTAATCGTTCGTCTCGGCAAGAAGCTGCGCTGCGTCCTCGCATTGCTCGTTAACGTAGATGTCTACGGCGGGCGCGATACCGCCGTTGCCGTCGGGATGCCCCCAAACCTCGGTCGCGGCGGCATCTTCAACGTAATCCTTACCATTGTTTAGATCGCCGAAAGTCAATCGTCGGCCATAGCCGCCGCCATCCGTCTCAACGCCCTTGCCGTAACCGTAAACTCGCGTCTTGGGGTTGGCGCTGCCCGTCTTGCGCTTGATGCTGATCAGGTCTTTCGTCCACGTGAAGCGCTTTGGGCTTTGCTGGTTGCCGCGCGTAGCCACCACGCGCACATATCGATGCGTGACCTGCACTCCGTCCGTCACGATAACGGTTTCAAGCTCACCGCCCCATGTTTTGAGCAGGGCGCTCAAGCCCTCGCGGACGCTTACGTGATAGAAGGTGTGCGAAGCACTGCCGGGCTGGTCGCAGTTGCCGACTTCCCAACGGGTGCCCGCGAGTATTGACGTGAGCGCCACGGCTACGCTGCCGGACGGTCGCTTGTCCTCGATATAGTCATCCCACGTCTCATTGATGGAGTTGATGCACGTTATGCTGGTATACGGCTTGCCGTTGTCATCGTGCAGTCGCTCGATTTCGTCGACGATGTGCTCATGTACGACGCCTTGGCGGTCAATCCAAACAAGGCGTTCCCCCTTGCCTAAATCCTCGTCGCACCTGATCTTAAGCTCGTCGGTGCCGTCCGTTGCGTCCTCATGGGTCGCTGCGGTGTAGGTGAGCCGTCCGAGATTCACGCCGAAACGGCTGAAACGGGTGAAGTTGACCTTCTTTGTTAAAGCCATCTCTCCTCCCATTCCAGCGTCGCGGAGCCGCTAGAGATCTTGACGTGCGCACGGTCTTGGATGCTGAAAAAGTCACTCATGATGTTGAGCTGAGCGACAGAGCCGTTAACGGTCACATGCTCTTTATCGAAATCCATCCGAACCACGCTCGAAGCCGTCAACGGCTGGACAACCTCAACGAACTCGGCGGTGTCGGTGTTGGTGATGCGCCAAGAGCTGCAAGCGCCGGGCTTGGCCGTCACGGTGAGCGCCGCAGGCAGCGTGCCGCCGACGGCGAACGATGCTGCGCCGCTCATATCCATACGGCGATGCTGACCGTAATAGTCGGGGTCACCAATGTGGAACGTAACGGTTGCCTGCGGGCAATCATCGGTAATCTCGTCAAGGTCGGTTGCACCGCTGACGATCGCCATCAAATAACGCGTAGGGTCATCAGGCAAATAAAGCGGCGCTGGCTCGTCAGACCAGAGCAGTGCCGCCAGCTTATGCCGTGCCTTTGCGACCTCGCGTCGGTGCTCGGTGCGAATCCACATGTCAATCTGCAAATCGTAACCGGCGCGGCGGGCGTTCTTGAAGTATTCGCCGTGCCGCCCGGGCGCATCCTCGAAGCTCGCCGAAACGTCCGCCATAATTGTGCGGCGCACCTTACAGTAGACGAGCTTCGACAGGTCGTGCCCGTTGAAAACGATGCTGTCGCTTTGGTTTCGCTTACGCTTAAGCTCCAACGGGCACCCCCTTCTGCTTTAACCTGCTGGCAATACCAGCGCCGATCTGCTGACCGGTCGCGTACGCGTCCATGCTGTTTGCAACGGTGGCGTTGACGGTCACGTTCACCTGGGCTCCGCCACCGAAGCCGCCGCTTAGGCGATCGAGCATGCGAGAAATACCCGCCTCGACGCTCTCTCTGACGCTTGTGCGCAGCTTGGCGTCGGGCGCGACGTGCTCAAGTCCAGCTTCGCCAACGCCGATAATTGAAGGCTTGTCAAAGGACGCACCCTTTGCATACCAGTTGACGCTGATTGACGGCAGCTTCACAACACCACCGATGTCACGCCAGCTGACACTGAAATGCGGCATGTTGATATGCGGCAAGCTGATGTGAATCCCGCTGAACGCCCCCTGAATCTTGCCGGGGATGCTACTGACAAAGTTCCAGGCATCGTTGATCGGCGAAGTGATGCTGCTCTTGATGTTCGAGAAAACGCCAGCGACCTTGCTTCCAAGACCGGGGAACCCCAGCTTTTCGCCGATGGCGTTGCCAGCGTTTATCGCGTTATCCTTCGCATTGTTCATCTTCGTCTGGATGTTGCTTTGAATAGCCTGGAAAGCGATACCGGCCTGCGACTTCGCCGCGTCCCAATCACCGTTCATGGCGGCTTTCAGGGCATTTGAAGCCGAAGAACCGACAATCTGACCGGTGTTCATGTCTGTTTGGATTGAATCCCTGATAGCGCCGAATTTTTCAGACGCGTTGGATTTCAGATTCTCCCAAGCATCGGACGCATTGGCCTTCAAGCCCTCCCAAGCATCGGACGCGCCTTGCCTTATGCCTTCGAACTTTTCCGAAAGGCCGTTCTTGACCTCTTCGGCCTTTCCGGTTATCCCGTCCCAAATCCCAGACCAGAATTCCGGCACGCCTGCGAAGAAATCCTGCACGCCCTGCCATTTCTCTGAAATCCAGCCGGTGAAGTCAGACCAGAGCTGTTTACCAGTCTCGGTCTGCGTGAAGAACCACGTAAGGCCAGCGACGGCAGCGGCAACCGCAGCCACGCCAAGCAAGATTGGGTTTGCGGCGATCAATCCGGTGAACGATGTCCACCCTGTAGAGAGCTTGCCGCCAAGGGTCGATGCCAAGCCGCCAGCTTTCTCGGCGATGCCGCCGAAGCCCGTTGCAGCCGTGCTTATAGCGCCGCCGCCCTCGCCGAACTTGCCTGCGAGGGAAGCGAAACCGCCGGCAACGTCCTTGAACGTCTGGCCGATCTCGATGCCCTTTTGGAGCGTCTTGCCGATTCCCGTTGTGAGCCCGCCGAACGCGACCGTCCCCAAAACGACATTGGTTGCCATGTCCTGCTGCTCTGGCGTTAGGGACTTGTACCAGTCGCTAACGCCCTCGAGCGCCGGCGTTACCTTCTCAAGCAAGGTCGTTCCAAGCTCGAGCGCCTTTTCCTTGAAGGGCATGGCCGCTTCGCCGGCTTCGGCCATCTTCTGGTTTAGCTCGGCCTGCGCTTCGCGCGTGTCGAGCATCGTCTTATTAGTCTCTTGATACGTCTCGCCAATGTTGCCGTAAAGGCCATCGAGTGTCTGCGTGATAAGCGAGGAGCGCTCCTGCTCGTCACCGCAGGCGGCAAGCGCCGCATTGAAAGCGTCCTCTTTGGTAGCGCCCTGAGCGATCTGGTCGTTGAAAGCCTGCTGTGCCGCATGGTTACCAGAGAGTGCTGCGCTCCACTGCTCGTTGCTTGCCGTTGCCCAGTTGAGGGCATCGGCAAGACCGCCGGTGACGGTGCCGGTGTGCGCCGTCTCTTGCGATGCTTCCACGAGGTTTTCAAGCGGCAATGCATCGCCGAACTTGGAGAACGAGCCTGCGGCGATGTTGCTCCACTTGTCCAGTTCCTGCTGGTTAGTGGTCAAGCGTGACAGGTTCTGTGCGGCTTCGGTCGCGGTGTCCTCTTCGCCAAGTAACTTATAAAACAGGGTATAGGAGCTTCGCGCCTGCTCGGACGTACCGCCTGCGTCCTTCCAGGCAGCGTCCAGCTGATGCGTCTGCTCGATCTGCTCTTCCTGGCTGCTGGCAAGACCGACAAGCGCGGTAGCAGTGCCGGTGACGGCGCCGGTAATCGTCTTTCCGGCAGTCTCTAGACCCTTGCCAGCCTTTTCCAGCTTATCGCTGTTGTCCTGAATTGTCTGACCAAACTGGTAAAGGCTGCTCTTTGATGCTTGGGCTTCGCGGCTGACGCTTTTCAAATCGTCGGAATAGCTCTCAAGCTGGTTCTCACAAATGGCAATCTGAGCCTTAAGGCTCGAGTATTGTGCTTCCTCGCGCTCGGTGAGTGCCGCGCCGCTCCGCTTCTTTTCATCAAGTGTCGCGAGCGCTGCTTTATATGCATCGAGCTTCGTTTTCGTCTCGCCGTATGCTCGATTGAGAAGTTTTTCCTTCTCAACGAGCAAATCCGTGTTGCCGGGGTCGAATTTCAGGGCGCGATTGATGTCCTTCAACGCGCTCTGCGTATCTTTCGCCGTGCTCTGCACACTCTTCAATGCGCCCTGTAACTCGGTCGTATCTCCGCCGAACTTGATAGTCAGACCTTTGTACGTGACAGCCACAGTTCCACCTCTTTTCAGTTGTCAATGAAAGAAATGAGCGCACAGAACAGCGCACCGCATGGGTGCGCTGGCGCTTTACGCTCACAGTCAAGACCAGAAGGCCGCTTCGCCCTGCCGCGCCTGCTCGTCATCCTCGGCATACGCCACGGCATCGTTGACGAAGCTGTATATATCAATAAGATTTTGCACTTGCGCATAAGACAGCGTGTGCAGGTCTTGGATGCTCAATCCAGCCTGCTGGCAAGAATAGATATAGAGCGTGTCGCAGCTACTCTCCAGCTCCGGCGGAAGCGGCGGCATCTGATGCTTCGGCGGTCGTGGCTTCCACGTCCGCTTTTGCGTTCGGAAAAAAGTTGTCCTTGATGATCTGCATCACGTCAGATGCCCAACCGCCTTCGCGCTCAAGGTCGAATTCCGATTGCGGGAAGCCGCAAACCCAATCCTCAAAGGACTTGCCAAGATCTGTCTTCTCCTTTGCTGTGGCGTTGTACGTCTTCGCACAGGCGTAGAAAATCTCAAGCAGTGGCACGATAGGCGGAATATTCGACGCTGCCGAGACATCAAGAACAACGGAAATGGCTTCGTTGATGTCCTTGGGGCGGCGGCTCCCGTCCTTGCGCTCAACGAAGAACTCGCGCGAGTACGCAATAGGTGTAAAGGCGTTGCAAGCGACGGGATACTCAACTCCGCCTACCTCGATGATTCCGCCGCCCATTACGCGCTCACGCTAACAGTCTTGGGCGTGACGGCAGTATCTACCTCTTCGAAGAATTTGTCGTAACCGTCAATATCGCCATATGTATCGATGTAGCTGCCGCGCCAGCCGCTCGGCAGCTTGACGGGACGGAACGTAAGCGCGTAATCAAGCTGCGTGATGTCGGGCTTCTCTTCAAGCGTCTTGGCATCAATGGAGACGGGCTTACTGGTGCACTTGTAGATGCATCGACGCCTTCCGACAGCGTGTCCGGGCTGCTCGAACAAGAGCGCAAACGGTTTAGGAGTCTTGCCCGACGTTGCCAGCACGCGGCCTTTCTCGTCGATGTCGAATCCATTGATGTCGGCCATAAGCTCGCGCAGCTCAGGTGTGCTCTCGATATCGTAGAGCGACCACGTGATGGAACCGCCGTTGTCCTGGTACTTGTCCAACCACGGCTCGTTGTCGCCGTAGCTCGTTGCCTGTTCAATGGACGGATCGACCTTGATTTCGACCGTGCCGGGGATGTGGACAGGCTTCTCATATTTAAACGTATCCTCGTTGGTAAAACGCGCGATGTGCGCGTTCTTAACGCCGAAAAATCCATTTCGCGCCATGTCGGCTCCTTTCATCATTCGGTAACGTCGATTTCGTAAGCCGTCTCAACCAGCTCGTCACCGTCAAGCGGCGTTACCGTCTTGTTGTAGTTAAACTCTGCGGCATCGAGCGCCGCTTCGAATCGCTTCTCAAGCTCGTAGTCGCGCTCTCGAACGTAAAGCGCCACATCGTAGGGCATCCAGCGGCACCATCCCACGTTGTCGGCGCTCACGCCATCGCCGTAACCGGCTTCGATGTCGATATACGGAGGTGTGGGAAACTCTCCATCACGGAAACCGCCGTTAGCCCACGGCAGGCCGAATGCATCAAGAAGCTGTGCCAGGTCTTTAAGGCTGTTCATTACGCCCCCTTGGAGAACTCGGCGGCAACTTCCCTGTAAACGCCTTCGATAACGTGATCGCCTTCGACCCTGCCCGGATAGCTTCCGTGCTGGTTTTTGATAACGTGGCCGTTCTCAAGCAAATGCGTAAGCTGATACTGCCTGTTGTGAACAACGCAGGTGGTGCCAGTCGCTTCGCTCTTAACGTCGGCAGACCATCCCCTTGCATAGCTTCCGCCGTGGCGCTTCTTCTTCCGGCTTCGCTCTTTCAGAAGGCGAACCGCCTTGCTGCCAGCGGCCTTGACGTTGCCCTGCAAGACCTCTTCGTTGTCCTCGATAACCTCTTCGATGCTGTTGACGACAACCGTCTCAAGGTCGTCGATGCTGATGGTGTCGCTCATCGGTTTCCCACCTTCTCGGTCAATGTAAGCCGCAGGGCGTCGGCGCTGGAAAGCACGGCGCTGTCTACCGTGTAGCGCACGCCGCCGTACTCGCACACCTTTTCTCCCGAGTAGGCGCATTGGCGCACCTCAATCACGGCCATGGGGCGCACGCCTGATTGGGCGGCTGCGTAGTAAGCCTGCTGGCTGATGCTGTAGACGTTGCACGGCACGCGTCGGGCGCGCTCCTTTTTGCGCTGCACGCCGAGCGCATCGCGCTCTGTCTCGAACGCTATGAGCGTGCACATTCCAGCCCACCTACTCATCTTTTGGCTCCGTCCTGTAAGCCGAATCGCCGCTCATTGAGGTGAGCATGCATTCGAACGACTTCATGAAGCGATCGGCGTCCGGGTTGTCCATGCCGAAGTTCGCCTTGACGTAGACCTTGATGGCAAGGCGGATACGCCCGTCGGAGTCGTCGTTGGCCTTCTCGGGAAGGACGCCGCCCGCGACCAGCTCGGCGCGGGCGGCTTCGATGACGTCTGCAATCTCTTCGTCGAAGTCGTTGCAGAAGGCGGGGATGCGCAGGGCGGCGCGGCACGCGTCGAGCAGCTTGCTCTTGGCTTTGTCGGCCATGGCGCACCGCCTGCCTAGGCGGTCTTGATGGTCAGCTGGGCGAACGCCTTAGGAACGGCAAGGCCGCAGTCGATGAGCTCATATCCGTCGAAGCAGCGGTTCTGGGTTCCGTCGGGCGCGATGTAGGGCATCACGTCGGGGCCGTCGAACACGTTGCCCTTGAACAGGTCGGGGTAGCCCGCGACGATCACGCCGTCGGTGATGGAATCGTCGCGCTTGACCAGCTTGCCGAAGATGTGCCCCTCGACAGTGGGGTCGGCGGTCTTCTCATCGACGAAGTAAGAGCGACCGTTGCCGTCCTCAAGCATGGCGATGTAGTTCCAGATGACATTGTTGTTCGCGTAGATGATGACACCCTTGGGCGCGGCGTTGCCGTAGGTGTAGAGCTTGGAGAGCAACCCAGCGAGGTCGGCCTTCGCAAGCGCCTGCGCCTTAGCCGTCTGAATATTGTTCGCGGCATCCATGCCGTAGGACGTATCGACCAGGCGCGCGTGTGCATGCGCGTTGCAGCCAACGGACAGGCGGGCGGCAATCTCGCTCACGAGATAGGACTCGAAAGCTGCCACGGATTGAACGGCCATGCGGCGGCTCATCTTCACGGTCTTCTTGATCTCCACGCCCTCGAACTTGAGCGTGTCGAAAGTGTTCTTCTCGTCATCGGCAGGTGCTGCGCCCTCATCGGTCTGCGCCGCATCGCCCTTTTCGATGCCCGTATGGCGGATGATCTCGAACTGGTGAGGGAAGTTCTGCTTCGGCATGTCGCCCCACAGCACGGCGGTGTTGTCGATGAGCGTGATGATCTCGTTTTGCAGCTCGACGGGAATGACGGAATCGGTGTTGCTCGTCATGTGGTTGAAGGCGGCGCGCTGTTCCATGGCGTGGTTCTGCGCCGCGCGCTCCACGTCGGTCAGGGCGTAGCCCTCGACAAGCTGAACGCCAGCGCGCTCGGCGATTCCCTTAACCCAAGCGCGGCGCTCAGCCGCCTTGTAATCGGTGATGTCGTAGGCGTTGCCGGTGCCTACGACATTGGCGGAACGCGCCAGCGGAACAGCATCCACGCGGCGTGCGGTGCCGTTCTCGATGGCGGCGCGGGCGGCTGCGACGGTCGCGGCGCGGGTCTCGGCGGTCGCGGTCTGCTGCGCGCGAATCTCGTTGATGCTCTTCGTCAGCTCGGCCATGCGGGCGGCATCCTCATCGGTCGGCTCGGCGTCATCGGCGGAATACTTGTCGATGAGCGCCTGAAGCTCTTTCAGCAGGTCTTCAAGGTTCATGTTTGTTTCCCTTCTAATTGGTGGCGATTGCCATTACTGCACGCGCCTTTACGAGCGCGTTCTTGCGGCGCACGTGCTCCCCGTGCGACTTCTCAATCACTCCGTTGAGAAGGTTTCTTGCACTTATTTCGGTGTTCGGGTCAGCAGGAAGGCTGACTGCGGACACGTCATAAATCTTCTTGACGCGCGTGATGGTCGTGGTGTGCGTGTCTCGGTCGTACTCGGACGCGCCGATGGTGAACGCCCACGACATGCGTGTAACAAGGCCGTTGTCGATTTCCTCGAATCGGTTGCGGGCGGCGTCCGACTTCGAGAGGTCGGCAGCCATGAAAAGCCCATGCTCGTCGGGCTCGACGATGAGCGTGCCGTTCGACTGGCGCGCCAAAACGTCGCCCATATGGTCGAACTGCATGATGATGTCGCTCATGTCGGTATCGACGAAGGCGTCTGGGCTGATGACCTCGCGGTACTCGGTGCCGTCCCAAGGGTCTTGCCAAAGGACGTATGGGTCATTGAACGTCGAGGCGTATCCCTCGACGTAGTAGTCGGATTCTATGCGCTTCTCGCGCTTGCCGTCATCAGGCAGGCTGCGCAGCACCATCGACATCGTTCTGTATTGCCGCTCATTCGGCTTGGCTGGCATCGTCGTCACCATCCTTCTTCTTACCGTCGATTGCCGCGACGTTTGCGTTTACCTCAGCCGCCTTGGCGGCTTGCTCCGATGTGTGCTCGCTTATCAAGTCGAGGTCGATGTACTCTCCGCGTATCACGTGGCGGTCGCCACCCTCGTAATGCGGAAGCTGGAACACGTCCGCGCCCTGGTTGCCCGTCATGATTCCTCGGTCGTAAAGCGACGTAACGACGTTGAGCTTCGTCGCGTTGCTCGCGAACTCAAGGCGGTTCGCGCTGAACATGATGCTGTTGCCGTACGCGATCTCGTTCGGCGTGAAGGTCATGCACGTGAGCACGTAGCCAAGCTGCACCGCGAATACCTCGGTACGCCCTTCATAAAACGAGTTGTATGTTTCCTCGTCGGCCTTGTTCATAACGATGTCTTCGCACGAGCCGAAGAACCGATACGCGGCCTTCTCGATGCGCTCCATCTGGGCGGCGTCCACCGTGTAGCTCTGCGGCGTTATCTGCTTGACGTCGTTGTATTTGTTGTCATATACGGCAATGCCGCCAGCGTTCGCCGAACCGAGCTGCTTATTGAATTCCTTGCGAGCCTTCTCCAAGTCTTCTGGATTGCGGTTCTGCGACATCTTGCCTATGAAGCGAATGGCCGCGCCTTGCTCGATGGCCGTCTTCTCGGCTTCGTTCTGCGCGTGCATAAGCTCAAGCGTCGGATTGAGCACGTTCGTCCCGTCGCCGAACAAATCGCTTCGGAACTGGTGCCGGGTGAGCACGCCGACGCGCGACCATTCGAGCATGGCGGCGTCGCCGCCTGGGAAAGACAGCTTGAGCCACAGCGCTCCGCCCACGTCGTAGGCTTCGCACTGCCCTGGAAGGACGGGATAGTATCCCGTGATGGTCTCGGTGTTCCCATCGAGGATAGGAACGATAAGGCACGTGTCGCACACGTCCAGCATCGTCGAGATGCGGTGCAGGAACTGCGGCGTCGTCATCCACGGGTTCGGCTGCCATTCGAGCGAACGCGTTGCCAACCGCTGCGCGGTTCCCGAAACCTCGGGTTTCAGCTTGCTCGCGTGGTCGGCGTTTCGCTCGATGATGCTTCGCGTCAGCTCCGCTTCGTAGATGCCGCCACTCCACGTCGTGAAGCGCGGTGAGTACGCCGTGAACGTCTGAAAGTAGCCGTCCACGGCCTGCATGATCGGCTTGTGGAATACGGCATCGAACATTGAGCGGAACATCGACGTTCGTTTAGCCACGTTTAACCTCCAATCATGCTTCTGAAATCGTCCATCATGTCTTTCAAGACCACGAATGCATCGCATTCCGCCGCCCAGGCGTCTATGCGGTTGCGCGGGTCTTGGTTCTTCTTGTCGGGCGCGATGTTTCCGTTCGCGTCGCTGCGCACCGCAACGTTCGAGCGGCACCACTCGGCAATCGGGTTGCTGTTGTCAACTACGCGGTTCTCCTTGTACAGGGCGCGTAGCTCCTTCATTGGCATCGAGAGCGTTTGAGCGCCTTGGATGACCTTCTTGAAGTTGTCGGCTCCGAAATAACCTTCGTAGGCTTCCACCGTCGGCACGTCGCGCATGTGCCACGGGTCGTAGCCGCACGCGACGGCGTAGATGCCACATTTCTCGCGCACCTCGTCCACCCAATCGAGCACGAGCCGCTTGTCGATAATTGGTGTCGGAGACGTTCGCAGAAGCCCGCGCGCAATCCACGCGTCGTAAGGCACGCCGTCGCGACCGCCGCGCCGTCCTTCCGTTTCTGCCTGCTCCAAAGCGCGAAGCGGAATCCACGCCATGTGCATCGCATATATGCGCTCGTCGTTCGGGCGCATCATCAGCAAGCATGCGGCGGTGAGGTCAGTGGTGTCGGACGCGTCAACGCCGAGCACCGCATAAGAAAAAGACCCGTCGGACGGGTCGAAAGTGTCATCGTTATGAATCTCAGCCCACGTAAGCCATGCTTGGCTCTGGTTTTCGATGAGATTGAAGTCCTTGACCAGAAGTGTCGGCAGAAATGTCGGGTCGTCTTTGGCCTTTGAGACGTTTTGGCGCAAGCCCTCAAGGCTTTTGATGGTGCCAAGACCAGGGTTCGCCTTGATCCACGCCGATTCCTCTTGCCACTCATCGCGCTCATCAAGCTCGAAGATGAACGCTATGAAGCGCTCGGCCTTCTCACCTGTCGCCTGACCGTCGAGCCATTTGGTGGCGTATTCGTACTGAGCATCGAAGATGCCGTTCCGAACGAAACCGTTGGTAGTGATTTCCAGAACCAGCGGTTGTCGGCGTGCTGACGTGCCCTGAATGGTCAAGTCGTACAGATCGCGGTTCTTCATGGCCGCGAGCTCGTCGACGATGGCCCCTGAGATGTCGAGGCCGTCGAGGTGGTTCGTGTTGGCTGACAGCGCCTTGATTGAACCCATGTTCAAATCGCAGTAAAGGTCGCTCACGCGCTTTCGTACATGCCGCCCCAAAGCTGGCGACGTGAGCACCATTCGCCAGGCGTTGTTGAAGCCCTTCGCCGCCTGGTCGTGGGCCGTGGCGACGTTGTAGACCTCTGGCGCGCCCTCATCGTCGTTGATGAGCAAGTCAAGCTCTATTGCGGAAGCGAGCGCGGTCTTGCCGTTCTTGCGCCCCATAATCCAGAGCACTTCGCGGTACTGCCGCTTCCCCTCGACATCGACGAAGCCGAAAACGACCGACAGGATTGCGCGCTGGAAAAGCTCAAGCTCGAAGGGCTGTCCGAGCTTGCCGGATGGAAGTCGGCAGAAGCGCTCGATGAAGCTCACGTGCTTCTGCGCGTATTCCTCGCGGTAGTGGTACGGATACAGCGGATCGTCGTTGTCCAAGTCGCGAAGGACGATGGCGGCGACCTGCTGCATCTTCGCGCACGAGGTTATCGTTCCGTCGAGGATGCCGCCGAAGTACTCGCGTATCGCCTTCTCGCACGAGCCAGCGGCCTTCTTCCTAGCCACCGAACCTCGTCTCGTTCAGGTAATCCATGAGCGCGTCGGCTGACGTGCTTCCGCTCGGCATCATGTCGGTGATCTGCTTGATACCGCGCGAGAAAGTTGTGAACAGCTTGTTGTACGCGGAAAAGCCAGGATGCTCGCGCAGACCAGACTGCCCGCCACCGTTGTCGTACTCGGTGAAGATGCTTTCGCCCATAAGCTCCACGCGAGCCTGGTCGAGCTTCACTTTCAGAAACGCGATGTTCGACATGAGCGGCATGATGGCCGTGCGCTTGTCGTCTGGAATGACGTCCTTGGTCAGGCGTTGCAGCCTTTTCAGCTCGTTTTGGTAGAGCGATTGAACCGATTGACCGTTCCGCTTCGGGGGACTCTTCGCGACTTTCGGCGAAATCTCGGTACTTTCGCATACTTTTCGCTTCGCCACAAGACCACCCCCGTTCTGAAAACCTCTGCGCGCATAAATCTATCTCCCGGCGTTGGTGCCCTATGCTGGGTGCCTTGGTTTTAGACCGGGGGGATAGCTCGAAGCTGTGACCTGCTGTTTTGTCTGTCATTTTGTTTGACTGTGCGCTTGTGCTCAGTCTGTGTTTTCGTCTGTCAGCGAAATCAAGTTGCCGTCCTCGTCAAAGCGCAGCCCTTGCCTTGTGCTGCCCTGCCTTGCCCAGCCGTGCACCTTCTTGTGGCAGAGGTCGCACAGGCTTACAAGGTTGCGAGTGTCGGTCGCTATGTTCGGATCGCTGATGTTCGATGGTGTTAGCTCGATGATGTGATGCACCATCGTTGCCGGTGTTGCGATGCCAGCCTTAAGGCAGTGCTGGCAAAGATAGGCATCGCGCTGCAATGCGAGCTCTCGCGCCTGTTCCCAATCCTTGGAATGGTAGAACCGATACGAGAAGCCCTTTGCCATTGCGCGACCCCCAACAAAAAAGGGACGCGACCCAAGGCCGTGTCCCTTTCTGATAATCCACCGTACCGAAATGTAGCACAAACTGAAAAGTGATGACAAGTACCAATCTCAAATATCTTTGAGCGCGGCAAAGCCCACCTCGTCGATATAGCGGAACCCAACGTTGCAAAGCTCCCTGCACCATTGGCGCGAGCACTGCATCACATCGGCTATCTCGTCCCATGGCATCGCTTGGAGATAGGCCATGCACAGCGCGTCGGCGTATCGGTTGCCCTTGAGCTTTGCCAAGCCGCCGCGATTGTCAGCACCGTAGAGCAGCACGCACGCTTCGTCCACCTCGGATTGGCTGTCCGCGATCCTCCTTTCCAACCTCCCCTCAAAGTCGATACGCCCGTTAATCGCATCCATAGGGTCTGAGCCGCCACCGCCGCCGCCCGTGCTGTAGCTCTGCGCCTTGGCTCCCTCGCGAGCCTTAAGGCGGGCTAGCATCTCCTTTGCGTGCTCGATGCTAGCCACCTCGTCACGGATGCGCTCGAAGTATTCCTTGGCATCCACAAGGCATCAACCCTAGTCGATGCCCGTAGAGCCGAAGCCGTCTGTACCACGCTCGGTGTCGGTCAGGCTATCGACCCCGACAAGATCACACGGCACGAACGGGACAACGACCATCTGGCACACGCGCGTACCCTTGGGAAGAAACACGGTGTCACAGCTGAGATTGACCAGCGGTGCATGCACCTCGCCACGGTATCCGCTGTCGATGACGCTTACGCTGTTGCGCAGCGTCACGCCGTAGTGAGCGCCAAGGCCGGAGCGCGGGAAGACCAAGCCGACGCAACCACTCGGAATCTCGCAGGCAAAGCCAAGTCCGCAGACAGCGCTTGCGTTTGGCTCAAGCCTTACATCCTCGGTGATGCAAAGGTCGAAGCCTGCATCGCCATCGTGCGCGTATGTCGGCATGACCGTTCCGTCAGCCAGGCAAACGTTCATCTTTCGTCCGTACATGTCAGCTCCTTAGAAGGGAATATCTTCGTCGTACACGTCTGGGTAGGTCGCGGTCTGAGGTGCCGCCGCCGGTTGCTGCGACTGCCGATGCGAGGTCATGATTGCCACGTTATCGACGATGACCTCGAGCTTGCGATAGCGTTTGCCGTCCTTCTCCCACACGTTCTGGTACAGGTGCCCAAGGATAGCCAGGCGTGCGCCTTTCATCAGAAGGCCGTTGTTGAACATCGCTTCGCCACGCTTGCCGTACATCACGCAGTCGACCCAACTGGTCACGTCCTTATAGCTGCCGTCCTGCTGCTTGCGGCTCTTGTTCACTGCTAGTGAAAAGCTCGTTACCGCAAGGCCGCTGTTGGTGTACCGAACCTCTGCATCTTGCCCAAGGTTGCCACTCAAGGTGACGCTGTTAAGGCTGTCACTCACAGTTACCACCCCTCACGATTGCCAATGCGATATAGGTCATGATCACCATCGCGGTTGCGAGCGACGGGACGAGCCAAGAGAACAGGCAACCGGTAATGATGCTTATGAGCAGTTCCATAAGGCAAAAACAAAGAAAGACGATGATGCATCCCAACAACGCTATGAGCACCGCTATAAGCACACCCATCCTCTTGATTCGGCGGCGTGCTCGCTCACTCGACCTACTCACGGCACCCACCCCCAAGAGCCTTGATAAGTCCCTCGCGCTGGATGTACCCAAGTCCCTTCACTCGGCGGGTCGCGCTGATGTGCAGGCTCTTCATGAGCTTCTGGGTTCGTGGCGCGGCAAAACCGGGCATCGACCTAATCAATGATTCGACACGCATGCCCGATGCAGCCTGGTCGCCACTGTCCGCCAACTCAAAGAGCCGCTCAATCGACATGATGCCGTATTTCAGCTTGACCTTGTAATCAGCTCGCTTGCACCTGATCTGCATCCCCTTATCGAGGGCTGCACGCCTTTGCTCGGCGGTCAATTTCGGTACCATTTTCTGTATCTCCTGATTCTTACTTGGAATACGGCGGCTAACCGTTCCCAAACCATCGGTTTTGCTTTCTGACCTCTCGTTTTCGTGTCGTGACGCAAATGGCCGAGGTCTTGCCATTTACACACCGTTTACACTCCGTCCTCAAGCTGCTTGGCAAAGTTGTTGAACGCCTGAGCCGCCGCCTGGTCGCGCCCCGGCAGAAGGTGCGCGTAGAGTTTCAGCGTTGTCGCTTCGTTCGAGTGTCCCAAGCGATCTGCGAGCGTCTTGAGGTCAACGCCGTTCGCCAGGCACCACGTGGCGTGCGTATGGCGCAACGAGTGGAACACGTACGTCCTCGGCATGCCCGCACGGTCGCGAGCGCGGCTGAAAGCCTTTGAGACGGTCGTAGGGCGCATGTAAGAGCCGTCTATGCTCACCAGTGGCGAATCGGGCGTAAAAGCGTCTGAAATCGAATCCTGTTGCGCGAGATAGGCTTTTATCAGCTCCCACTCTTCGTCGATTAGTGCCACAGGCCGCGTCTTCTTGTTCTTGGTCACGTTGGAGCGAATAACTCCACCGCCCGGAACCTCGATGACCGTTCCACTCACGAGGATGAACCCCTGCGCCTTGTGGAGGTCGCGCCGTCTAACGGCGCACACCTCGCCGACGCGCATCCCCGTGTGTAGTGCAAGCCAAGCTGCGAAAGCGTAGGCTGATTGGCGCATGAAGCGCTTCTCGGGCGCCTCAAGGTTGAGCTTTTCGGAGACCATGGCATCGAGTGCCCTGTAATCCCATTCGTCGATGCTCACGGCTTCATGGCGTTCCTCTGGCGGCTTTGTGACCATAAGCATTGGGTTGTTCTCGCAGATGCCGATGCGCACCCAAAAGTTGTATGCGCCGCGCAAAAAGTGGTGAACACTGATGATCGTGTTGCACGAAAGACCTTGACCGCCGTTCTTCTTGCTCACGCCAAGCCTCGTCTCGAAGTCGTTCAGCTCAATGGCGGTAAGGTCGCGAGCGACTTTGCCTTTAAGGTACTTGCCCACGTAGGTTCGTGTGAAAAACGTCCACCTCTTCACGGTGTTAATGGCTGCGCCCTTGACCTTCCGCTGCTCGATGTACTCCCAAAGCAGGTCGACTATCAGCGTGCTCTTGACCTTGCCGTCAAAGGTCAGGTGCGAAGCCCAGGCATCAGCCAAAGCCTGCGCTTCATCGCGCGTCCTGGCATCCGGGAAACTACGGCGTGGCCGTATCTGCCGCCCGTCCGGTGCCTTGCCAAGATACGGCTGCGCGTACCACACGCCCTTTTGGTCGCGCTTGACCTCAACGTCCATGGCGGCGCTTCAATTCACGCACAACGTCGATAACACTACCCGACATGTCGCGAATCTCATGGATGCAGTCCTTGCAAATATCGAACTCGATAAGTTTGCCCTTTTCATAGGCATGCACCCTTGCGAATTCGTTAATGTTGGTGCAGTCTGCTTCCTTCCCGCACCCGTCGCAGCAGCCGGAAATCTTAATCATCGTCCCGCTCCTTTCCAGCCGCTTTCTTCGCCTTGTGCATGTTGATCTTTGCCGCGTAAATGAAGTAGATGCACACGATCAGCAGGAAGCAGGAGAAGGCCAGGAACCCATATCCAGCTCCGAAGATGAAGCCAATGGCGATACTGGCAACCAGCATCGCAAACGGGACGATCAGCAGGGCGCACCCAACCAGCATCGACGATGCCTCTTCATACTCTTCCTCGGTCTTAAATTCTTTCATTGCTTTCCTCCAAATTTCGGTGAATCACTTCGATTGCGTCGGTGACGCAATCGCACCAGCAGATAAGATCGTCGTAATCGACCAACGCTCCATCGTGTCCGCGCTTCTCGCACGTTGTAATGCGCCGGCTCATGTCCTGCGATACGGCACACAGGTTCTCGAGGGTCTTGCGGTCGCTCCTAATCGTCATCGTCGGTCACCCACACATCGCGGTGATACTCCCGCATGAACTCGTCGAAATCCCATTCGATGTCTTCGCTCTCCAAGCCTTGCCAGCTCCAAAACTCACTGACATATGGCTGGCAGCGCGGGCATGCGTAGCGCTTCCAGAACAGACGCATCCAAAGGCCGCTTTCCATGAGCACGCCACGCGTTCCCGCTGGAATCGTCTCGCCGCAGTACGCGCACTGATGCGCCTTACGGACAGTTACGATCTTGGGCGCGGCGTAGAAGTCACCGCCGCTCATGACGCGCCGCCTTCCAGCGTCTCAAGCATGTTCTCGATGCATTCATGCGCCTTCTTGAGGTCTTCGATACCGTTCTTGGACTTCCAGCGCCACAGGTACTTGAAGGCGCATCCCTGCATATAGGACACGTATTCATCGGTGCCGAGCATCGATTCCATTGCCTGCTTGCACTCAATGCCGGTATGCCCAGCGTAATGCGCGGGCTTGGTCACAGGGTCGAACCCCGTATCGACCGTTGAGGTCATCTTCTCGGCAACCTGCGAAGCACTGAGCTCGACAGGCTCAGTCAGATCACCTACACGCTTAACGTAAGAGCTCATTGCCATTACTCCTTTGAAATCAGCTTCGACAACTCGTCAAAATCGACCGTATGGAGCAGCTTTATCAGCTGCGCGACCTCTGGTGAGCGCCAAGCGTGCATGCCGAACGTATGCGCCCCCGTCGAGTAGTGGTAGTAATTGGCCTTAAGGTGCTCTTCCGCTTCGCGAAGCGTGAGAAACATGGTGTCCGGGACAATTGCCCACAGCTTCGTAAGGAACACGCAACCAAGCGCGTTGTTTTCGGCGTATTCCTTGATTACACCCTTAAAGATGCTGATGCCCATATTCGTGAAACGTGCCCGAATGCATCCGTCATCGTCAAGATCAAGCCAGTTGTCTTCAAGCCATTCTTTGGCGTGCTCTTCGCCGCCTAAATTAAGCTCGTCCTTGTAGGCTCGCGATACCGCTTCCCCTAAGCCAATGATTTCGCCTTCGCCATCTTCAAAAAGCTCAACGGCTTCGATGTCATCGCCATCTGTTGCTTCGCGGTATACGTAGTCGCGAATGACCCAAAAACGTGGGTCAGCCGTTGCCAATATCGGTTGGTTGTTCAGCTCATGCTGTAGCTCTTTGAGAAAAACGAGATCGTCTTGCGTAAGGCTACGCTTGACGTAAGCGCGGTCTTCGCGATCAACCGATGCTGTCATTTCTCTTCACCTCCTTCTCGTTCTTCTTCGTCTCCCTGTACTTCCAGCAGGCTTCGCTGTCCTTGATGAACCAGTCCAAATTCCGCTCGATGCCGCAGTAAGGACACGTGTGCTTTCGGACTTTGTTGACATAGCTCCCGTAAGGCATCGCCAACGCTCCTTTGTTGAAAACTTTGCTATTGTTGAAAACTTGTTGAAAACCTGTTGATAACTACTGCTGAAGACTCGAAAACAGGCTTTGTAATCGCTCGAAAAACGAATCGATCAAGAAAGAAGAAGCAAGAAAGAAGAACCTTGCTTGTAAGTCAACATAACAAGCAAGTGCGGGTTTTTGGCTTTGGGTTTGGGTTTTATGACCCAAACCCAAAAACCCGCTTCTGTACTGTTATGTTATGTATTGTTAGGCTTAGCCCAACCTAAAACCGATGGTTTCGCGCTGGTTTCAATCCGTAACAACACAAACATACGCTCTGACCTGCTAGTTTTGCGGGTTTTCCTGCTTCTTTTTCGGCCTGCCGCCCTTGGCTCCGTTGACGCGCTGCTTGCCAAAATAAAGGGCGTTTTTGCACATCCTCTCGCTCTCGATTCGGCCTTTTCCGTCTCTCACGAGCAAGCCGATCTCGAGCAGGCAGTCGATGAAATCTTGTGTCTCGGCGATGCTCACCGTCTCGTCGAACGCCCCCATCGAGCGCATACCGATTGCGCCGGCCAGAATGAGCCAGTCTTCATCGGTGTCCACCGCAATTGAGTGGTGCTTGGTGCTCGCCAGAAGCTCGCAGAGCCGCCAGTAAGCGCCGTAGCCCTCGTTACCGCGACGCATGAGTAGCCGTTGGCATTTGATGTCCCGCTGCGCGTTAGCGTCGTGCTGGAACCATGCCATGGGTTCCTGCGCCTGATCGTGCACGTCTTTAGGAATCGCCGTCATCGTCATCACCTCCCGTCGTTAATCCATCGCTTGTCCCCTGCTGGTGCCAGCCGTCCCAAAGGCACTTGCCGACCTCGCGGCAGTTAGTCCAGACGGTCGTTCCGCGAAAGCCACACGCGCTCTTGGGCTTTTCGCCGTGCTCGAGTAGATGAAGCTCGAACTGGCATTGCCCGGGCGTTGGCATCGGCTGCTCACCAAAAAGATCGAGCGCCAGCTGCTCAGCGCTTTGTAAGCTGCTGCGCATATGCATTGCACGCCGATTTGGTCATCAGATGGACAAACATGTCGGGTGTCATATCGTCGAGCTTGTCGCTCTCGAGCATGTCTTTCATGGCTACGATGGGTGTCCCCATGAAACAGAAAGCCAGGTCGGTATCAAGCTCGACGCTCTCATTGCTCTTGGGGTTGAAGAGCGTAATGGTGCCGTCGACACCGCTGATATACTCGGAAACGGAATCGAGGAACTTGATTGCTTCCTTACGCTTCATGATTGTTCTCCTTGTCATAGATGGAATTGCGAAGCTTGATGTTCAGCTTCGGATGTCGCTTTAGAAGCCAACGTGCGAGAAGCGGCGTATCCGTGTTGTTAATGCCGTAGATGTGCTCAGCGCCGTTGCCGTCAACAAACGGCACGCCGACGAGCTTGACGCTACCCTCGTAACGCTGTTTCTCAATGAGGTACTTGGCGCTTACTCGGATACCTCGCTGGTCGATTGCGAGCGCCGTAAGCTCGATCTGCCGCAGCGCCCTTGGATTGAGCTCGCACCAGAGCTTGAAAAGCTCCTGCCGGTCTCGCAGCTTGAGCGGCACCGGGTACGTTGCCAACCGTTCCTGCCGCATCACGGATTCGAGCGGCTGGGTGTAATCGTCAACATCCATGGCGCTTCCTTGCTTCGCGGCTCATAAAGCGCCTGAATGCCACCTCTGCGACCTCTCGCGGTGCCGATGGCGGGACGGGCAACCTGTGGCGCGTGCGCACGTCTCCAACGCCGCTCACGCCCGGTCGTCGGGCTTCCTCGATGATCACCCGCGCGACCCAGAAACCGTTTGCGTCACGGTCGAGATAGCCCCTCATTGGTCGACCATTCGGACGATAAACCAAAGCTCAAGCCCGGCAAGGACGAACGGTAACCAAGGCAGGTTGCATGCTTCGGTAAGCCAGATAATGGCACCCGCCAGGGCAATGAGCAGGATTCCAGTTGCCGCCAGTACGGCAATAGCTCCGCAAAACCACCGCTTAACCGTTGCTAGTGGTGTAAAATTCTCGTTGTCATTACTGGTCAAGGTTCTGACATTGCCCGTGCCCGGTTGCCGCCAGGTGCGGGCGCTTTCATTTCGCGAGCTTGCGTCATAGCTCTGACGCGCCGGCAAAATGCCGCCTGCGAAACATCGAGCTTGCGGCGTTTCGCACTCGTCAAAACCACGATGCAAACCGTTGGTTTGCGATTGGGTTTCATACATCTGAAACCCCTCCTTTCTTACTTGCCGATCATGTTTCCGACGGCAACGGCAGTTGCTATGAACAACCAGAGCGTCAATACATTGATAAATTCATCCATTACGCGATTTCCTCCCATCCCATCAAATCGTTAGGGCTGATGTTGGCAACATCACAGATAGCCATGATCTTGTCAGCGCCGGGGATATAGCCCTCGCCGCTCTCGTACTTGACAACGGAATCTTTGGAGATACCAACACGGCTAGCAAATTCATCCTGCGTGATGTCGAGCTTGGCGCGAGCGGCACGAAGATTTGCGGCGAAAACCTCTTTGTTGAACTTCATACGGTTCACCTCCTTTCATTGAGCGATGATTGCAAACCTTGCTTGTCAAGGTTTGCACCCGTATGTTTAGCGGGTTTACCCGTTAAACATACGGCTTTAGGAAGGTTTCTTCCTAACACGCATTGCAGTATAGGCGAGTTTCTTCCTATTGCAAGAGGGAAATATGAAAATATTTGCCTATTCTCGTCCAATAGAATAGAATTCACGGCAGATAGTTGCTAAAACAGGAGGTGTGAAATGAAGCTTGCCATAAAGGGATTGCGAAAAAAGCTGCACATTTCACAAGCGGACTTCGCAAAAGCCGTTGGCGTGTCCATGCGCACAGTCGGATCATGGGAACGTGGCGAATCATTCCCAAACGCCGAACAGGTTTGGAACGCAGCTCTGGCGTTAGGTTGCTCGCCGAATGAGATATTGAGTTGGGATGGTGAAGATAATGAAGGTGACAAAATCACTAGCGATGAACGTGAAATCGTCGATAACTACCGTGACAGCTCGCCGGAATGGCAACAGAACATTTCGATGACCGCCAGGGCTGCTGCATCTGAATCAAAAAGAAAATAAAAAAGCCCCAGCGCTACCGTCCAAAGTCTCGCAGGGGCATACCTAGAAAAGGCAAGGTGATTTTATCATGCCAAAAGGCATACGTGCCGCCATCTATGCACGTTTCAGTTCGCATAACCAGCGAAGTGAAAGTATTGACATCCAAGTAGAGAAGTCGCGTGAGTACTGCGCGGAAAACGGCCTTGACGTTGTGCGCGTATATAGCGATTACGCACAAACAGGCCGTGACGTGCAGCGCGTAGAGTTTCAACGCATGATGGCAGACGCAAAACTAGGGTTATTCGATTATGTAGTGATCTATAAGGTGACGCGCATCATGCGCAACCGTGACGAGATGGCGCTCGCGCGAATCAGGCTACGCAAGGCAGGCGTTGAAATCCTTTACGCCGGTGAAAGCCTTGGCGAAGGCTCAACGCGCGTCTTGAATCTCGGAATGCTCGAAGTGCTCGCTGAATGGGAAAGCGCGATAGACAGCGAGCGTATCCGCGACGGTATCAACAAGAACGCCCAGCGCGGAATGGCAAACGGTCGCACGCACTACGGCTGGGACATTGTTAACGGGTATTACGAGGTCAACGAGCGCGAAGCCGCCGTGATGCACCGTATGAAAAATATGCTCTTTGCCGGCTCGACCGTTGCCGAAATCAAGCGTGCTGTCGTAGGCGAACGCGGCAAGCGCGGCAAGCCACTAACGCACGGCGTGATAACAAAGCTGCTTAGGCGCGAGCAGAACTGCGGCGTTTATGATTACGCGGGCGTGCGAATCGAAGATGGCATGCCTGCGTTGTGGTCGCGCGAAGACCAGGACATGATCAATAGCATCTTGGGCTCAAATGGGCGCAAACACAACAAGACACGTGACACCAACGATTACCCGCTGTCTGGCAAGATGTGGTGCCCAGAGTGCGGCCAATACTACGTTGGCACCTGCGGAACATCAAAAACAGGCCGCGTGTACCACTACTACAAGTGCAAAAAATGTAAGCGCACCTTTAGGCGCGATGCCGTTGAAGAAGCTGTGCTAGATACCGTTCTCGAAACGATTAAGAAGCCGGATGTACGTCAACGTATCGTTGATGTAATGGCTCTTTACAACGAAATGAATGAAGAGAAGGAAGAACCGGAGAGCAAGCGCATTGAGCGCGAGATCAGGCGCATCGACACGTCGTTTGAGCGTATCTGGCAGGCTATCGAGGACGGTATTGCGCCGCCCGGCGGTAAAGAGCGCGTTGCTATGCTCCGTGAACAGAAAGCGGCCTTAGAAGCCGATCTGCGGCAGGCTCAAGCAAACGAAGGAGCGAATCTGTCTGGTGAAGCCATAGCCGCTTGGCTTGATCACATTGCGCAGGAACCAGATGCAGCAGAAATCATCGAGACGTTCGTGCGGCTCATTGAGGTAGACGGGGATGAACTCAAGCTTTATTTCGCTTTCGACTACTGGGGCGATGACTTCCAACCTAAACAAAAAAAGGCGAACCCCGAAAAGGGTTCGCCTAATAATCCAATGGTGGAGACGAAGGGAGTCGAACCCTCGGCCTCTGCCATGCGACGGCAGCGCTCTCCCAACTGAGCTACGTCCCCAGGACAAGTTGATATTTTACCTACGGCTCGCCAACTGTCAACGCCCAATACCCAGTCTTTTTGGGACGGGGCTGTTTTGACTACTTTTCGAACGCCCGAGCCACCCGATGGTTATTTATCCCCCGTCCCAGAAAAATCATCGACGAACGCACTACTTTGCGCTGGTAAGAACACCGGTGGTGTCGAAGGCCGGGGTGAAGCTCTCGTCTACCGCGCCGCCCTCTTGCCAGAACATCGTCGTAAAGCCCAGGTCGTCGGCATGGTCGAGTACTTGCTCGTACTCCTCGCGCGTCACGGCGCGTGCCAGGTCGCCGCCCTGCTCGCGCATGAGCGCATTGGGCGTGTACTGGTTCATGACCGAGATCGGCACGTCGCCCACCGTCTGCCACACCAGGTCCAGCACGCGACACGAATCGTCTGCATGCCCCGGCAGCACCAGGTGGCGCACGATGATGCCGCGCTTCATGAGCCCGTCCTCGTCCACCAGCTCTCCCCCGCGGCGCTCGATCTCGCGCGCCATCTGGGCCAGACCCGACACAGCCACGCGCGGGTAGTCCTTAATATGAGAGAGTGACTGCGCAAGCGCCGCATTGGCATACTTAAAGTCGGTAAGCCACACGTCGACCAAATCGCCGAGCGCCGCCACGGCACTCGCACGCTCATAACCGCTCGTGTTGTAGACGATTGGAATGACCAGTCCGCGCTCCCGAGCTGCGGCAATCGCGGCCGGCAGCAGGTGAGCATAATGCGTCGCCGTCACCAGATTGATGTTATTGGCACCTTGGTCCTGCAGCTCCAGCATAATCTCGACCAGGCGCTCGGGCGAAATCTCAAGCCCAAAATTGCCCGTCGAGATCTCGTGGTTCTGGCAATAGATACATTTGAGCGAGCAGCCGCTAAAGAAGATCGTGCCCGAACCGGCCTCGCCCGAGATAGGCGGCTCCTCCCACATATGAAGCGCCGCGCGGGCCACCTTGAGCGTGTCATCGGCACCGCATACGCCGTGCGCACCCTCGTCGCGCACCGCACCGCAACGGCGCGGACACAAATGGCAGGCGGGCGAAAAAAGTTCGGTCAACGGCGTCGGCATAAAAACATGCTCCAAAACAACGATTCAGCAGCTCAAACGTAAAGGGACCAACCGCACAGACGGCTCGAGCCCAAGGCGCCGTAATCGTCCGACACGATTTTTGTAATGTCAAGACTGGAATCGATAAAGTGCCGCTTTATGATGTAGGTATTCCGCCCCCCGCGGAGCAACTGGGTGAACCGTCGCGTTTATTTAGGGAGCCCACACAGTCGTACCTAGTACAGGTATCCTTCGTTGTTAAGGACGCTGGAACAGTCGATGAGGGCACCCACCTGTTTTAGGTGGGTTCATTTTCGTAACGTGGGGGGTGGTTTTTATTTGCCGAAAACCACCATTACAGCCCATATGGATCCCCGCCGGTATCCCGACAATCCATCGACAACATCCCAATATCTGGTAAGCGCGTGATTATCGCTGCGTGCAATTCCATGCACCCCCCTTGGTCGAGTATCATGGTTCGGCTATGCCCTTTGCGCTTAGCAACCTTTGACCTTTTCCTTCGACGCTTGGCGGTTTTTAGATTCATGGCTTCATCCCCGAGCTACATACCGTATCTATGCGTGGCAGCGGCGGCCTTTATCACGACCTTCCTCACGGTGCCCCTGGTCAAGCGCTTGGCAATTAAGTTCGACGCCGTCGACTATCCTTCTAAGCGCCGCATCAACACCAAGCCCATCCCGCGTTTGGGCGGAACGGCGGTGTTTTTGGGCCTGGTCGTTGCCTGTATTGTGCAAATCCTAGGCACCTGGTACCTGGGTTGGCCGCCCGTTTTGGTGCCCCACCCCCGTCTGCACATCAGCTACCCCATACTTGCGCTTTCTTTTACCGTCATCTTTGCGACCGGCGCTATCGACGACGTCTTCCAGCTCAAGCCCAAGCAAAAGCTAGCCGGACAGGTCCTCGCCGCGCTTATCGCCTGTATCGGCGGCCTGCGGATCGGCGTCATCGTCAACCCGTTTGCCCCCGGCGAGATCATGCTCGGATGGCTCGCCTACCCCATCACCGTGATCTATCTGGTGGCATTCACCAACATCATTAACCTCATCGACGGCCTCGACGGCTTGGCCACGGGCATCTGCGGCATCGCGTCGTTCACCATGTTTTCGATGGCCGTTCTCTCGGGCCGCATCGACGCCGCCGCGCTCTCCATTGCGCTCTTTGGCGCTTGCCTGGCCTTTTTGCGCTACAACTTCAACCCCGCAAGCATCTTCTTGGGCGACTCGGGGTCGTTGCTTCTGGGCTTTGCACTGGGCTCCATCTCGCTGCTCAACGTGAGCCGCACCGCCGCGCTCACCTCGCTTATCATCCCGCTCATCGTTGCCGGCGTGCCCATCATCGACACGTTTAGCGCCATCGTGCGCCGCAAGCGCGCCCACATTAGCATCGGGCAGGCCGACAAGGGCCACATCCACCACCGCCTGATCCAAGAGGGCTACAACCAAAAGCAGGCAGTGCTCCTCATCTACGCCTGGTGCATCATGCTTTCGGCCGGCGCCGCCGCGATTAACCAGGTCGAGGTGCCCATGCGCGTGCTCATCTTTACCGTGCTCGCCATTGGCTCGGCGGCCTTTGCCAAGCACCTGCACCTGTTTGAGCCCGTGCTGCGCCACCATTACAACAAGCGCACGCACGAGGACGAGCTCGTCACCCCCGACGATCCCGCCTTTAAGCAGGAGGAGCAGGCGGCAGAAGAACGCAGGGAGGAGCGCCACCACAGGCGCTAGGGTAAGCTGCCGAGGATGCGCCCAGGCGCCGCCGGCCAAACGCGCAGCCACGCCGCGCCCATCGCACATGCCGCCGCTCTCCCGCCCCTCGCGTACTTACGCCCCGACCCTCCAATAAACGCGTTATCATCTTGACCCATGAACATACGTTAGGAGCAATCATGCCAAACGAGAACAGCTACGAAGTCGCGCTGCAAAAGAGCAACGCCATTCGCGAGGGCCTGGCCAAAACGCCCGAGAAGTTCACCATGCTCACCGGCGACCGCCCCACCGGCCGTCTGCACCTGGGTCACTACTTCGGCACCCTCAAGGGCCGTGTTGAGCTGCAGAACATGGGCGCCAAGACCAACGTGCTCATCGCCGACTACCAAGTCATCACTGACCGCGATACGACCGAGCACATCCAGGACAACGTGTACAACATGGTCATGGACTACCTTGCCTGCGGCATCGACCCCGACAAGACCATGATCTACGCGCACTCCGCCGTACCCGCCGCAAACCAGCTCATGCTGCCGTTCCTGTCGCTGGTCTCCGAGGCCGAGCTGGCGCGCAACCCCACGGTCAAGGCCGAGATGGAGGCCTCGGGCCACGAGCTCACCGGCCTTCTGCTCACCTACCCGGTGCACCAGGCCTGCGACATCCTGTTCTGCAAGGGCAATGTGGTGCCCGTCGGTCGCGACCAGCTGCCGCACATCGAGCTCACCCGCACCATCGCCCGCCGCTTTAACAACCGTTACGGCAAGATGTTCCCCGAGGTCGACGCGCTGCTGTCCGAGACCCCGCTGCTGCCCGGCCTGGACGGGCGCAAGATGAGCAAGAGCTACGGCAACGCCATTAACATCTCGATGACCGCCGAGGAGACGGCCAAGCGCATCAAGAAGAGCCAGACCGACTCCGAGCGCATGATCACGTTCGATCCCGAGAACCGCCCCGGCGTGTCCGGCCTGCTTTCAACCGCCGCCATCTGCACCGGCCGTTCCGAGGTCGAGATTGCCGAGGAGATTGGCATGGGCGGCTCCGGCCAGCTCAAGAAGTACGTGACCGAGGCCGTCAACGAGTACTTCGCGCCGATCCGCGAGCGTCGTCAGCGCTATGAGAACGATCTGGACTATGTGAAGGACGTGCTGCACGAGGGCAACCGTCGCGCCAACGAGATTGCCGAGCAGACCCTGGCCGAGGTTCAGGACGCCATGGGCATGGTGTACTAGGCCGATCTGCTGGCTTGAGCTTTCGATTGCTATAGGGCGGGCGCTACGGCGTCCGCCTTTTTTGGAGCGGACCGCTTCGGCTCCGTCCATCACACTCTCCCGACAAACAGGAACAGGCCCGCTGGCAGATAGTTGCCAGCGGGCCTGTTCCCGAAGTACACCGTTGAATCGCACAGAGGGGAGGGATGCGAATCAAGCTCAACAGGGCAGGCTTTTTCATCGCCTATTGCCTGCTCCGTTGCTGAATACAATATAGTTCGCCGTGGTTTACTTTGCAGCATCAATATCCGCCCGCCATAGCTTCTCCATAAGTTAGCCCCAGTAAACTAAACCACCACAAAGGGGACAGGCACCTTTGTGGTGGTTTTCGCCACGGCAGAGCCGCTAGAGCCCTGCTGGCCAGCGACAGGCGGGCAAGTCGACGTGCATGTCGTCCTTAAACGCCACACCCTCCCCTAGCAAAAGCTCACGCTGAGCATCGGGGCCGCCAAAGGCAAAGCCTTCGCAAATGCGACCGTCGGCAAACACCACACGATGGCAGGGAATCTGGCGGGGGCGCGGATTACTATGCAGGGCATACCCCACGTACCGCGCACTTCGTGGACGACCGGCAAGCAGCGCCACCTGGCCATACGTGGCGACCATCCCCTCGGGGATCTGCTCGACCACCTCGTACACCCGTTCAAAAAAGCCCTCAGACGCCATTGCTCGCTCCCTTCCACCCGGAAAAGCATAAACCACCACAAAGGGCCTGTCCCCTTTGTGGTGGTTTATGGCAGGTCGGTTAGTTAGCGGGCTGGAAGAAGGCTACGGCTACGGCGCCGGGGCCTACGTGGGTGCCGATGGTGGCGCCGATGGTGTGAACGGGCAGTTCGCCCTCGGTGTGGCCAGCCCACAGTGCCGCGCTGTCCTCGACATACTTCTTGAGCACCGCATCCGAAAGACCCGTATAGCCGAGCGCCAGCGGCATGGAAAAGTCGATGCCGCCTGCCTTTTCGACCTTCTGGTTGAGCAGGTTCCGGCCGTTCTTGGAGCCACGAGCCTTGCCCAGCTGCACGATCAGACCGTCCTCCGCTGCCACAACGGGCTTCACATTGAGCAACGTGCCCACAGCACCAGCCGCAGCAGACAGGCGACCGCCGCGAACGAGGTACTCAAGCGTCTCGAGCAGGCCGATGACGACTACACGGTCGCGCACGGCCTCGACAGCCGCCGCGATCTGAGCCGCGCCCTGGCCCTCGTCCACCAAACGCAGCGCGTACTCAACCAGCACGCGCTCGCCCAGGGTAACGTTATTGCTATCCACCACATACACATCGCCGCCCGGCGCCTCGGCAAGTGCGGTGCGGGCACTTTGGTTGGTGCCCGAAAGCTTAGCGCCCACGGTAATAATCACTGCCTCATCGCCGGCCTCACGCGCCTCGGCAATAGCCTGCGAAAACGCGTACGGGTTGACCTGGCCGGTCTTAGGCAGCTCATCGCGCTCCACGAGCATCTCGTAAAAGCGCTGGTGATCGATGTCGACGCCATCCATGTACACATCGGTGCCAAAAGTGACGGACAGCGGCAGAACACGCAGAGCGGGGTGCTCAGCCGGCGACATATCGCTCGCGGAATCGGTAATAATACGAATGGACATAGCGAATCCTTTCTTGCGCGGACCTCTCGCAGGGAATTTTGACAGCAAGCCCCGGCACGGCATACGCGCTCAAACGGGACTATGCAGTTGTTAATTGGAAGCAAATGCCTTGGCGGCCTTAGATCTCGCGCAGGGTGTTGAGAATCGTGCGTAGCGACGCATACATCTGCTCGCGCTGCTCCACACCCATAGCCTTACCGGTGGTATCGAGCACCTCGCGAATGATGCGGTCCGCCTCGCTCATACTCTCGCCGCCCAGAGCGGTCAGGCGCACCGGAGCACGATACTTAACGGCGGCATCGCCCGAATCATCGACCTCGACGTAGCCGCCCTCCTCCAGATGCGCGAGCGTGCGCGAGACGGCGGCGCGGGTCACGCCTGCCATGCGAGCGAGGTCGGCGCCAGTCAGGCCGTCCTTGCTGCGCTCAAGATAGTACAGGCACATAACGTCGGAGCCCTTGAGGCCCAGCCTTGCGCCCTCGGATGTCTTAATGCGCTGGATCTCCTTGTAGAGCCCGCTGATCAGTCCGACAAAGTCCTCGAAACGTGTCTCGTCGTTCTGCTGCATGGGAGACGACCGCCTTTCGCTTGCATAATGCTAACGGGTAAACATCTTAACCGTACTTATCGGCCGCCAGCCCTGCGCACCCTATTTGTTAACCCATCAACATAAAAACCACCACAAAGGGGACAGGCACCTTTGTGGTGGTTTGGGCCGGCGAACATGATCCGCAGGCGTCGCTACAGCTCCACGCAGGGATTGTCGCGGGTCACAAGCGTCTTAACGACAACCGTAGCGCCCAGATAACGCTCGAGCAACTCGGCGAGACAATCAACGGCAGCCTGGCAATCCCCCATCCGCTCGGGCTCCACGCACTCAATCGCCAGGAACGCATCGGCCGAATCATCGGACAGCGCCGTTCGAACGCCGTCGCGCCAGTTCCAGCAGCGGCACACGGCGCCCGCATCATCGATGTAGGCGAGCTCGCCGGGCAGCGTCGGATCGTCCGCCTCCTCGCCAAGCGGCCAGAACGCATCGCCACCGTCGGTCACCTTCAGGCGAAGGTCTCCCTCGATCGCATGTAGGTCCTCGCCTCCGACGGGCAGCGCGTAGGTCAACGACACCGTGTTGTAGATGTCCACCGCGGGCGCAATGTGGCCCACCGGCTTGCCTTTGAGCACGCGTTTGAGCAGGTTCTCGATTGAGCAACGCGCGCCCTTTTTGGTCTTGAACAGACGATAGGCCTCGCGCCATGCCTTGACCGGTGCGTTCTCGCTGATAGTATCGCTGGTCAGATGACGCTCCGCATCGATATTGGCGCGGTCGAGCAACGCCGCAATCGCACCCACGTCCTCTTGAGGAATCTGAGCCGTGGGCTTCATGCCCTCCACGACCACAACACCGACCGCTGCCTGCGGAAACAGCTCCCAAAATGACTCCTCGGCAACAAAGCCCTTCATACGCTCTCCCTTCATTGTGCGCGCCCGAGTGAGGGCGCCTAAACAAAAAGCGCCCTTACAACGGCCACCTTCAAAGTCCTACGGTGCCGTCACAAGAACGCTTGCGCTGTCCCCATCCGGAGAAGGGGACGATATGTCAGGCGTATTGTAACCCGAGTCATCCACACGAGCAAAACCACCACAAAGGTGCCTGTCCCCTTTGTGGTGGATATGGACTCACGGCGAAGCTAGTGGCGGAGTCCCAGCAGGCCGCGGCCGCGATGACGGGCCTCGGCGGACACCTGGACGTGCGGGCCGGCGGCTTTGACGGACTCGGGCAGGTGCGAGTACTTCTTCTCGAAGTTCTCCTCGAACATCACGGCCAAGTTATGCGCGGCCTCGTCGTAGCGCGCGGTGCTCTGCCAGTATTGGCGCGGCACCAGGATGCCATCGGGCACGCCGTGGCACGTCGTGGGAATGTCAACGTTAAAGATGTCGTCGTGCACGAACTCGCTGTCCTCGATGGTGCCGTCGAGGGCGCGCGCGACCAGCGAGCGCGTGTAGGCCAGCTCGATGCGATGACCCACGCCGTAGCCGCCGCCAATCCAGCCGGTGTTGACCAGGTACACGCGCGTGCGGCCGTCGGCAATGCGCTCGCCAAGCATCTTGGCGTAAACCATGGGGTCGAGCGGCATAAACGGCTCGCCGAACAGCGAAGAGAACGTGGGCGTGGGCTCGGTGACGCCGACCTCGGTGCCGGGAATCTTAGCCGTAAAGCCCGTCACAAAGTGGTACATGGCGGCATCGGCCGTCAGGCGTGAGATGGGCGGCAGCACGCCAAAAGCGTCGCAAGTCAGGAACAGCACGACACTCGGAGTGGTGCCCATGCCCTTAGTCCACGCGTTAGGAATGTGCTCCACGGGATAGGCCACGCGCGTGTTGTGCGTGATCGAGATGTCGTCGTAGTTGGGCTTGCGGTTCTCGTCGAGCACCACGTTTTCGCAAATGGCGCCAAAACGGACGGCGTTGAAGATCTCGGGCTCGTGGAAGGCGTCCAGACCCTCGCATTTGGCGTAGCAGCCACCCTCGATGTTGAAGATGCCCATGTCGGACCAACCGTGCTCGTCGTCGCCGATCAGCAGGCGCGTGGGATTGGCCGAAAGCGTGGTCTTGCCGGTGCCGGACAGGCCAAAGAACACGGCGGTCTCGTGCGTGACGGGGTCCATGCTGGCCGAGCAATGCATGGGCAGCACGTCGTCCTCGACAGGCAGCAGGTAGTTCATGACACTGAAGATGGACTTTTTGATTTCGCCGGAGTAGCCGGTACCCGCGACCAAAATCACGCGCTCCTGGAAGTTGATGACCACGGCGGCGCTGGAGTTGAGGCCCTTGATGGCGGGGTCGCACTGGTAACCGGGCGCTGCGAGCACGCAGAAGTCGGGTTCGCCGGTGCGCGCGATTTCGCGGGCAAGCGGGCGGGCGAGCATCTGCTTAATAAAGAGTGCCTGGCTGGCACGCTCGCAGGCAACGAGCAGGCGACGCGTGTGGTTGCGGTCGGCGCCCGCCATGCCGCGGGTGACGAACACGTCGCGCTCGTTGAGATAGTCGACGATGCCGGCCTTGATGGCCTCATAGCTCTCGACGGACAGTGGGCGGTTGACCGCACCCCAGGCGATCTTGTCGTGAACATCGGGGGTGTCAACGATAAAACGATCGTTGGGCGAACGACCAGTGCGCTCCCCCGTCTCGATCACGAGCGCGCCATTAGAAGCCATACGGCCCTCTTTGCGACGAATAGCGTGCTCGACAAGCTCTGCCGCCGGCAGGTCCACCAGCAGACGGGGTTGATTCTCGGCGGGATCTTCAACGAGCGTAATACCAAAGTTGGACAGAACTTCTGCAGGGGTAACACCAGGCATGGGGCCTCCTTTAAAAACGCGACACGTGGACGCGACGCGCACTTTACTCACGTAAAGCCCGTTGTACCCGATATGCAAAAACGTTTTTGCGGCAAGGGCGGCAAGCCCGCCCAACGGTCAAAAATCGCAGGCAAGCGGCCTAGTCATTGGGAACGTTTTTAAACGCCTAGTCATTGGGAACACTCTTGAACAGGCAACATTCAAGGAGCGCCCTCGGATGCCGGCACTTAGGGACGTTCCCAAAGTGCCGGCACATAAGGAACGTCCCTAAGTGCCGACTACAGCGGCAGGCCTTGGCCGAGCATGGCTATGGCGCTCATCAGGACCAGCATGCCGGCAGCGTAGGGCAGCACCGCGCCCAGGAGTTCGGCATCCTTACCGCGCACGTGCACGGCGGCAAGACCAATGGCGAGGGTCTGCGGCGAGATCATCTTACCAGCGGCGACGCCCAGGGCGTTCAATGCGACCATCCAGTAGTCGCTCACACCCAGCGCAGTAGCGGCCTGGCTCTGAATGGGACCAAACAGCATGCCCGAGGACGTGCCCGAGCCGGTCACGAACGCACCGACTGCACCGATCCACGGAGCCAGAATCGGGTAGAGACCGCCGGCGACCGCAATGCAAAACGCACTGATCGACGAAATCATGCCGGCATAGCCCATCACCTTGGCGCAGCCCAGTACCGAAAGCATCGTGATCACCGTCGGCGTCATCTGCTTCACAGTCGCGGCCAGCACCTCGCCCATCATGCGCGGCGAAGCGCCCTGAATGGCACCGCCGACAAACGCCGCCAGGAAAATCCAGACGCCTGGCGTGTTGATCCACGAAAACGTAAGCATACCGGGATTCTCACCGCAATACACCTGCACATGGCTCGCAAACGGCGCGAGCGCAGCATGCACAGCGGGCACCAGATTAGACGTGCCCAGCAGCAGTACAAAAATCAGAATGAAGCACGACCAGGCCGAAAGCGCCGACTTAACGGTGAGCTTCTCCCCCGCCTCGATATTCATGTGAAAGCGTGCGTCCAGATGCCCCGACTTCTCGGCACGCATGGCAAGTGCAGCTGTCAGCGCGAGCGAAACGATGGATCCTACGACCACGGCCAGCTCGGGGCCCACAAACATGGCAACGACCAGAGCCGCGCCGACAAACGACACGCCGGAGAGCAACGCCACGCCGGCAACACCGTGCAGACGCTCGCCCACACTCGCGGCATTGCCCTGGTCATCGGCAACACGGCCCGCAACCAGCACAATAAATAGCGGCATCACCACAAAGAACGGTGCGAGCTGCACCAGCTGAACGGTCGCTAGGTGAAGGGAATCCAAACCCACCAGGTCGGCAACGGACACCGTGGGGATGCCGATAGAGCCGTAGGGCGTGGGCACGCCGTTGGCCAGCAGGCAGATGAGCACGGCAGGCACGGCCTCAAAGCCCAGGCCCGCGAGCATGCCGGCGGGAATGGCGACAGCGGTACCGAAGCCGGCCATGCCCTCCATAAAGCCACCGAAGCACCAAGCCACGAGCAGCGCCAGCAGACGGCGGTCGCTGCTGATGGAGGTGATCATGCTGCCGATCACGTCCATGGCGCCCGTGCGAACGCACAGGTTATACGTGAATACCGCGGCGATGATCACCAGGACGATGGGCCACAGGGCCATCAAAAAGCCTTCGAGCGAGGCGGTCGCGATCTGCGCTGCCGGCAGGTGCCACCATGCGAAGGCGAGCAAGCACGAAAGGACAAACGATCCGATAGCGGCCTTCCAAGCTGGCCATTTAAAGCACAGCAGCATCACGACCAGCCAAATAATCGGCACAAGAGCCAGTAAGAATGCGGCGACGTCCATAGGTAGAAGCTCCTTGGTACCGCGTGGGCGGCATCGGGGGTGTCACAAAACTTCAACAGGATACCGCACGTTTACCGACAAATTACAGCCGCCCGCCGAAATTATTGAACAATCCGTTCAAAAACACGAGCGAACACCGTCGCGTCTATACTAAAGCGCAGCAATAGAAAGGACTCCGCTTTGAGTATCACGCCCCTCGATAGCATTCGCCGCGCCATCGCCCGCCGCAACGGCACCTCCAACCCCGCTGCATCGAAGGACGGCGCCGCGAAGGCCCAGGGCGGCCGCATCGAGAACGGCCTCTTCCCTGCCTCGCACACTGCCGAGGAACTCGCACGCATCCAAGAGCTGAGTCAGCGCAACGCCGGCGGGCCCGATAGCAGCCAAGCCACACGTCGCCGGCGCGAACGCGATCGGGAGCCCGGCCCCGTCCGCCGCATGGTCAACGCTTGGTGGAACCGTCTGCTCGGCGCCGTCTACGGCGGCGGGTTCTCCATGCAGGAAGCGGAATACGAGGAGCACGCCACCCGCCGCGATTACCTTTGGAACGCTCTCGGCACCGCCGTGTGGGGCTTGGCGTTTCCGCTGCTCACCATCGTGTCCACACAGCTCGTGGGCGCCGAAGAAGCCGGCAAGTTCTCCATCGCCTTTGTCACCGGCACGCTCATCATGATCGCGTGCAACTACGGCGTGCGCAATTTCCAGGTCTCGGACATCGACGAAAAGACGTCCTTCGCCTCCTACCAGCTCAATCGTTGGATCTGCGGAGCGCTCGCCCTAGGCTGCGGCCTCATGTATAGCAGCGCCCGCGGCTATGACGCGCAGATGGCGACGATCGGCCTGGGCGTCTACCTGTATAAGGTCATCGACGGCGTCGCCGACGTGTACGAAGGCCGCCTGCAGCAGGCCGACAAACTCTACTTGGCTGGAATGAGCCAAACGCTACGCTCCGTCGGCGTCATCGCGGTCTTCAGCGTGGCGCTGTTCCTCACGCGCAGCATGCCCATCGCGGCCATGGACATGGGTGTCACCGCGATCGCCTCGCTCGTGCTGGTCACCGCGCCGCTCGCCCTACTCGAGACCGAAAAATCGCGCCGCGTGAGCCTGCGCGAGGTCGGCCACCTGTTTGTCCAGTGCGCCCCGCTCTTTGGTGCACTGTTCCTGTTCAACCTTATCGAGAGCATGCCCAAGTTTGTGATGGAAGGCACGCTGGCATACAAATATCAGCTGTACTTTAATGCCCTGTTCTTTCCTGCGCAGGCTATTTTGCTGAGCATTGGATTTATCTATAAACCGCAGCTCCTGCGCTTGTCGAACATTTGGGCTAATCCTCGCAAGCGTCGTCGCTTTGACCTGATTATTGTTGCCGTTATGGCGCTGATCGTGGTCATCACCGGCATGTGCGCCGCATTTATGGCAGGTCCCGGTATTCCCCTCATGAGCTTTATGTACGGCCTCAGCTTTGAGCGCTACCGTACGCTGGCGCTGCTGATGGTCGTCGCCGGCGGCGTCACCGCGGCCATCGACTTTATCTACGCCATCATCACGGTGCTACGCCACGCTAGAGACGTCACCAAGATCTACCTGATCTGCTTCGCCGTAAGCGTGGTGCTGCCGGTGATCCTGATTAAGCTGCTGGGTCTGATGGGCGCTGTAGTGAGCTACCTAGCCATCATGGCCCTACTCCTGGTGCTGCTGATAATCGAGTACCGCCGCATCCGCCAACGCATCGAACGCGACCGCAACCCATACGGCGCCTAATTAGCTGCCCGGTCACCGGAATTTGCGATGGAATCACCCCGTCTGGGGTCTCGTTGCGGACAATATTCATCACGCAAAACTAAGTGAGTAGACTTTTACCGAATCCCCGACCACACCAACAGAGCACAAGTCTGTGACCTGCGGTTTTATTGAGGCAAATATGTTGGGTGCTCGGCATTTCCAAAAAAGTCTACTCACTTAGCAAGCGGGCAGCCAAAAAAGAACCGCCGCGACGTCGTTTGACTCCGTTGCGACGGTTTTTCGAGCATTTTCGCGCTGTCGAGGACGCAGACGCTCCTCATTTCTAGCGCTTACCGAGCAAGAAGGCGCTACTCTCCGAAAGTAGTCAAAAAAGCCCCGTCCCAAATTAGCTACGGTAGATCGGCGGAACAAGGTTATTCGCCCGGGTTGATGTTCGCGTAGAACTCGGCCCCGTCGTCCAGGCGCAGGATGCCCACGCGGCCGAACTCGGAGCCGGTGGCGGCGGCGCAGTCGATGTCGATGCGATCGGGCACACCAGCAGTGTCCTCGCCGCCCAAGCGCACGATCTGCCCGCGTCCCGATTCCTCATCGAGCCCCGCCAGACCACCGACCTCGCAATAGCGCCCAAGCGATACCGTGGGCGTGTGACCGCTCACCACGACCGGGCCCTTGCCCTCGGCAGAAAGCAGCCCGGTCGACGCATCCCAATAGCCATGACGAATCCACAGCAGGTCATCGGACGACTGCACCGCGAGCATCTGCTGCAGCAGCTCGCGATCGGCACCCACCGCTCCAACGCCATCGGCACAATCGACGCCATGCTCAAGCAAAAACGCGCGCGCCGCCTTCATCTCGATTCCAGCATGTACCAGCAGATACGGGCGCTCCTCGGTCTCGACCACTGCGTAGAGCGGCAGCGCGGCCATCCATCGCACGAGCTCCTCGTATGCCTCAAATTCCATGTCGTTGAGCTGCTCGCGCGTCGTCCAACCACCGTTGATATCCCAGGTCTCGGCATCGAGCGGATCCTGGCCAATGATGGCATCGAGCATGATCTGCTCGTGATTACCCTTGAGCACGTGGGCGTTGGGCAGCGAGCGCACGAGCTTAATAACGCCGACCGGATCGGGCCCGCGATCGATCATGTCGCCCAGCACGTACAGCGTGTCGTCGGACGTCAACGAGATCTTAGACAGGGCTTCGTCAAGCGCACGCACGTGCCCGTGAGCATCAGATGTCACATAGATCGCCATGGTACGCCTCTCCTTGCATTGCGGCCGAAGCCCGGCGCCGCAACTAAAACTTCAAGTTGAACTTAAACGTTACCCATTGTACTCCGTTGCAATAAAGCTGGAAAGGGTTTCCGAGCAGAGGCAAAGACGGCAGCCGTCTATGACGATATCGCGCACGCCCGCAATCCAACCCCATAAACCCACCATCTTTGGGTACAAATAACCGCAGGCAACTGACCGTGCCACGCCAACCAACCAGGAGCGGACACCATCCATGAACCAGATCCTTCTCTTTATCGGCCTCGTCATCATTCTGTGTATGACCATCAAACCCGTCGGCAAAAAGCTCCCCTTCCCCACCCTGCTCATCTTTATCGCACTCGGCATGCTGCTTGGCGTCAACGGTCCGGCGCACATCGACTTTAGCGACTACGCGCTCACCGAGACCGTCTGCAGCACGGCGCTGCTGTTCATCATGTTCTACGGCGGCTTTAACACCAACATCGACCGTGCCAAACCTGTCATCATACCTGCAGTGCTGCTGAGCACGCTCGGCGTCGTCATCACTGCCGGCATCACCGGCGTATTCGCCCACTTTGTGCTGGGCTTCGACTGGATCGGCGGCCTGCTGCTGGGATCGGTCGTGGCGTCCACCGACGCGGCCAGCGTCTTTAGCGTTCTGCGCGAGCACAGCCTTTCGCTGAGGGGCGGCACCGACTCGCTGCTCGAGGTCGAATCGGGCTCCAACGACCCCGTCGCCTACATGCTCACCGCCGTGCTCGCCACACTCGCGGCCGGCGGCGACATCAACATTCCCGCACTGCTGGCCAAGCAGATTATCCTGGGCGCAGGCCTGGGCCTTGCCCTCGGCTGGGCGGCGGGCCGTCTGATTGAACGCGCACACGCAACGGCCGAGGGCGCGCAGACCATCTTTTTGTTCGCCGTGGCGATCGTCGCCTACGCGCTGCCGAGCTACCTGGGCGGCAACGGCTTTTTGGCCGTATACCTTGCCGGCATCGTGCTAGGCGCGAGCGACATCACCGGTAAGGCCGAGCTGGCGCACTTCTTTGACACCCTCACCGAGATGGCCGAGATGACCATCTTCTTTTTGCTGGGCCTGCTCGTCACGCCCGCACGCCTGCCGCAAATGCTGCTGCCGGGCCTGGCACTCATGGCGTTTATGCTCTTCGTGAGCCGGCCCAACGCCGTCGGTCTGCTGCTGGCGCCCTTTAAGACCAATCCTCGCCAGGTCGCACTCGTAAGCTGGGCGGGCCTGCGCGGCGCGGCTTCGGTCGTCTTTAGCCTCTTTGCCGTTGTGGCCGGTGTTCCCAGTGGGCACGACCTGTTTGACCTGGTCTTTGTGATTGCCGTGTCGAGCATTGTGGTGCAGGGCTCGCTGCTGCCGGCGGTGGCGAAGAAACTCGATATGATCGATGAGACCGGTGACGTGCGCCGCACCTTTAACGACTACCGCGACGAGGACGGCATGTCGTTTGTAAAGCTCAAGGTGGGCGCTGGACATCCGTTTACCGGACGCTCGCTCGCGGACATTGGCAGCGCCACAGACATGCTCGTGGTCCTGGTGCTGCGCGACGGGGCGCACCCGGTACTGCCCAATGGCGACACCGTGATCCAGGAAGGCGATCTGCTGGTGATGGCCGCCCCAACGTTCGAGGAGCGTGCCGAGGTTACGCTGCGCGAGGTCACCGTGACTCCCCACGGTCGCCTGGCCGGCCAGCGCCTGCGCGACGTTCCGCAAGGCAAGCACCCGTTTATCGTCGTGATGCTCAAGCGCGACGGCCGAACGATCATCCCCGACGGCAACACCCTCATATACGCCGGCGACGAAGCCGTCATCGCCACGCTGGCGTCGTAGCCATCCCCACCCATAAGTTGCGGTGAAATAGGGATTGAATAGGCTTCTGAACAGCCATTTCAGTCCCTATTTCACCGCGAGTTATTGAGGGGATGGGTTGAAAAACATTTGAATTGACACCGAAATGAAGACGGGGAAAACGTCCCCGGCACTTGGAAGCCCTCTCTTTTGAGATGACCGATTTCTTTATATCACGAACGCTAGTTAGATGCCATTCATTGAGGGCTTTATCAGGCGCGCCATCCCATCCACATGGCGCAAATTGAAAGCCGTCCGATCTCATGCTATAAAGAAGTCGGTACCCTCGAATAGAGGGACCTCCAAGAGCCGGGGGCTTCCCTCCGGCATTTTTTATGCGAGTCAAGACTAAATACTTCTCGGGAAAACGCCGGCCCATTGCGTCAGCAATTTACGAGCCGCTCTACCCACCTCTGGACGGCTAAGGACTTTTCGCAGGTAGTTTGACGAACATATGTTTGCTTATTATAATATTACTTGAAAGCACCCCTTATCTCATGGTATAAAGAATACGGTTCCCTCCAAAAGAGGGGCCTCCAAGAGCCGGGGTCTTACCCCCGGCATTTTTTTGCAAAAATGGAGGCCCATCATGAGCGAACTCTCCGTCTTTGTTGACGAATCTGGCGACCTCGGAGGCGTCTCCAACTACTACCTCGTCACCCTCGTTTTTCACGATCAAAACGATGCAATCGTTGAACGCATTGACCGCTACGAGCGCGCACTGTCGCAGTCCTCGCTTCCCAATACGCCATTTCATGCAGGACCCCTACTGAATGGAAACGGCGACTACAAAGATCTTCCCAAGGAGCAGCGAAGGCACATGTTGAGCGCATTTCGCGCGTTCATTCAGCATCTCCCCATACGCTATCTCTGTCTGCAATACCGAATGAGCGAATTCGCCGGCAATCAAAACGGTCTCGCGGAGAGAATGAGGCGAGACCTCACAGTTGAACTTTTCGACCATCTGGAATTCTTCCAGCGATACGACACCGTTAAGATTTACTACGACAACGGCCAACCGATTGTAACGGAGGTCATTCATTCTGCGCTTGAGTACGTTCTAGCAAGGGATGTCATCGTATACCGAGAAGCCACACCACGAGCCTACCGGCTATTCCAAGTTGCTGACTACATCTGTACGATCGAGCTAACGGCTATCAAGTTTGACAGCAAGGAAGATACAAAGACTGATCGGCTATTTTTTGGAACCCGAAGGACGTTCAAAAAGGGATTTCTCTTATATCTCAGGAAGAAAAGGATGAACTGACTCGGGGTCACCAGTCGTCAGACGCTCCGCAGTCGTCGTCGACGGCAAAGTCGCGGAGGTCGAGGCCTTCGCGTTCGGCTCGGGCTAGGAGCTCTTGGGGCGACTCGTCCTCGATATCCACTACGTCGAGCATGGCGGCCGGAAAGCCCACGCCAGTCGCGCTCCCCGCACGGTCGAGCAAGCCCTCGCGCAGCTGGTCTACATCGACTTCGATTTTCATGGTGAAACCTCCCGCCAAGCCAAGCCCTTACTCGTCAGCTCCGAGCGCATCCACGGCAGCAACAAAAGCTGCCACTTGCTTGTCGTCCATCTGCGTGACCAGGCGCCCCACGGGCTCGTCGTAGGCAAACTGCACCTTATCGATAAAGCAATCCCAAGCACGCTCGTCCACACGCACGGCGGCCTCGCAATACTGGCTGAGCTTTTTGAGTCCATACCAAAACGCATTTACATGGCGCGCAGGGTCCTCGTCCAGCACGCCATCGTAGCGTCGCCCGTTAAACTCGCGCATGCGCGCCACGGCAACCTCGAGCGAGTCGCCGCCCTCGGCCAAAGCCTCATCAACAAGCTCGGGAATCGGAACCTCACGTCGAACATCGTGCCTGGTAGCGCCATCGTACTCGCCCACCAACACGTCTTCATCAAGTCGAGAATCATAGTCGAAATAGCCCGAGCCCCTACAAACCCCATGCGGCGAGCCAGAGCCAAACGCGCAGAATAACCCGCCGTCGGCAACAACTCGACGGTAGGTCTCAAACGACTTCTTAACCTGAGCGAGCAACTCGGAAAGCTGCCCGGCATCGCACGCCGTCTCGCACGCAATGCACGCAGACTCAGGCAACGATACCGGCTCCACCGTGCTCCCCGCAACGCGGGCGGCGCGCTCGGCCCGATACGCCTGCGCCGCCAAGCGCGCTCGCTGCGCAGCACCGCGCACGTTGGTAAGCTCACGCTCCAACGCCACGTCATCAGCAACATCGCCAGCAACATCGCTCTCAGACCCGCCGGCACCCTGCGACCCCGTCGCACTCAGCTCGGACTCAAACGTCGCCGTGATCATGCCCGCAAGGTCCGTCGCATCGGCGGCACAACTCATCTGCTCCAGCTGCGTACACAGCAGATCGGCATCCAGAGGCACGGCCTCGGCAATGCGCACATCACTCAAACGTGCCGTGCCCTGCAACACCAAAGCCCCCGCGGCATCGTACGCCGCGCGAACCCTGGCCGCAGTATTGGCCCGCAGCTTTACCTCGACAAACGCAAGTGTCTGCGCCAGTCGCGTCAGCAACTCGGCCTTGTCCTCCATGCGCAAAAAGGCAGCATAGCGGCGCTCCATCCGCAGCGGACCAACAATGCCCGCCCGCTTGCGAGCGCGTGCAAGCGCGGCTCCCTCAACACGGCGAACATACCCGTCAACAGCCCGCACGACAGACTCGCGCGCAGCGTGCTCGGAAGCCTCGACGCCCCTAAGCACGCCCAGCAGCTCGCGGGAGCGTGCTTTGCGCACCAGCTCCCCGCGATCGTACTGCTCAAGCGCCGTCTGACGCTTGACTACCGACTCAAAGCCAAACAGCTCGTCGAGCAACTCGCCAACAGAACGCTCGCTCGCCATGGCAAGGCCTCCCTACTCGAACACGCCAACACGCCCGCGGGCCCACGCGCACGCAAGCCCGCACGCCCGCACTTCTACAGATCCAGCGCCTTCTTCGCGGCATCAACCGGGTCGCCATCCATGTAGAACACCGGGCTCAACCCCGAGATAATCTCGGACGAAACACTCTGCAAGCCCGCGATGGCGCTCAGCGGCAAAATAACGCGCTTGGCGCCGGCGTTTTTGGCCACGCGCATAATGTCCTCGAGCCCGCGGATCTCATCCATAGAGCCCGACATGCGCAAGATTCCCAGAATCGCCAGCGCGGGCATCACCGGGCGGTTGCACGCCGCGGAGCACAGGCCCACAAACTCGGCGAGCGAAACTTCCTCGGACAGCCCCTTGCTCTGCAGGTCGTTGTAGAACAGCAGATAATCCTTGGAGCCAATGTGCATGCCCGGTGCCACGCGGTTCGCCAGGTTCACAAAGTTGTCGAACGCGGCCTCCAGCGTATCGCGCACCGGCTTGTTAAATGCCACGCCCTCGTGCTTAAACTTGCACTCGCCGGCAACCGCCTTGTTCTCCAGCTTGTACACGGCAACCTCGCCGCCCTGCGACCTGCCCACGCCAAACACGTGACCGGACAGCAGCGGCCCGTCGGGAATCAGCGTGTCCTCGCTCTGCTCGGGCACACGCACCACATGCACGTCCTGCGGATTGTCGGCATCCATATAGCCCAGGTTAACGTCGATAAACTCGACGCCCGCCATAATCTTGAGCTGCTCCTTTACGCGGCGACGGCCTTCGATGGCGTAGTCCAGCAGCCAGCGCACATCGTCCTTGTCCATGGCCTCGTCAGGGAACAGCAGCTTTGCCAGACCGCTAAAGGTCTTGCGCACGGCAATCTCGTCACGCTTGTTAAAGTCGCTGTTAAAGCGGAAGTATCGGTCGATATGATGCGTAAAGTCCTTACGGCGCATCTCCTTGCAAAACTCCGACAGGCAGTCGGTGATCAGGCCATAATGCCCGGTCAGCAGGCTCGAACGCATCTTGGGAATCTCCCAGCCCGGCAGGTAGTAGTGGATACGGTCGAAGAAGGCCGAATCGTTGTTAAACTCCGGCGGGAACGGATCAAACAGGTGCGTGGTCTTAAGGACATTTTGCACGGTATCGTTGATGTTGCCCTCAAAGACCATGGAGGCATCGGCGTTAATCTGGTCGCGGCCGCGCGCATAGCTGCCGCTCGCCATGTAGTCCTTCATGATCTGCACGGCATTGGTGTCCTTAAAGCGCATGCCGGCGACCTCGTCAAACGTCACACAATCCCAGTGGCCCACCAAACCCACGCGATCGGCGCGCATGGAGTTCATGCGGCCGAACAGGTTGGCCGTGGTGGTCTGACCACCCGAAAGCAGAATGGCGTAGGGCGAGACCTCTTTGTAGATGTGGCTCTTACCGGTACCGCGGGGACCCAGCTCGCACAGGTTGTAGTTGCGCTCGATGAGCGGCACCATACGCTCGATAAAGTGCAGGCGCTCTTTCTCGGAAAGCTCGCTGGGCTCATAGCCAGCGGAGCGCAGCAGCATGTTGAGCCACTCGTCGCGCGAGAAATACTGGCGCTCTTCGACCATGGCATCCAGGTCCAGGTTGGGCATCTGGATGGGCGTGAGCGACGCCACGCTAAACGGAGAGTCCTCGGGCCCACGCTTCTTACGCTTGGCCTTGGCGCGGCGCGGCGCATCATCGCCAAAGACATCCATACCAAACTCGTCTTCCTCATCCAAGGGGTGACGATACTCGATGCTCATGATGCACCAAATACCACCCTGCAGAATCTTGGAATAGTCGCGCACGTACTCGGCCGGCATCACAAACGGCTCGATGGTCAGATTGGCAAACGACGCCACGTAGATGTCTTTGTACTCGTCGAGCTTGGCCGTCACCTTATCGATGATGGTAAAGCGGCCCAGTTCGCGAATCTTGGACTTAATGCGCTCGGACTCGTCGGGACGCACGTAGTTATCAGTGAGGATCCTGCGGATGCGATCCAGGCCCTCTGCCACGGCTTCCTCGTCATCGGTCGAGCAGTACATGCCCAGCAGGTACTCCAGCACAAAGGTGGGCACGTTGGCGCCGCGCTTCATAAAGGCCGTCAGGTCCTTGCGCACGATCTTGCCGCCAAAGTGCTCGAGCAGCTTACCGTCCAACCCGTCCATGTCGTAGCCCTCATCCTCGGGAGCCTCGGCCGCAGCCTGGTCATAGCCATCGGTCGAGGATTCATCCCCAGCGGGCGCGGCAGCCTCAACGGGCGCAGCAGCCACCGACTCCGGGGCAGGCGCAACAACCTCAGCCGCCGGCGCCTCCACGGGCACCACGCCTTCCACCGGCACATCCACATCAATCGAGGGGACTTCCCACAGATCGTCGTCATTGCTATCAAACATAGGGCACACTCCTAAAAACCAAAATCAGCAACAGGTGCAAACGAAACAGCGATGGTGTACGTCTCGCGCCAAACGATCTTGCCCGTCTCGCGCTCGCGGCAGACCAGATAGTACGGACCCTTGGCCGAGAATCCATCCGCTGCATGCAACGCAAACTTGGCATGCACCACGCGCTCCTGCGAGTTAACAGAAGTCTTGTTAGCATGCGCCTTGACCGTATCGCTCACCTCGTTGCCACTTGCATCGGTAAACACCAGCTCGTACTCGCACGGCAAGACCTTACCTTGGGCAGGTTCTTCCTGGATCAAGTTGACCGAGAAGAGCGAGTTGGTCACTCGGCGTCCCTCACTTAGTACGCGCAGCGTCGCCGCGCGCGTGTCGACAAAGTCCTTGGAACCCGAGCGCGCACGCCAAAATCCGATAATGGGCACGCAGAGCTCCTGCAGGCTCATGCCGCCGTGGACGTAGTTGTTAGTGCCGCCGGGACGCTTGAAGTGCACATTCTCGCGCGGGGCAAACCCCTCAAAACCGGCGCCCAAACGTCCCATGTCAACATTAACAAACACCTCGCGCACCTCGTCCGAAAGCTCGCCCACGGCCTCGTTGGGCACCACCAGATGACGCTTGCCGTACATGACGGGAGCGTCAAGGACGGGAAGGTCCGGCTTGCCGAGCATCTGGCACTCGCTGAGCTCCCGGCGCGTGTAGATAAAGCCGTGGTCCGCCGTTATAACAACACGAGCGCCCGGGGCGTCGGTGCACACGCGACGCGCCAACGCAGCAAGTTCCTCCACGGTGTCCGCACAGGCACCGAAGACGTCATCCTGCGTAGCGGCCTTCTCGCCCGTGGCATCGATCTTGTTGTGGTAGAGGTAGACAAGTCTTGAGTCCTTGAGCAACGCCTTACGCTCGGTTCCCGCCATGTTGAGGTATGCGCTCGAGCGTAAAGCGCAGGCCGTGGGCTCAACGTGGGCAAGCACGGCCTCACGCTGCGGAGTCGTCGCAGTGGGCATGCCGTCAGCCAACACAAACGAGCCATCCGCTGCAAGTTCAAGCGCTTGGTGTGGCAGCAGCGCAGGCATACCTACCTCGGTAATGGAGGGAAAGACCGCCTGCATACTAGAAACCTTGACGTTGCCGCCGCGCTCGCGCTCGAGCAGCGCCGCAACGTCGCGGGCCACCTCATAGCGCAACGCGTCACTCACGATAACGACTGTCGTTTTGGCAGAGCCCACATAGGTGGGCAACACATGCCAGTAGAACTTATCCTGCCGCGCAGGGCCATCGATGTAGCCGCAATCGGCCCACTCCCCTTGCGCAGCGGCCGCCCAGCAGGTATTGGCGTCGACCAAGAACCAGTTACTGTAGAGATTCTCCGCCCAATCCACCACAGCTCGAGCAGGTTCCTCGAGTACATCGCACTCGACGGAGCGCGCCCGCAGATACGCGGTGCACATATGACGATAGGCGGCATCCATGGCATACCAATCGGACGTGTAGGCATCCCACACCTGCTGGGGCTGCGCCAGATGGAAGCCGCCCGCATGCGCCTGCCTAAACGCGCACATATCGGCCACAGCGGCAAGCAGGTCAAAGTAGCTCTCGACACGACGGTACCAGCTTAGGTCGCAGCGACGCGCAGCAAATGCGCGCGCATCCTCAACACGGTCCGCGCCCTGGGCAAACGAGCAGAACAGCTGCGAGAGCACAGCCTCATTGACGCACGGAAACACATCAAGCGAGGTCAGCACATCGATCGGCAAGGTCTCGAACCGTGCAAAGAGTCCGCGGGCGTCCTCAACCAAACGGCAGATCTCAAATAGGTCCTCGCTCGACGCCTGGGTATCGGCGGTCTGGTCCCACGTACGCACCGCCTCAAGGCAATAGGGGCCGTAGGCGGGAGCCACATAGCTTTCGAGTCCCTTGAGCGCTCCCTCGGGAAGCGCGGTAGACGCCGCTGTAAGGAGCACATGGGATGAAAGCATAAGCAATGAGTCGCGCTCATACAGCGGTCCCTCAAACCCATAGCAGCGAAGCATAAAGGCAGAGAGCACATCGCGCACGCAGTACTTGTCCATCAACTCGGCCAGCGCCTCGGGACCCTCGTGCAGCAGCATGGTCATACAGCCACGCAGCACAAACGCGGGGCGCGCGTCACCAAGCTCTTTACCGCCAAAAATCACCGTAAGGATGCCGAGTTCGATATCGGATGCGCCCGAGGCATGCGGAACACACGCGGCAAACTTAGCGCAGCGGGTCTTGGCATCAAAGAACGTCTTGTGCTCGCGAAGGCTCTCGCGCACGGCGTCGATATTCTCGATGCCCAGCTGATCGGCCAAAAGCGAAAGATAGTCAGCCTGGAACTGATCGGCATACAGCTCAACATCGGCAAGCCAATCACCCTCAAGCCTGCCGCGCGGGCAACGGCGATACAGCAAGATATCGCTCGCAAGGTCATCGCGGTTGATGAGCTTCTTGACGGCAAACATACGGCCCTCGCAGGCCTCAACAAAGCGCACCGGGCGCTCAAAGTCACCGTGAGCAGGCATTACGCCGGCATCGGCCCCAACGCCGTCGAAACCCTCGGCAGCCAATCGCTCAAACTCAGGAGCAAACTCGCCGTCCGCATCGTGCCAAACCACAACACGGCGCGGCGCGCATGAGGACAACGGCTGCAAAAATCGCAGCTTGAGCTGTTCTTCTACATCGATCTTGGGCATGAATATCCTTACCGTATCTGCAGTTACTTAATCTTCGCCAGCACATCCTGAAACTTGGCGTAGTTGACCTTGACGCCGTCATCCAGGTCGATCTTAATCATCTGGTCTGCCAAGTGGTGCAGTTTCTCCTCGTAGGCCATGGTCTCTTTGAGCTGGTCGTTGAGCTTTTTGATGCGCTTATCCAAGCGCACGCGCTCGCCGCGCTCGGCACTGACAAGGGCATCGTTGGCATACCCGATCTGGGCACGGTAGCGCTCCTGCTGCTCATGCACATAGTCGGTGCGGATGCGAGCCAACAGGTCAGGCTGGTAGCGATGCATGTAAACAAGGCACTTGAAGCCGTTCTTCTTGCCGCTGTCGAACAGCCAGTAGATGGGGCGCTTCTTATAGGTCTGGCAGTGGTCCTTAAAGAAGTCCTTCAAAAAGTAGGTGCGAATCACCTCGCGCGAGGTGCCCTTGCCGCCGAGCGCCTCGGCAATAAAGGCCAGGTTCTGCTCGAGCGTTTCCTCGCCGTACGCGATGCGCACAAAGTCGATAAAGTAACGCACGATGTCGTCGTCAAAGTACTCATCGTCGGTAATGGGCAGCACGTTGTCGCCATCGGGCATAAAGGTCACGTTCTCGGGATCGGGCATCTTGGCCAGATAGTCAGAGACCGTGGCGCCCTGGTCGGCCAGAACCAGACCGTCCACGTCCAGCGAATAGCGGCCGAACATGCAGCCCACGGCATAGCTCATGAGCGAGGTGATCTCGTCGCGCTTGGTGCGCACATACTTGTTGCCCTTATAGCTCTCGGGGATCTCGTCGGCGGTGTCGAAGATGCGTGCCACCGACACGTACTTATCCTCGACCTCGATGGGCACCTCGCCCTCCATGTTGTAGATCTTGGCAAAGATTCGGTTGAGCTCCTCTTCGTTAGCGCGAAGCTGCTCAAAGCGAGCATTGACCTCGGCCTTGCGAGCCTCGTATTTATCTTGAAGTAAAGTGGCCATGAGGCCCTCCTTTCATTGTTGATGAGTTGTCAAGAGGCTTAAACTAAGGGACCGAAATCTCCAAAAATACCCCGACCTTACCGATCGACTTCTGGAAAAGCTATTCACCGCATCGGGCATTTGCAAAAACGCACTAGTGACTCATGAAGTCGCAAGCCAAACCCTGCGAACTGCATCAAGCGTAAAGGAAAGACAACTTGATATCATTTCTCAGCTCACTAGTTAAAGCTAACTAAATACCCGGACACGAGCTGAAACCCATTAACGAATATCAGGCCCAGCCTTTATCAGCTTCATCCATTTACATAGAGTCGAATTCTTGATTAGAATTCTTGCAGTGAGTCTTTTGATGTCACCTGCCGGGTCATCCTTTCGTTTTCCCGCAACATCCTCGATAGCGAACCATATATCGCCCTTTGACTTAAATGCACAGAATCTGCCGTGAGCAAATCCATTTCGTAAGTGATAAAACAAACTGATCGTTTGATTGCTTTTGGCATCATAAAAGACAGTAGACTCGAAGGGCTTTGACTCGATGCCAGCGCAATCAAACAAATCAGCATTACGCAAAGCCTGTTCCATATCACCAACAGCCGCGGCAGACCAATATAAAGACTTATTTGAGCTTGCTGCCTTTAGCTTTTTATTCAAATATTGAGGCTTTCTCCAAGGAGCATCCCATCCGTATTCAGAGACCGAAACGCTTCTGTTGGACAATCCCGGAGCGGGAGTTTCGACAACAAAGAACCTTAGAAGCGGCGAAAGTATAGGGCCCAAAGACTTGCACGTCATACCGTTTTTGACCCATGCAGGATTCGCCTCAACAAAGACAACTTCATTTGCTGAAATATATTCAAACATGAACCCCACCTAAACCAAAGGGTTACGTTTGAAATCCCAAGAGGTTTCAAACGAGTCCCAATCATTTTTTGAAATGGACACATTGCTATCGACCAGACTATTAATTGCCGGTTTATACTCAGCGGAAATAAGCATGGGAAGTGCTTTGATGTCTCTCGCCTGCATGTTAAGAGTAGGGTTAAGCATGCTGAGGACATCGGCGGCAATAGAGCAATTAAGGAAACCTAGGGTCCAGTTCTCGCTTGAGCCCAGGCCACAAATGCATGGGCCGGCCATGTCAAATCCGCCCGTCGGCGGCAACAGCCTGAAACTCGGCTTGCCTGATGTCAGCATTGTGTAACAAACGCCTTCACTGAACCAATATTTTGACGCCAGTAAATTGGAGGTCGGATTACTCTGGTAAAACTCAATTGCGTCCTTTTTGATCGAAACCAACCAATGAAGATTGCCAAACCATCGACGAAAGTCGCCGCCCTTTGAGTAAGTAGCCCATGAGCCTTTTCGCCCAACCGAACGCGCGCCGACCTCCCAAAACAAGCGCAAATATAAATTGTTGTCGCCTGTTTTATTTTGAGACCCTGTATAGTCCGAGTAATCGCCAATGGAGTGGCCCAAAGAGAAAGCAGAGAGTAACCCGTCACTGGCCCAGTAGGCTATGGGGGTGCCGGGGATTTGCTTGAAGGTGTCGGCGTCGCGGCGGTAGAACCAGCCGCAATCGGGGTTTTGGATGGCCTCGACCAGTTTGAGCCTCTTGGCCTCAGAGCCGTTGATATCAACAAGGCGCACATAGGCGCCCTCGGCGTCCGAATGCTGGTTGTAGATCACGTCAGCTGTAACGTTGACGACCTCGCCGCCGATAGCATCAAACGCGCGAGGTCCCAGATGGGCCATGGAAACGATTGTTTTGTTGTCGATAACCTTGGCGCGCATCTTCTCAAAGCTGCCCAGGAACATCCAGCTCTGCATGGTAACCATTGCGGCGTAGCCCTTATCCTCGACAAGGTTAAAACCGCGCTCGATAAAGCACGTGCAGAGGTCGCTCTTCACGTCGGGGTAGTTCTTCTTGATCCACTTGCTCATGAATGGATTAAAGCTGCTGCTGCCCATATACGGAGGATTCGCAACGGTGCAGGTAAAACGACGGGACAGCTTCTCGCAGATGGCGGCAGCGCTTTCGAGCTTAGTTTTGGCCGTAGCGGCAAAAAGGTCATCGGAACAACTCGCGGCGGCGGCCTTGAGCTCGTCGATCTCGTCCTCTGAGGGATTGAGCAGCGAACCGATCTCGCCCAAATGACTCAGCTCCTCGGCGAGCTTCTTGTTACCCGGCAGCTCGTCCTCCCCTAACGGGATACTCGAGAGCACGGTAACGTCGGCGCGAACACCACGCCTAAAGAAGCGACGGTCGTGCTCGCGGGCGCACATGGCAAGCGCCAGCTCCGCGATCTGTGCCGCGCGGGAATCGATTTCCATACCTGCAAGGTTTTTAGTAAGAATGAGCTCGGGAATCTCGCGCTCACGATAGCCGCGCTCCTCGTACATATGGAAGAGCAGCTCAAACGCATAGACCAAGATATGGCCCGAGCCGCATGCGGGGTCGCAGAGGGTTATCTCCTCGGGACTCGATATGCGGATGAAGTCCTCGTGCTCAGTATCGGGCTCGATGTAATACTCCATGCGCTCGCGTAGCGAACTCCCCGGATTGTTGAGCATCCACAGACGGCCGAGCGAGTTCTCGACCATATAGCGCACGATCCACTCGGGGGTGAAGAGCTGCGTGGCGGGCGCGATATCCGCCGCCGTTGCCTTGCGCTTGGACTTGAAGAACTCGTCTTTAACGTCGGCATTGTAGTACTGATACATCCAGCCCAGAACGGTCACGCCCTCGCGCCAGTCCTCGTCAGTGAGGACGGCATTGAGTTTGCCCACCACACTGTCAGCCATCATGAGGCCCTGGGGCAACAGCAGCTCCATGGCTCCGCCCACGCGTTCAAAGACGCCCGCCAGGCAATCGGCAAGCTCCTCGCACTGAGCAACAAACAGGTAGCGCCACAACGGTTCATCCAAGCCCGCCATCTTGAGCTCGGCTATGCGATCGGTATCGGCCGTCGTTATTTCCACGTCCAGCGCGTTCTCCACGGCCTCGCTGCCATGGCTGCCGTCCGCACGACTTAGCATGCGCATACGGCTGGGAAGCCATCCGCGTGCATCCATGAAGCGAATGGCCACGATGCGGTTGAACCAGGTGTAGGCCGCACGGTCGCACAGCGCCTCGTGACCCACCTCTGTCTGTATGCGCAGCAGCTCGTCACGCTGCTCAACCTCAGCAGGACTTAGGGGCAGGCCGTTGACGGTCTCGGACCCAACGGGCGCGGGTGCAGGTTCGGTGATGCCGTAGCGCACCATCTGCGCCTCCACGCCTTTGATGAGCTCCGTACGGGCCCAGGTGCAGAAGCTCTTAAGAGCAGAATCGTTCATGGTTGATGAGCCTTTCTAAACGCCATAAGCCACCGGTGCGCGCTTTGGCACCGGCGGCTCCGCGGGTTAGTTGATACGGATCTCGTCGCTTGCAGCGAGCGCCTGCATAAGACGGGAGCGCAGGTCGTCCACGTAGCGCTCCACGTCCTCTGCGGACAAGAGACGACTCGGCTTGACCAGATCGGCGCGGCGCAAGGCCTTGATCTTGCGCTGGGGCACGGGCGCAGGCACAGGCGCTGACGACGCAGCACCCTTGTTGGAGATCTTCTTGACCACCTCACCCGTACTCGTGACCTCGGTGGTGCGGCGCTCGTTGTCCATACGCATGCGGGCCTCATCCACGGCGTCGTACATCCCGTTGGTTGCCGCGCTGAGCCAATTGCCCCAGTTAGTCGCGGCAACGCTCAGCTCATTAAGGCTTTGAGCACTGTGGGCACGGTTTTTGAATGACTCGTATTTGGCACCGGCGTCCGCTATGGCATCCTTGGCCTGTTTGACAAAGCCCTTTTGGCTCTCAGCCTGCGCCTGCAAGTCTTGCAGATCGCTCTCGATGCGATGCAAAAACTCATTGCGGCGAATGCCCAGCAGCTTCTTCATGTCGTCCTCGACGGGATCCATAAGCGGTTGCAGGTCTTTAATGCGGCCGTAGGGCTTGGGATCTTTGAGGATCTCGCGCACCTTTGCCACGTTCTCCACCGCGCTGGGAATGTCATCAGAGGCATACTCAATACCCTCGGTGCGGCTCAAGAAATCCTTGGCGTGGTCAAACGCTGTTCGTTGGTTGGACTCGAAGAACTCAACCACCTTGTCGAAGTCTTCCTTGGCATCGAGCAAACGGTTCTCATGCTTGGTGAACGTGGTCAAGAACGCCTCGGACTCGTTCTGGTCCTTAAGGACGTCGGCGACCTCCGAGCGCATCTTCTCGCACTCGCTCTCGCCAGGATACGGATAGAGCGGTTTGATACCCGTATAGTAGTCGCGTGTTATGGCGAGGCACGACTCGCGCAAGTCCTCAAGGCGCTCCTTGAGCTCGACCACGAGCCTATCCTCGTTGGAGGGCACGGTCTTGAGATCAAACAGGTCACACATGAGTTCGCCCGTGACGCGCAGCAACCGGTCGCTCATGCGCATGCGCAAGCGCACCTGGGCCTTATCGGCATCCTTGCGCAGGAGCGCCACCATGCGGCTGTCGTTAGCTTGAACCGTCTGACCGCCAAACAGCACCTGCGCGCGCTGCTCCACCACAAGCTGCGCCACCACATTTGCGATGTCGACCTCGCGCCAGCCAAAGGGCCTTTGCTGGTACTGGCGCTGGATATCGCCCATAGCGGTATCCAGGTGGCGCTGGTGCTGCACTTTGAGGTAGTCCTCGACCTCTTTGAGCGCACGCGTGTTACCTGCATCCATGCCAGCGAGCCCCACTTGAACGTTGCCCACCAGAGTAGAGCGAATATCGGAATCGCTCGTGACCGGCGCGCCGATATAGTCGGCCTTTTCAAAGACCACATCGCACAGCTGCGCCAGCACTTGCTCAAAGACCTGAGCGGGTTTGGCCGCGCGGACCTCAATTATGCGGCCGTTGACCGCGCAACGTGCATGGAGTACGGCCTCGCTCAAAAGGACATCGGCCTCTTTCTCGTTATAGGCTGCCTCGCGCATCTTGGACTCGACGATCTGGCGCGTACTCGGCTGAAGCTCCTGGAGATTTCGCGTCTTGGCGTACTTGCGGATCTTGGCGGCGTTGACGAGCGTCTCCCAATAATCCGCCTCGTCGCTCAAAGCCACGATGGCTTTGCCCGAAGAAGCCAAGGCCAGCTCGGTATCGTCCGCACGGCCCAGATCGCTCGCCATAGTCGCCACGCAAAGCTCCATGCCGCCCATGCTGGCACCGTGGATTGAGCCGTCCACATAGCGGTCAAACGGAAAGTCGTTGGCCCCGCGGTTGAGTTTACGCGCGGTGTAGATGCTGTCGAACAGGCGCTTTTTGATAGACTCGATCACCTGCGCGTTATCGACCGGAGTGCGTGCGATCTCCTGCGCTATCTCCTGCTCCTCGTCGGTGAGGAAGCTATAGGCATCGCCCTGGCGTGCCACGTAGTTCTCGCGCTCCAGGCGGGCAAGGGACTCCTTGACGCGGTCCTTGAGGGCGCGCATGTCCACGTCGAGGCCGTCGATCATGAAGATGGAGATGTTCTCGACCGTGGCCTTAACGTAGCCGATGTAACGAATCAGGTACAGGAGCTTGAGCACCTGAACGTCGTAGGGTTCAAGGCCCTTTGCGTCCTCGGCCGCACGGACCGCGCGGTCGACCACCTGGTTGATGCCGTGCTCAAGGTCTTTGGAGATAGTGTCGAAGAAGCACCAGAACGGCACGAGTGCACCGGTCTGGTCATACTGGATGGCCTGAGCGCTCTCCTGGAACGCGCTCAGCATGGAGCGCTCGCCCGTTGACATGTGCTTGGCCTTGACACCGTGCTTGCGCACCTCGGTCATCACGTCGGGCAGGAGCTTAAACTGGTAGCCCACAAACGGGTAGCTGGCCACAAAATCCTTGGAGTTGGCGTAGCCGGCAAGGTCGGAGCGCGAGCCACCCTCAAAGGTAAAGTTGTTTTTAAGCACGGCGGCGTCTTGCTCGTAGACCTGTGCAAGCATATCGGCCGCCGGCGCGGTCTTCTCGAGCACACGGCACTGGATGACCTCGTCCACGCTGGAGCTGGAGAGCGAAAGGCGGGTATTGAAGCGGCCCTGGATCTTTGAAAAGTCGTTGCCCACGGGCAGGCTCAGGTTGTCGATGGCCTCCTGGCTCGTAACCATCACCCACACGCGGCCACCGCAGGCGGCACCCAGCTCCTCGACGATGGTCTGAAGGCTCAGCATAAGGCTTAGGTCCTTGTCGTTTGTAATAAACTGACCCACCTCGTCGACCATAAAGAGCAAACGGAAGTTGCCGCCGTGGGCCGCCGCCTGAGCGTCTACGTAGTCCTTGACCTTTTTGGCAAAGACATCAGGGGCCAAAACCTCGTCCTCAGAACCCTCGAGCCAGTTCCATGCGGCCTTTTCGCTCATGCCGAGCACGCTCTGCAGCACCTCGACGACGTCGTCCTCAAAGTAGCTGTAGGTATCGCGGGTCTGGAGCCAAGACTCGCCGTTGACGCGCTCAAAGGCCTCGCGGAACTCCCGGGTCTTGCCCAGGGAATCGATGTAGTCCTCGAGCTTTGCAAGCTTGAGGTCCTCGCCGTAGAAGCCGCGCGCCTCGTAGAACATGCGCTCAAAGCCGCGAAGCAGCGCCGTGGGAGCCGTATCACCCTGCTTCCACTGGCCCGCCTTGCTATCGATGTTAAAGAGGATGGCCTGCGTGGGCACCGAGCACGCGCGCTCCATGGCAGCCGCGACCATGGGGTCGACGATTTTGCCGTCAAAGTAGCGAATGGCGCTCTTGCCACCGATCTGGCGATTCTCGAGCAGGTAGCTCAGCATCTTGAGGAAGTGCGATTTACCGGAACCGAAGAAGCCACTGATCCACACGCCGATCTTGTCGGTGCGCACATCGATGGCATCGCCGTAGGCCTTGAAGAACGTGGCAAAATGCCTCTGCAACTCGCGCGTCACCACGTACTCGTCAAGCTCCTGGCGGATGGACCCATCTTTTGAATCCTGGACCTTGACCACGCCGTTGATGGAGCGGTTGATGTCTTTTGCAAAGAGGTCGCGAATGATCATGTTGTCCATGGGTGCTCCTTTGGGTTTGGGAACGTTATGGCATAGGGTTGTTACCGGCGACAGGGACATGCCTGCGGGGAGCCGTGCTTACGAGATATCGATGGCGCGGTAGTAGTTGTCGGCCGGCAGACGGTTAAAGAGCTGGAAAGAAGAGCCGTTGAAACTGCCCGGATAGGCGGCGACCACAGGCACCTCATCAAAATCCGCAAGCATGCAGTGGAGAAGCGTGTGCATGCGAAAGAACGGGAAGACCTCACCTGCACCGGTGAGGAGAATGACGTCTCCGGGCGCGAACGGCTCGGTCTGCTCAAGGATGTACGCGGCAACTTTCTCGGGCGAGGCGAACTTGGCCACGTCCTCGAGCACGCGCTGGGTACCGCGGCGCTCCTCTTGGCGCGGGATAGCCTTGAGGACACGGCGCTTTTCGAGAATTGCCAGCACGGCGTCGTAAAGGTTCACGACCTTGAGCGTGCACGGAAGCTTGTCGGCCTCGGCATCGCATGAAAGGGTGTCAAATAATGCACGCGCCTCAAACTCCAGCGCGGGGTCATAGCAAAAAGTGTGGAAGCCGATCTCATTGCCTATGCCCTTGTTGGCCAAAAAGTCCTCGCTGCACAGGCACTCGCGCAGAAGCTGCGCACGGCGCTCAAATTCCTGACAGGCGCGCTCGGAGCGGGCATGCGCCGCCACGACGCTCTTGCGGGAATGGATGCCGATATTGGTGGTGAGATCGGTCGCCGGGGTGATAACAGGGTCGACGGCGCTTTTGACGGGAGCCACGCTACATCACCGCCCTGCCGGTAAGGGCCGCGATAAGCGGCTGCTCGCCCAGCTGAACCAAGGCTCGCTCGACATCGGAATCGAGGAAGAGTGGTGACAGGCGCTCGGACTCCGGGCCCAGGCCCTCGCCGATAAGGCCAGCATGGCGGAGCGTCTGGCGGAGCGAGCCCTTAATGCGCTTGACCGTGGCCTCAGTCCAGCGGGCCGCGTCCGGATACTCCGTGGTAAAGCGTGTCATAAAGGCGTTGAGGTCAACCGCCGTAAAGGCATAATCGAAGTTTTGTAGGCGCTCCCCTACCTCGACGAGCACGAGCTCGCGCACGATATCGTAGCGGCAGATCATGCTGTAGAAGATGGCCTGGTCCGCCTGCGTGGGAGTGCCGGATGCCATAAGCCTGGTTAGGGATGACGCAGCCTCGACGGCGGTTTTGGGGTCGATGCCGCGCGCGGCGCATACGGCGTCCGTGGGCACCGTGGCGTCAAGGCGGCGAAGGCACACGGTTGCGCGATTGGCGACCATGCGCTCCGTGGGATATTGAAAGAGGTTCTCGCTCTTTACGCGTACAATGACCTGCTCGTCGCTTGCGCCCTGCATACGAAGGGCAGCGACGATGCGCATCTCATGCGGGAGGAATTGCTCGCGGGTGAGCACCCCCCCCCCGAACGCTTTTTGTGGTTATATCCACAGTACACGCTCCAAGGGTGTCAAAGGCTGTCACAAGTGCGCCGCAACCCGGCAGGCAGGCGCGGCGCACATGACAATAATCATACCTGTTGGTAAAAAAGTTACCACGCCCAGAGTGTCAAATGTTGAGCAACAAAATTTAAGGCTCTGTTAGACCAGGATTGACATGCCGACCTGCCGGCTAACTCGCCGTCTCCC